>NZ_JAWOTI010000010.1:0-179465 GCF_033338775.1 Vibrio sp. Vb1018
GCGCTGAGTTCTTTTAGTTGTTGATTTCATAACACTCTCCAATTTTGGGGTGGAAAGTGTCAACCTTATTTAGGACGGCACAAGTAGAAAAGACAAAAAAGAGGCGACTAAGCCTCTTTTTTATTCATTGCATTATACAGTCGTTACTCGCCATTTATGGCTTTAATGACTGACGAGTAAAGCCTTTGTGACTACACTTAATACACGGAATGATTACTGTTGGGTGGTTATACGTTGTCTTGTGACCACACTCATCACAGACTAAAGTGCCTAAGCCTATCACCTCTCCTGCTTCATATAGCCCTTGATGCTCTAAGTCATCGAACAACTCAACCCACTCAACTTTAGTTCGGTCTGTAATCTCTAACAGCCCTTGCCATATCGAATCCGCAATCGTTAAGTAAAACGGACCGCTTTTGCTATCCTCGTAACTCTCTGAAAACTCTTTTAAGTCTGCTTTAAGGTACGCTTTGATTAAAGCCAATTCATCTTTGGTCAAGTCATTAGCAGCATCCACCACTTTGCCCGACGTCTCAATCGCTTTGTTAACTTCTTCCGGACTGTGCTTCAAGGTTTCAATCACATCCTCGAGCATTTCCTCATAACCTGTTTTACGTTTAGGCATAACTGACCTCCATCTTTCTCCTACCTGCGTCACTTAAGGGCGCATGGGTACAGATTGGCTATTGTTGTGATCCCTAGCTTTAGGTATTCTATGACGATCTATTTAAGTCTGTTCTAACCGAACTCACAAATTCCAAGATAACGGATACCATCGATGCAAGAACAATACAACCCACAAGATATTGAACAAAAAGTTCAAAAGCACTGGGATGACAACAAAACCTTTGTTGTAAGTGAAGACCCAAATAAAGAAAAATTCTACTGTCTGTCCATGTTCCCATACCCAAGTGGTCGACTGCACATGGGTCACGTGCGCAACTACACTATCGGTGATGTAGTATCTCGTTTCCAACGCCTACAAGGCAAAAACGTGATGCAACCAATCGGTTGGGACGCATTCGGTCTACCTGCAGAAAACGCAGCAGTAAAAAACAAAACTGCGCCAGCACCTTGGACTTACGAAAACATCGAATACATGAAGAACCAACTTAAGCTTCTAGGCTTTGGTTACGATTGGAACCGTGAATTCGCAACATGTACACCGGAGTACTACCGCTGGGAACAAGAGTTCTTCACTAAACTTTACGAGAAAGGTTTAGTTTACAAAAAGACTTCTTCTGTTAACTGGTGTCCTAACGACCAAACTGTTCTTGCAAACGAGCAGGTTGAAGACGGTTGTTGCTGGCGTTGTGATACGCCTGTAGAGCAAAAAGAAATCCCTCAATGGTTCATCAAAATCACTGAGTACGCTCAAGAGCTACTAGACGACTTAGACAAGCTTGAAGGTTGGCCTGAAATGGTGAAAACCATGCAGCGCAACTGGATTGGTCGTTCTGAAGGTGTTGAACTGAAGTTTGAAGTTAAGGGTCAACAAGACCTAGAAGTTTACACAACACGTCCAGATACGCTAATGGGTGTGACTTACGTGGGTATCGCAGCCGGCCACCCTCTTGCAGCTCTTGCAGCAGAGAACAATCCAGAGCTTGCAGCGTTTATCGACGAATGTAAGAACAACAAGGTTGCAGAAGCTGAGCTAGCGACAATGGAGAAGAAAGGTATGGCAACTGGCCTTACTGCTATTCATCCATTGAACGGCCGCGAAGTACCAGTATACGTAGCAAACTTCGTTCTGATGGACTACGGTACAGGCGCGGTAATGGCTGTACCTGCGCACGACCAACGTGACTACGAGTTCGCAACGAAGTACGGTCTAGACATCGTGCCAGTTATCAAGCCTGCTGATGGCAGCGAGCTAGACATCTCTGAAGCAGCATACACTGAGAAAGGTGTGCTGTTCGATTCAGGTGAATTCGATGGCCTAGAATTCCAAGCGGCATTCGACGCAATCGCAGCGAAGCTAAAAGCAGAGGGCAAAGGCACTAAGACTGTAAACTTCCGTCTACGCGACTGGGGTGTATCTCGTCAACGTTACTGGGGCGCACCAATCCCAATGGTAACGACTGAAGACGGTGAAGTTCACCCAGTACCTGCTGACCAACTACCAGTGATTCTTCCAGAAGACGTGGTAATGGACGGCGTCACTAGCCCAATCAAAGCAGACAAAGAGTGGGCGAAGACAACCTTTAACGGCGAACCTGCTCTACGTGAGACAGATACGTTCGATACGTTCATGGAATCTTCTTGGTACTACGCGCGTTACTGTTCACCACAAGCGGACGACATCCTAGACCCAGAAAAAGCAAACTACTGGCTACCAGTAGATCAATACATCGGTGGTATCGAGCACGCTTGTATGCACCTACTGTACTCACGCTTCTTCCACAAACTACTGCGCGATGCGGGTTACGTAACTTCTGACGAACCGTTCAAGCAACTACTGTGTCAAGGCATGGTACTGGCTGATGCGTTCTACTTCGAGAACGAGAAAGGCGGCAAAGAGTGGGTAGCTCCAACAGACGTAGCCGTTGAACGTGATGGTAAAGGCCGCATTACTTCTGCTAAAGACACTGAAGGTCGTGATGTAACGCACTCAGGCATGATCAAGATGTCTAAGTCTAAGAACAACGGTATCGACCCTCAAGAAATGGTAGACAAGTACGGCGCTGACACAGTACGTCTATTCATGATGTTCGCGTCTCCAGCGGACATGACACTTGAATGGCAAGAGTCTGGCGTAGAAGGTGCGAACCGCTTCCTAAAACGTGTTTGGAAACTAGTGAAAGAGCACACAGCGAAAGGTGCAGCAGAAGCAGTAGATACCTCAGCGCTTTCTGGTGATCAAAAAGCACTTCGCCGCGACGTTCACAAGACTATCGCGAAAGTGACGGACGATATCGCTCGTCGTCAAACATTCAACACCGCGATCGCAGCGATCATGGAGCTGATGAACAAACTAGCGAAAGCGCCTCAAGAATCTGCGCAAGATCGTGCAATCCTTGACGAAGCACTGAAAGCTATTGTTGTCATGCTTTACCCTATCACTCCGCATATCTCATACGAGCTATGGGCAGCACTAGGTGAAACAGACATTGATAACGCGGCATGGCCGACGTTTGACGAAAAAGCGCTAGTTGAAGACGAAAAAACTATCGTTGTTCAAGTTAACGGTAAGCTACGTGCGAAGCTAACAGTCCCAGCTGATATCTCTAAAGACGATATCGAACAGCTTGGTCTAAACGACGAAAACGTGGTTAAGTTCACTGATGGCCTGACTATTCGTAAAGTTATTTACGTTCCAGGTAAACTGCTGAACATCGTTGCAAACTAATCGCAGCTGTCAATTTGTCTCTGTTTAGCGAACTTATTTGTTAACCAAGAGTCATTAAACAGGGTAGTTTTCTACCCTGTTTATTTACCTCAAACCATTCACATGAGTGGTTTAAGGTAAATAACCCCTTCAATTTAGGATGAATACAATCAATGCGCTTTTTCTCTTTGATTAAACTACCAGTGGTATTGGTATTAGCGGGGCTTCTTTCTGCCTGTGGTTTTCACCTTCGCGGCGAGTATTCCGTACCGGAAGAGCTGCACACTATGTCTTTCTCCAGCTACGATGAATACAGTGAATTAACTCGCTATGTTCGCTCTCAACTCGAACTGAACAAAGTTGAACTTGTTCAACCATCATCGACGGTACCCAACCTTCATTTGACGGAAGCGACAATCGATGAGCGTACACTATCGCTTTATCAAAATAGCCGTGCAGCAGAAAAAGAGCTGACATACGTAGTAAAATACCGTGTGACAATTCCTGGCTATGGTTCTAAAAACTTTACGACAACAGTAAACCGCAACTACCTAGACAACCCGTTGACCGCACTTGCAAAATCTGTTGAGCGTGACGTAATTGAAGACGAGATGCGCTTGCAAGCTGCAAAACAGATGATGCGCCAGTTGGGCCGTATTCGTGCCGAATATGAAGCAGGACAAATCTCTGAGCCAGCGAACAAAAACTCTTAGTCACTATGCGAATTTATGCCGATAAGCTAACGGATCATTTAACTAAACAAGTTAAACAGGTTTACTTAATCTTTGGTAATGAGCCGTTACTGATTCAAGAAAGCCGCCAAGCAATCCAAAAGGCAGCGTTTCAGCAAGGTTTTGAGGAAAAACACCGTTTTGCGGTGGATGCTAGCATCGACTGGAACCAAGTTTACGACTGTTTCCAAGCGATGAGCCTGTTTTCAAACCGTCAATTGATTGAGCTTGAAATTCCTGAAAGTGGCGTAACAACCGCCGTCAGCAAAGAGCTGCAAACACTGTGTGATATGCTTCATGATGACATCATGCTCGTCATTGTTGGTAGCAAACTGACCAAAGCCCAAGAAAATGCGAAATGGTTCAAAGCATTAAGCTCAAAAGGCGATTGGGTAAGCTGCTTGTCGCCAGACCTTCAACGCCTACCTATGTTCATTCAGACACGTTGCCGCACGTTGGGACTAAAACCCGATCAGCAATCACTGCAAATGTTGGCTCAATGGCATGAAGGTAACCTATTTGCATTGACACAAAGCTTAGAGAAATTGGCCCTACTCTATCCGGATGGTGAGCTGACCATCATACGTTTAGAGGAAGCCCTAAGTCGCCATAATCACTTCACTACCTTTAACTGGATCGACGCCTTACTGGCAGGTAAAGCAAACCGTGCACAACGTATTCTTCGCCAACTTGAGGCGGAAGGGGTTGAGACCGTGATCTTGATTCGAAGTGTACAAAAAGAGTTGAGCCAACTTTTAAATATGCATCAAGACTTAACTCAAATGGGAATGAACCAGGTATTTGAGAAATATCGAGTTTGGCAAAACAAGCGTCCACTCTATAACGCAGCACTGACCCGCTTATCAGCGAGTCGTATTTGTGCATTGCTCTCCTTGTTGGCTCAAGCCGAGATAAAAGCCAAAACTCAGTATGACGAGTCTGTATGGCCAACTATTCATCAGTTGAGCTTAGAAACCTGCTCTCCTGATATTAAGCTGGCAATTTAAAAATCAAAGCGTGATATAGTGCGCGACCTGTTTTGCAAGCAAGAATGTAAAACACTTTAGAGATAAGAGACAAACCGAGGAAAACCGAGTGCTTCGCGAAGAACTGAAAGACTTTTTAGCTGATAAAGCCGACGACATGAAAGCGGAAGACATTATCGTCCTAAATGTGGAAGATAAATCAAGCGTGACAGATTACATGATCATCTGTACTGGTACATCCAAACGCCACGTTTCATCCATCGCTGACCATGTTGCAACAGAAGTGAAAAAAGCCGGTCTTGAGCCACTAGGAATGGAAGGTGAAAACGAAGGTGAATGGGTAGTCCTAGATATGGGCGACGCCATGCTTCACGTGATGCAAGAAGAGCACCGCGAACTCTACCAGCTAGAAAAACTCTGGGGTTAATCTTTTGAAAATTCAACTAATTGCTGTTGGCACAAAAATGCCAAAATGGGTTGAGGAAGGCTTTCAAGAATATCGTCGCCGTTTCCCGCATGATATGCCGTTGGAGTTGATTGAAATCTCTGCTGGTAAGCGTGGTAAGAATGCCGATATCGCTCGCATCCTGCAAAAAGAAGGAGAAGCGATGCTCGCGGCGGTACCAAAAGGCAACCGTATCGTCACGTTAGATATCCCAGGTAAAAAATGGGACACTCCTCAACTCGCTGAGCAGTTAGAAGCTTGGAAATTAGATGGCCGTGATGTATCAATATTAATCGGCGGTCCTGAAGGACTCGCTCCTGCATGCAAAGCTGCAGCAGACCAAAGCTGGTCATTGTCTGCCTTAACGCTACCCCACCCTCTAGTGCGTATCGTAATGGCAGAAAGCTTGTACCGAGCGTGGAGCATCACCGCTAACCACCCTTATCATCGCGAATAATCGTTGTTTAACTTTAGAGCCAAGCGTTAATGATTCGTAAACGACGCAGTCAAATCCGAGATTATCAAGCCGAAGCGCGTCTGTTTGCCAGCCGCGCTATTGTTGCTTTTATCGGCATTGTTGTCTTGATGGGAGCTCTGGTTGCCAACATGTACAACATTCAGGTGAACCAGTTTCAAGACTATCAAACCCGCTCGAACGATAACCGCATCAAAGTAGTGCCTATCGCGCCTAACCGAGGTCTAATTTATGACCGAAATGGCGTTTTACTGGCAGAGAACCGTCCCGTCTTTAACTTAGAACTGACCCCAGAAAAAATTAAAGACATTGATGCAACCATCCAAGAATTACAGACTATTCTGGAAATTACACCAGACCAGATTGAACGTTTCCACCACGAGCGTAAACGGACTCGTCGATTTAAATCGGTCCCACTGCTTACCCAACTGAACGAAAAACAAGTAGCGGTATTCTCCGTCAATCAGTACCGCTTTCCAGGTGTGGAAATAAGTGCGACCTTAAAGCGCTACTACCCTTTCAGCGAAGTCTTAACCCACGTGATTGGGTATGTTTCTCGAATCAATGATCGCGACATGCAGCGCCTGATCCGAGAAGAAAAAGACGCAAACTATCAAGCCACTCGCGACATTGGTAAGCTGGGTATTGAAAAATACTACGAAGACCTCTTACACGGTACAGCCGGATATCAAGAAGTCGAGGTAAACAGCCGCGGCCGAGTAATTCGTACCTTAAAGTACGTTCCACCTGTACCCGGAAAAGACATCGTTTTAAACCTTGATATCAACTTGCAGTTGTACGTACACCAATTATTGGACGGCCGCCGAGGCAGTGCTGTAGTAATCGATCCTAGAGACAACGGCGTACTGGCTATGGTTTCGAGCCCTAGCTACGATCCTAACTCGTTCGTGCACGGAATCTCAGGTAAAGACTATCGCGCCCTTTTGAACGATAAAAACCGTCCTTTGGTCAACCGCACTACACTTGGCATTTACCCTCCTGCGTCTACCATCAAACCATTTATGGCGGTAGCCGCGCTGCAAGAAGGTGTCGTCACACCTAACACCACACGAAATGACCCTGGTTATTGGCGCATACCAAACTCCAACACACGCCCGTTTCGTGACTGGTTGCGTTGGGGGCACGGGCGCGTCGATATCATTAAGTCGATCGAAGAGTCTGTTGATACCTTCTACTATCAAATCGCTTATGACATGGGTATTGACCGTATTTCGAATTGGATGATGATGTTCGGTTTTGGTGATTACACTGGCATTGATATCTACGAAGAAAGTAAGGCGAATATGCCGACTCGTGACTGGAAAATGTCTCGCCATAAAACCCCATGGTATAAAGGTGATACGATCCCTGTAGGTATCGGCCAAGGATATTGGACAGCAACACCAATGCAAATCGCCAAAGCAACCTCCGTATTAGTAAACGAGGGAGAAGTGATCGCACCTCACTTGCTCAAAGCGACGATAGAAAATGGTAACGACTTCGAAGAGCAGCAAACGACAGAATACGTGACTTACCCACCAATCAAGAATGTGCCTAAAAAGTACTGGGATATGGCGAAAGAAGGCATGCGTCGGGTAAACCATGGCACGCGCGGAACAGCTCGTCGCTCATTCTACAAAATGAATTATGAAACAGCGGGTAAATCAGGTACTGCACAGGTCTTCGGTCTGGGTGAAAACGAAGAGTACAACGCCGATGAGATCGCCGAGCACTTACGTGACCATGCGTTATTTACTGGCTTTGCACCATTTGATGATCCTAAAGTGGTCGTCACTGTAGTACTAGAAAATGCCGGTGGTGGTTCTAGTAACGGTGCCCCAGTAGTAAGGAAAATTTTTGACCGAGTCGTTCTTGGTCCAGAAGAAATTGAGCCTGAAAACAATGCGAAGAAAGAGGTAAAACAGTAATGAAGATGGATCCCTCTACAGGTAAAAATCGCGCCCTGTTTGAACGCTTCCATATCGACTTACCACTCCTACTTGGCATACTGGCCCTGATGGGGTTTGGCCTGGTGATCATGTACAGCGCCAGTGGCCAAAGTTTACTGATGATGGATCGCCAAGCCATGCGAATGGTGCTTTCACTCGTTGTGATGCTCGTCCTTGCACAGCTTTCTCCACGAACTTACGAAAGCTTGGCACCTTTGATGTTCGTTGGTGGCGTTATACTGCTTTTCGGCGTGCTGTTTTTCGGTGAAGCATCGAAAGGCGCGCAGCGTTGGCTTAACCTCGGTTTTGTGCGCTTTCAACCGTCAGAGCTATTGAAGCTCGCGGTGCCATTAATGGTAGCTCGCTATGTTGGTAGACAGCCCCTCCCACCAACGCTAAGAACACTCATTGTTGCACTGATTATGGTCTGCTTACCAACCATTCTCATTGCAAAACAGCCTGACTTAGGTACCTCAATCCTGATCGCGGCTTCCGGTATTTTTGTTATCTTCCTCGCCGGCATTAGCTGGAAAATAATTGCTGGTGCTGCGATTGCATTAGGTGGTTTCATTCCAATTCTGTGGTTTTTCTTGATGCGAGAGTATCAAAAAGTGCGAGTTCGTACTCTATTTAACCCGGAGTCTGATCCGCTAGGAGCGGGCTACCACATTATTCAGAGTAAAATTGCGATTGGCTCCGGCGGTATTTCCGGCAAAGGTTGGTTGCAAGGTACGCAGTCACAACTAGAATTTCTTCCTGAACGACACACTGACTTTATCTTTGCAGTAATTGCTGAAGAATGGGGTATGATTGGCTTCCTTTGCCTTTTAGCCATCTATCTATTTATTATTGGACGAGGTTTATATCTCGCCAGCCAAGCGCAAACCGCATTTGGACGAATGATGGCAGGCAGTATTGTACTCAGCTTCTTCGTGTATATTTTTGTAAATATTGGCATGGTAAGTGGCATCCTACCTGTAGTAGGTGTACCGTTGCCACTCATCAGTTATGGCGGCACATCAATGGTAACCTTGATGGCTGGTTTTGGTATTCTGATGTCGATTCATACGCACCGAAAAGCATTCTCTAAGGCGACCTAGACATGCAAAAACGCGCTTTATATTCCTTGGTTTTCTCTGCTCTTATTTTGGCAGGCTGTTCATCAACTAGCCAAAAAGAACAAGAAGGCCGTTACGAACTCGAATCCGATGTTGCACCGGATACACCGCTTTCAGTCGAACACATCGAGGATGCGCATCCTAAATATGAACCGTACAGCCTAGGTGGGAACAAAGATTACCACTTGCGTGGCAAAGACTACAAAATAGTTCGCAATGCGAAAGGCTTTAAAGAAAAAGGCCGCGCATCTTGGTATGGGAAAAAATTCCAAGGTCATTTGACTTCTAATGGCGAAATCTATGACATGTACTCAATGACGGCAGCGCATAAAACGCTACCGTTACCAAGTTACGTAAAAGTTACCAATACTGACAACGGCAAAACCACCGTAGTACGAGTTAATGACCGAGGTCCTTTTCACGATGGTCGTATCATTGATTTAAGCTATGCCGCCGCGCACAAGTTAGATGTCATAAAAACAGGCACCGCGAACGTGGAAATTGAAGTGATCAGTATCAATCAGCCCACGGACAAAAAGTCATTAGAAGCGCACCCTAGGTACGTTATTCAAGTGGCATCATCAAAAAATGAAGAACGCGCGCGAACTTTAGGTACCGAGCTTGGTCAAAAATTGGATACAGAAACTTTCCTAGAGAGTGCGAAAGAGTCTTATCGCTTGTTGTTAGGGCCATTTACTGACTATTCCCTGACGCAAGCCACATTAGATAAAGTAAAGTTGCTCGGCTATTCGTCTGCATTTATTAAAAAACACAACACTGCCAAATGACCTCGTGTCATGAATTTCTCTTTGATCCCCCTCTTACATAACTAGGGATTCTGATAAGATGTCTGCAGTTAACCCAAAAATTTGAATTACCATGAATAAAAATAAGTTTGTGAAATCTATTCTCGTTTCTTCGGTTGCCCTTTCTGCAACTTTCGCTCAATCTGCTCTTGCATCACCTATCGTTGTTCCAGATGCCCCTCAAATCGCGGCGAAGGGCTACGTGCTGATGGATTACCATTCAGGTAAAGTACTGGCAGAGAAAGAGATGAACACAAAATTGTCTCCAGCTAGTCTGACTAAGATGATGACCAGCTATGTAATCGGCCAAGAGCTAGCGCGTGGTAATATCTCAGAAGATGATGATGTCACCATCAGTAAAAATGCGTGGGCGAAAAACTTCCCTGATTCATCAAAGATGTTCATTGAAGTAGGCACAACAGTTAAAGTACGTGACCTGAACCGAGGTATCATCGTCCAGTCAGGTAACGATGCCTGTGTTGCGATGGCAGAACATATTGCAGGTTCAGAAGATGCGTTTGTTGACCTAATGAACGCTTGGGCCAACACATTGGGTATGACTAACTCGCACTTTGCCAACGTTCATGGCTTAGATAACGCAGAATTGTACTCAACACCATACGACATGGCACTGCTAGGTAAAGCACTTATCCGTGACGTACCAAATGAGTACCGAGTGTACTCAGAGAAGAAATTTACTTACAACGGCATCACCCAATACAACCGTAACGGTCTACTTTGGGATAAGAGCATGAACGTTGACGGCATCAAAACGGGTCACACAAGTAATGCGGGTTACAGCCTAGTAAGTTCAGCAACTGAAGGTCAAATGCGCTTGGTTGCGGTCGTTATGGGTACTAAAGATGCCAATGCTCGTAAGTCAGAAAGCAAAAAGCTGCTAAGCTACGGCTTCCGTTTCTTCGAAACAGTGGCACCGCACAAAGCAGGTGAAACGTTCGTAGAAGAAAAAGTGTGGATGGGTAACAAAGACACCGTAGCACTGGGTCTTGACCAAGATACTTACGTAACACTACCGCGTGGTGAAGCGAAAAACTTAAAAGCAAGCTTCGTCCTTGAAAAAGAGCTAGAAGCCCCAATTAATAAAGGTGATGTAGTTGGTAAGCTATACTATCAGATCGATGGTGAAGATATTGCCGAGTACCCACTAATGGCACTAGAAACCGTAGAGCAAGGTAGTCTATTTAGCCGCATGTGGGATTACATCGTATTGTTATTCAAGAGCTTCTTCTAAAAAGAACGTTAGAGTAGCAAACTTATTCGCAAAGCCGCCTGAATGGGCGGCTTTTTAAGTTTGAGCTCCTCGTCTTGAGTTCCCCCTAATTTGACTGTACTATTTCGCACCGCAACGAATATCTACTGGAGTTATCGATATGCTAACCATCAACTCTGATGCAAAATTAAAAGACCTGCTTGAGTTCCCTTGTTCATTTACTTACAAGGTAATGGGTCATGCAAAGCCTGAACTTCCAGAGCTTGTTCTTGAAGTTATTCAGCGCCATGCTCCAGGTGACTACAGCCCTACCGTTAAACCAAGTGCTAAGGGCAACTACCACTCTGTGTCAATCAACATTACTGCAACCTCTATCGAGCAGGTTGAGACACTGTACAAAGAGTTAGGTGAAATTGACATCGTACGCATGGTTCTATAATTTTTTGATATATTAAATTTTTTTTGAAAGCAGCCTTGGCTGCTTTCTTTTTATTTATCAAAGAGATAACGAGGCTTTACATCGCTTTCAGTTAAAAATCTGTTACGCAGCGGTAGAGCATCAGGGTTATCCGGTTTATAATCCAAAAACTTTATATATTAGCAACAGGAATTCCCATGCAACACCAACTTGTTGTAAAACGACTTGGCCGCCAAGACTATGAGCCTGTATGGAAGGCGATGCATGAGTTCACCGACCAACGCACAGAAGAAACCCGTGATGAAGTCTGGTTGGTAGAACATAACCCAGTATTTACGCAAGGACAGGCAGGTAAAGCTGAGCACTTGATTAACACTGGCGATATTCCTGTTGTACAAAGTGATCGCGGAGGCCAGGTTACGTATCATGGCCCTGGTCAGTTGGTCGCCTACTTCTTGATCAACCTACGCCGTAAAAAATTAGGTGTACGAGATCTCGTTACCACAATCGAGAACCTCGTGATCAATACGCTAAAAGCATACAATATTGACTCAGCCGCGCGACCTGACGCACCAGGTGTCTACGTTGCCGGTAAGAAAATATGCTCTCTCGGTTTACGCATTCGTAAAGGATGCTCGTTTCATGGCTTAGCCTTGAACGTAAATATGGATTTAACACCGTTTCTGCGTATTAACCCTTGTGGTTATGAAGGTATGGAAATGGTTCAGGTCAGCCAATTTGGCGGCCCAGACAATGTAGAAGCCGTAGAAAAACAATTAATAGAAGAACTCGTTACTTTGCTCGATTATGAGCAAGTAGAATTCAGCACAGAAGCACCTTCTCAAGGTAATAAAGCATGAGCAAACCAATCCAGATGGAAAAAGGCGTTAAATATCGTGACGCCGATAAAATGGCATTGATTCCCGTAAAGAACATGCCTACAGAGCAGAAAGAAGTGCTACGTAAGCCTGATTGGATGAAGATCAAGCTACCAGCCGACAGCCAACGAATTCAAGACATCAAAGCGGCGATGCGTAAGAATAAACTTCACTCCGTATGTGAAGAAGCATCTTGCCCGAACCTAGCGGAATGTTTTAACCACGGTACAGCAACCTTCATGATCTTAGGTGCTATTTGTACTCGTCGTTGTCCTTTCTGTGACGTTGCTCATGGCCGCCCATTACCACCGGAAGCAGAAGAGCCTCAAAAACTGGCGAAAACCATTGCCGATATGAAGCTGAAATACGTAGTAATCACTTCTGTCGACCGTGACGATCTGCGTGACGGCGGTGCACAACACTTTGCCGATTGTAACCGCGAGATCCGTGCGTTAAACCCGCATATTAAGATTGAAACACTGGTTCCTGACTTCCGTGGTCGCATGGATGTAGCGCTTGATCTAATGAAAGACAATCCGCCAGATGTCTTCAACCACAACTTAGAAACCGCGCCACGTCTTTACCGTAAAGCTCGCCCAGGTGCGAACTACAAATGGTCACTTGAGCTCCTTAAGAAGTTCAAAGAGCAGCATCCCGATGTACCGACCAAGTCTGGTTTGATGATGGGCCTTGGTGAAACCAAAGAAGAAATCATCGAAGTACTGAAAGATCTACGCGCACACGGCGTAACGATGCTGACTCTAGGCCAGTACCTAGCGCCAAGCCGTCACCACTTGCCAGTAGAACGTTACGTTCCACCATCAGAGTTTGACGAGCTAAAAGAAGTTGCACTAGAACTTGGCTTCACGCATGCAGCGTGTGGTCCATTTGTTCGCTCTTCTTACCATGCCGATATGCAGGCTCAAGGTATCGAGATTAAATAAGCTCTCGCTTGTTTTGAAAAGCTTGTTTTGAAAAGAAAGGTTGGCTCAGTGCCAACCTTTTTTGCATCTGGCAAATGATGATAAAAAGCCATTCTACCACCGTCATTCTGAACAGCGAGGAACGAGCGTGATTCAGAATCTGTTTTCAGAATACTGATGATTTTTAGGGAAACTCTGAGTAAAAGAGTGTGCCTCAACAAGATTCCTGATCTCGCCTAGGCTCGTCGGAATGACGTGGTTTGGATATATTGAAAAGGGACAGTGTTGGTAGCCACCCCCTTATCACACACTCTCGCTATATCTCATTCCAAACGCCAGACAAACAAAAAAGGCCCTCAATTGAGGACCTTTAGTATATCAATGTTCAAAATAGACGAGTCGAGTTCTAGGAGAACACACGGAGTTTACGCGAGCAAATGAGTATGTTCGACACCGAAATCGACTCATTCTATGAAGAACAGTTAGGCGTAAACCGGTAGACGCTTACAAATTTCTAGCACTTTCTGTTTAGTCGCTTCGATAACTTCTTCGTTGCCGATGTTATCTAGAACGTCACACATCCAGTTTGCTAGCTCTTTTGCATCTTCTTCAGTGAAGCCACGGCGAGTGATCGCTGGCGTACCTACACGGATACCAGACGTTACGAATGGGCTGCGTGGGTCATTTGGTACTGAGTTCTTGTTTACAGTGATGTTTGCAGCACCTAGTGCCGCGTCTGCGTCTTTACCAGTGATATCTTTGTCGATTAGGTCAACAAGGAACAAGTGGTTTTCTGTACCGTTAGATACGATTTTGTAGCCACGCTCTTGGAACTGACCAACCATTGCTTTTGCGTTTTTCACTACGCGAGCTTGATAAGCTTTGAACTCTGGCTCCATCGCTTCTTTGAACGCTACTGCTTTACCAGCGATAACGTGCATTAGAGGGCCACCTTGACCACCAGGGAACACTGCTGAGTTCAATTTCTTGTACATATCTTCGCCAGCATTTGACAAGATAAGACCACCGCGAGGACCTGCTAGTGTTTTGTGCGTCGTTGTTGTTACCACGTGAGCATGCGGTACTGGTGTTGGGTATTCACCGGCAGCGATAAGACCAGCTACGTGCGCCATATCAACAAATAAGTAAGCACCTGCTTTGTCAGCAATTTCACGCATGCGTTTCCAATCAACGATTTGCGAGTAAGCAGAGAAACCACCGATGATCATCTTAGGTTTGTGTTCAAGTGCTAGCTGTTCCATCTCGTCGTAGTTGATTTGACCAGCTTCATCGATACCGTAAGGGATAACGTTGTAGTGCTTACCCGAGAAGTTTACTGGTGAACCGTGAGTTAGGTGACCACCGTGCGCTAGGCTCATGCCTAAAACTGTATCGCCAGGGTTAAGAAGCGCCATGTAAACTGCGCTGTTTGCTTGAGAACCTGAGTGAGGCTGTACGTTAGCGTACTCACAACCAAATAGTTGGCATGCACGCTCAATTGCTAGTGCTTCAGCTTTATCTACGTACTCACAACCGCCGTAGTAACGCTTACCTGGGTAGCCTTCAGCGTATTTGTTCGTTAGCTGAGAACCTTGCGCTTCCATTACACGTGGGCTTGTGTAGTTTTCAGAAGCGATAAGTTCAATGTGTTCTTCCTGGCGAAGAGTTTCTTCCTGGATAGCTGCGAACAGTTCCGCATCGTAATCTGCGATGTTCATATCACGCTTAAGCATCTGTATCTCCTGACTCAGATTAGTACTGAAAGTTGCAAAAAAACTGTTGAATGACCCGACGCAAACGTTTTCGTCACCCTAATGGCGCGCATTCTACATAATTTGATTTAGGTCATAAAGAGAAATTTACAATTTTTCTCATGCAGTTTTTTCATGATGACAAGCAATGTTTATCATGCCAGCATTGCAATCGCATAACGACAATCTATTGCCTGTCAAATTTGTGCTTTACACCCTGTAAAACAGCAATTACATAGGTTTACCGTAAATTTTACCCTCTAGCTACCGAAAAGATCATCTTTTTACTACTATGCACGCCTTATTTATCACTAATGACTGCAATATTGATGGAAAAACACTCATTAAAAGAAGACTGGATAGCGATTCTCACGGGTACCTTTTTAGTAGCTCAAGGCGTTTTCTTTCTCCAATCCGCGAACCTTCTAACGGGAGGCACGACTGGATTGGCTCTGCTTATTAGCCAATTTACACCTTTTACCTTTGGTGTGCTGTACTTTTTAGCAAACAGTCCTTTTTACTTACTAGCATGGAAACGCTTCGGCCGTCATTTCGCCATTAATAGTGCCATTTCTGGCGCGTTGGTTTCTATCTTTGCCGATCATCTTTATTTGCTAATCTCGCTCGAATCGGTAAATGAAGTTTATTGCGCCGTCGCAGGCGGGCTTTTAATGGGGCTCGGTATGCTGATCCTATTCCGACATCGCTCCAGCTTGGGTGGCTTTAACGTGCTGTGTTTGTTTATCCAAGACAAATTTGGCATTTCAGTTGGCAAAAGCCAAATGGCAATCGATGCATGTATCCTGTTTGCTTCATTCTTCTTTGTCACACCAGAAGTGATTGGCCTTTCAATTTTGGGGGCGTTTGCACTCAATCTCGTGTTAGCGATGAACCACAAACCGCACCGCTATTCCGTGACCTACGGTTCATAAATTTTTGATAATGATTGAAGCGCGATTTATAAGATTTCGCGCTCCAATCGCTATATAATACTTCGCGATTTCCAAATAGATCGGTACGGTATGCGCGACTTTCTGCAACAAGCTAAACAGACTCACAGTTGTATTGCGATTGGAGAGCTGATCTATAACCCGAAGACACAGACCCTTCATCAAGATGTTATCGCGATTGATCTTGAACCTCGCACCATTGAATTATTAGAACTGCTGTTAACAAGCGTTGGCCACCCACTCTCTGCTGACACCATTATTGAAACCATTTGGCAGAGCAAGTTCATCTCTAAGAATGTGCTCACGAACCGCATTAGCACCTTACGTGCCCTGCTACAGCAGTACTTACCCGAATACGATGCCGCTAAGCTTTTAGTCACTTACCCCCGCAAAGGCTACTTTCTTAACCCTGCCAATATTCGTTTGGTGCCACCAGCGAAAAGCCATCGACGCGTTATCCCAACTCAGGTTGCGAGGAATAAGAACTTCAAGCTGATTTTTGCTTACAGCTTATGTGCCATACTTGCGGTATGTAGCATGACACTCGCAAGCTTGTTATGGCAACGCCAAGAAATCTCAACACAACAAACACGTCATCAACTACTGATTCCCAAAGTCGAGCTACTACTCAACCGTGTCGATTCAATCGGCTCCCAGGCGCGAAAATACCGCATACTGGTCAAAGCCATCTTGCTGCAACAACAGGTCGAATATCCATACACCGACATCGCCAACCAAGATGCTCCCAGTTACTTTCTTGATCCTATCGGTCATACGCCATATTTCCCTGGCGCACGAAACATGCAGACCAGCGACTACGAGCTCAATATCGAGTTAAAAGACGGCACAAAACAGGGCATCTTGAAAGCGCAGATGAACCTTATTTATCCTGCGACGGGCAAGCTGGCGTTTCGCAATGAGTACACACTGCGTTTATCTGCCTTACAATCGGATATTTTCCAAATGCACTCGGATGTCGCGCAATACTTCAATCTGCCTGCACCTTCGGCAAGTTCGTGGCAGCTTTCGAATATTCACAAAAAAATGTTATTCGAGAATGCCTTTTCTAGCCAACCTCTCCGACAATCTGATGAGTTTGCGGCTATAACAACAGCAAGACATCTCGCCTTATACGAGCACGAACATCAAAAGCTGGAAGCGTATTTAACTCAAGTACAATCGTCGTTTGATGTTTTGCCAGATGAGCTGAGCCTCTGGTTAGGTCTATTGCATTTCAAATTAGGTAACTTAGACAGGGCAAAAGCTCTGTTAACGACACCAGATGGCGACTCACGTATCCAAAACGCACTGATTTATACCTTTGTGTCTCACATTGCTTACAAGCAGAACAAACTTGAACAGTTCCGTCTCAACTACATGGAATCACTGGTGGCGCTGCTGCGCGTTTTACCTTCCGAAACCTTGTTTGAGCGTCTTTCTCAATCTGAATCAAAAGAGACTTGCCTCCAACCGTGGAAAACGTTGCATGTTAGTGTGACCGATCAAGAAATCATAAGCCGATGGAAAGCGCTCATTAACGAGTATTGCATTAACGTAGCCAACGAAATAACCCCAAATAAAACAAAGACCTAAATATAAAATTAAGCTTTCATTAACCCCTATTATCTTTTGTTTTTTGCCCTTTTTCTCTCACTGAACTTAGCATGCTCGCATTCAAGCAACGGCCCAACATGAAGCGGCCTTATCAATCAGGAATGTAAACCATGCTAAACAAAATGACGCTTATCGCAGCAGCAACTCTGGCTCTTTACGGCTGTGGCGGAGGTTCGTCTTCTGGCAGTGCGAATCCAAACAAAGTGCCTCAAGAAAGTTTCGACGTCTCGATTCACAACTCAATCTTCGCTCCCACGCCAAGCACACAGCTAAACTACGCATTTAGCTTGGATGGCCAACCAGAAGGCGACATAAAACTGAGCTTCCAAGCGATGGGTCGCGAGCAAATATTGGCAGCATTGGCACAAATCCCAAACAGCGAGGCAATGGTCCAGTTGGTTAATGACTTGGTGAACTACGGCGCCGAACAGTTCTACTATTCAGACGAGCAGTACAACGACGACGAAGAGAGCAATACGCTTTACTTTGCAGGATCAGATGGTGCACTCCATGAAATCACTGACGCTTATTTCATTGGTCATCAGTTTATTGCCATGCTTATGCGCAGCGGTCCGATTTTCCGCCTAAACGGTGACGACGTAAAAGAGAAAAGCCCGAATATTGACATCGGTGAAGAAACTATATCTCTGCAAACCACTCTTACAGGCTACTCAGTTCACAACCTACTAGACCGTTTTGAAGAGCATGAGTGGGTACAAAACCTTCCTATGACAGCATCTTGCCAAGTGGTTTGGCAACAGCAAATCCGAGAGACTGGCGTGCGTAAAGCGTTCTCGATCTCAGGCAAGAAAATTGAAGCGGCATACCTGATGGAAGAAAACATCTACAACCTGAACTGTGATGACATGGACTCAATGGAGTTCGCCACTTCGGCAGAACGTTGGTTTAACCCGAGCTTAGGTCTGATTGAACAAATTGAACTGCTGAAAGTACAACAAGTACAAATCAACGAAGAGAAAGTGCAGCTAACAGCAATTGAAACAAAATAAGCCTGTACTCCACAAGTATCTCGCATCTCAATAAAAAAGGCTTTGGGGAGCACACCAAAGCCTTCATCTCGAACATCAATCTTAGGGGTGATGACACCCGAGTTTATTCTTCTATCAATAAAATACGAGTTTCGTAAGGTCGTAACACTTGATGGTTTGACGCGACTGCGCTCGCTGAGTTTTGATAGTTAGATAGCAAGTTTTTCGCCTTACTCATATCAAAACGTTCTGGCAGAACGCATTCCACCTCTTCAGCGTAGTAGTTATTGATACACAGCAGCGTTTGCTTATCGTTCTGACGAGCGTAAGCGAAAATACGTTTGTGCTCTGGCAGCAGGTCCTCGTAACGGCCATCGGTGATGACTGGAACCTGTTTACGCAGTTCAATCAGACGCTTGTAAAAGTAGAACACCGAGTTCAAATCGGCAACCGCAGCTTCAGCATTGATTTCAGAGTAATTCTGCGCCACTTCAAGCCACGGCGTTCCCTCAGTAAAGCCCGCGTGTTTTGCACTGTTCCATTGCATTGGTGTACGTGAATTATCACGCGACTTCTGTGCCAAGATCGCCATCATATCGTCATGAGATACACCATCACGGTTGACCATGATGTCGTACATGTTAGTACTTTCAACATCACGATATTGGCTGATTTCGGTATAACCCGGGTTGGTCATGCCGATCTCTTCCCCCTGGTAAACATAAGGTGTGCCTTGCATCATGTGCACTGATGCCGCAAGCATCTTGGCAGATTCAACACGGTATTGCTCGTCGTTACCTAATCGGCTCACAACGCGTGGCTGGTCGTGGTTACACCAGAACAGCGCCCCCCACCCTTTGCCATTTAAGCCCGTTTGCCAATGATTGAAGATCTGTTTTAACTGAATGAAATCAAACGGCGCTTTGGTCCATTTTTCACCATTTGGATAATCGACTTTCAGATGATGGAAGTTGAACACCATGGATAGCTCTTTGCCGTCTAGCGAAGAATATTGCTGGCAGTGCTCTAGTGTGGTGGAAGACATTTCACCCACCGTCACGCTGCCGTATTTTTGAAACACAGATTCGCTAATCTCTTGAAGGTATTCGTGCACGCGTGGGCCGTCGGTGTAGAAGCGGCGACCATCACCAATATCATCACTTGGAAAATCTTGCTGCTTGGAAATCAGGTTGATAACGTCGAGACGGAAACCATCCACTCCTTTTTCTGCCCAGAAGCTGATGACTTCTTTCACTTCTTCACGCACTACTGGGTTTTCCCAGTTTAAGTCCGCTTGCTCTTTAGCAAAAAGGTGCAAATAGTACTGGCCTGTTTTTTCATCCAGCGCCCAAGCGTTGCCACCAAACTTTGATTGCCAGTTGTTTGGTTCAGCACCATCTACCGGATCTTTCCAGATGTAGTAATCACGGTATGGGCTGTTTTTATCACCCAGTGCGGATTGGAACCACTTGTGTTCTGTCGACGTGTGGTTCACTACAATGTCCATGATGATACGAATGCCCAACTGATGCGCTTCTGCTAGCAAAGTATCGAAATCTTCCATAGTGCCGAACTGTGGATTGATCGAGTAGTAATCGGAGATGTCATAACCGTTGTCGATCATTGGCGATTGGTAAACCGGCGTCAGCCAAATCGCATCCACACCAAGATGCTTAAGATAATCCAGCTTAGAAATGATCCCTTTGATGTCGCCCGTGCCTTTACTGCCACTGTCACAAAAGCTTTTTGGGTAAATTTGATAGATGGTTGCGGTTTTCCACCAGCTCTCATCATGCTTGGTCATAGCCATTTCTAACACTCACTTACCAGTAATCGGAAACTTAAAATTTGAAAAGAAAAATAGGAGGAGGCAGCCAAGTCACTGCCTCAAATAGAATTACGCGTTTGCAGGCTCAAGCTCACCTTTGGCTTGTGCACGCTTATAAAGAATTAACGTTAATGCAGCAGGTACCAGCATTGCGACTAACATAGCCAAAGCAAAAATGCCCCAGAACTGCGGTTGGATAGACAAGATGCCCGGCAAACCGCCCACACCGATACCGTTCGCCATTACGCCCGCACTACCACAAATAGCAGCAGCACACGCACTACCGATCATCGCGCTCAACATTGGGAACTTGTATTTCAAGTTGATGCCGTACATCGCCGGTTCAGTCACGCCAAGGTAAGCAGAGATAGCCGCAGGCACTGAGATATCACGCTCGCCGTGTTTTTTACTGATGATAATGATGCCGACGACCGCAGACGCTTGAGCAATATTTGAAAGCGCAATCAGAGGCCAAATTGGCGTGCCGCCTAGCTCTTGCATTAATTGAAGGTCAACCGCGTTGGTGGTGTGGTGAATACCAGTAATGACCAATGGCGCGTATAGGAAGCCGAAGATGGTTGAGCCAATCATTGCGAAGTCACCCGTCATGGCTGCTTTTGCTGCGAATGCCACGCCGTCACCCAACATACGACCGAATGGACCAATGATAGAGTGCGCAAGAATCACAGACACAATGATTGAGACAAACGGCACGACCACTAGGTAAAGGTAAGACGGAATGATGCGTTTTAAGTTGGTTTCAATAAACGCCAGAGCCATACCAGCAAGCATTGCTGGAATCACTTGCGCCTGATAGCCCACTTTCTCGATGGCAAATAAGCCAAAGTCCCACACTTCGGGTACTTGCTTACCAATCAGGTAGGCGTTCATCAACTGTGGCGAAACCAATGTTACACCAAGCGTGATACCCAGAATCGGAGTACCGCCGAGCTTTTTCACTGTCGACCAACACACGCCAACCGGTAGGAAGAAGAAGATCGCCTCACCAATCAGCCATAAGAAAGAGTGTACCGTTGCCCAAAACTGGCTGATTTCCGTTAGCGTTTGACCATCAAACATCTTGATGTCGCCAATCACGTTACGGAAACCAAGGATCAGACCACCGGTGATGATCGCTGGTAGCAGTGGTACAAAGATTTCTGCAAGGTGGGAAATACCACGCTCAACGATATTCATGTTTTGACGAGCAGCGTTCTTCGCTTCGTCTTTGCTGGCTTCACTTTTACCCGTCAGTCCGATCAGTACCTTGTAAACTTCATCCACTTCAGTACCGATAACCACTTGGAACTGGCCTGCGTTGGTAAAACAGCCCTTCACCATCGGTAATGCTTCTAACTGTTTCGTATCTGCTTTGTCCGTATCATTTAGAACAAAACGCAAGCGAGTTAAACAGTGACTTACACTGGCAATGTTGTCCGGCCCCCCGACCAGCTCAATAAGACGCTCCACGTCTTTACGCGCAATCTTACTCATAACTTTGTCCACCCTGTATTGGATACATTCGATTCATCATTTTGTTTTTATAAATGGGAACATTCCCATTTCTTAATTTTAATATTGCCATCCGGAGGCAAAAAACAAAATGGGAACAGTCCCATTAATTGAGAGTGATCACAGTATAATTTTAGAGCAGATCGTTTTAGTGTGGGTCAATAAACGATAGGCTGTTGAGTAAAGTGAACCACTTCCTCATCGCCATTTAATTGATTGATCAGCATGTTAGCGGACTTCTCACCTGCAAGGGTATAACCGGGGTCGACACTAAATACTTTAGGGAAAAGGAAAGAGAGCAATTCATTACCACCAACACCTGTCACAACCACATCTTCACGGCCTAACTCTTGAAGACGCTTAATCACGCCCAACGCGATGGTGTCACTGGCGCACACGATGGCCTGAGTGTCAGATTGAAGGACTTTGTCTACCAACTGATAAGCACTTTCATGGCTCAACTTACCCGTCTGGAAACAAGGTGTAATTTGTTTGCGTTGACACCAAGCTTTATAAGCATTTAGACGAGCTAAGCCAGTGGTTTTGTCTTCAGGGTCAACACCAATATAAGCAATGCGAGATAAAGATTGCTGCTCAAGATGAGACAAAGCCATGTCTATCACACCTTGGTTGTCGTAGTTGATCGAAGAAACCATTTGCGTGTCCATCGCGATCACGACGATACGATTACCCCACTCCGCCAATGCTCGCTCATCACATCCAGTAAAACCAAACACGATCACCCCATCGACGTTGCGACGTCTAAGCACATCCAAATGCTCATTGGTTTTATCGCGATCGAATTGGCTCTCCATGATCACCGCATCATAACCAGCGGAATACAAAGCATTGAGCATGGTACCAACGGCGCGATTTTCTGATGGTGAGTCTAAACGGGAGATGATAACCCCAATAACTTTTTGGCTGCCACCACGCATCGACTGCGCCGACTTTGATGGGACGTAGCCTGATTCACGAATGATTTGCTCTACCTTCTCTCGCGTTTGGGGTTTCACTTTTGGATCGTTAGTAAGCACACGGCTTACTGTCGATTTGCCCACGCCTGCCAATTTTGCGATATCAAGAATGGTGAGTTTTTTGCTCATAAGTGTTCAGATTAAAAGAAGGAATCAAACAAAAGGGAAGCAGTGGCTTCCCTTATCTCAGTCAGTAATGAATATTACTTGTTTAAGTACGCAGGCACATCTGCAATGCTATCCAATACTACCGTTGCAATGGCTTCGCCCTGTTCCGTTACTGGCTTACCAGTGCGAACCAAAATCTTAGTGCCAACGCCTGCCGCTTCTGCTGCCATCATGTCTTCAGCTTTATCGCCGATCATCACAGATTTCTCCATGTCGATCTTCAAGAAGTCACGCGCAGAAATGAACATACCTGGTTTTGGCTTACGGCACTCACAATCTTGCTTGTACTCGCCAATGCCATGTTCTGGATGATGTGGACAGTAATAGATACCATCGAACTCAACACCATTATCAGCAAAGTTCCAATCCATCCATTGAGTCAGAGACAAGAAACGGTCTTCACTGAATTTACCGCGTGCGATGCCCGATTGATTCGTCACTAACACTAGAAGGTAGCCTTTATCTTTTAGCGCTTTCGTCGCTTCAAATACACCATCAATGTACTCAAAATCATGTTCGTCATGAACGTAGCCGTGGTCAACGTTTATCACGCCATCACGATCGATAAAAACAGCAGGTTTTGCCAAAACGTATTTCTCTATTAACTCGGTTTAATCAGATTATTACATACCTTATAAACTTCAACACTATCTAATTCATTCTAGGCCTCGACAAAACGGTTGATTTGTTGGGCAAGAATCGGTAAATCTGAGGGTGCCCTGCCGTCTACCTCCTCCTTTCTATCTATACATCTCCGTTTCGAAACAGAACATCCATACATTTAGACGTCTAGACGTAAAAATATCTATTGACTTCATTCTGCTTAACCCATAGCATCAACTGAAAATTGAGATAAAGCTCAACATTAAGTTCTGTCAAAGGCCGTTTTTGACAGCGAAGTTCCCCGTATCTTTGGGCAGGTTGAAACATGATAGAAATAAAAAACGTCAATAAAGTGTTCTACCAAGGCAGTAAGGAAATCCTTGCCCTGAAAGACATTAACCTACACATCGACAAAGGCACCATCTTTGGTGTTATCGGTTCATCAGGTGCTGGTAAAAGTACGCTGATTCGCTGCGTAAACATGTTAGAAGCGCCGACCTCTGGTTCCATCATCGTTGATGGTGTGGATCTAACCAAACTCAGCAAAAAACAACTAGTCGAAACACGCCGTAACATTGGCATGATCTTCCAGCACTTTAACCTGCTTTCGTCTCGTACTGTGTTTGATAATGTAGCACTGCCACTAGAACTGGCAGGTAAAGACAAATCGCAAATCACAACAAAAGTAACTGAGTTGCTAAAGCTTGTAGGCTTAGCCGACAAACACGAGAGCTACCCATCTAACTTAAGTGGCGGCCAAAAACAGCGTGTGGCAATTGCTCGTGCATTGGCATCCGATCCTAGCGTGCTGCTTTGTGATGAGGCCACTAGTGCGCTAGACCCGGCAACAACTCAATCTATCCTTGAGTTATTGAAAGAGATCAACCGCAAACTCAACATCACGATTTTACTTATCACTCACGAAATGGAAGTCGTAAAAAGTATCTGTCACGAAGTAGCAATCATCGGTGGTGGTGAGCTGGTGGAAAAAGGCACCGTTGGCGATATTTTTGCGCACCCTAAGACAGAGCTGGCACACCAATTCATTCGCTCAACGCTGGATCTTTCCATTCCTGAAGATTACCAAGCTCGTCTGCAAGCAGAGCGTGTTGATGGCAGCTACCCGTTGGTTCGCTTAGAGTTTACTGGCGCAACCGTCGATGCACCGTTAATGTCGCAAATTTCTCGTAAATACAATATTGATGTGAGTATTTTGAGTTCCGACCTTGATTACGCTGGTGGCGTGAAATTCGGCATGATGGTCGCAGAGCTATTTGGTAACGAAGAAGATGACAACGCAGCTCTTGAATACCTGCGTAAGCACAACGTAAAAGTAGAGGTACTTGGTTATGTCCTTTAATACGATTTCTGAATGGCTGAGCTTAAACAGCAAACTACTTTTAGGTGCAACGTGGGAAACGCTTTACATGGTTGCGGTTGCCGGATTAGTCGGCTTTGCTGTGGGTATTCCATTAGGCGTAATCCTCCATATTACTAAGAAAGGCGGCCTACTTGAAAACACCAAACTAAATAGCGGCTTAGGCGCTATCGTTAACATTGGTCGTTCTGTGCCATTCCTCGTACTGATGGTTGCGATTATTCCAGTGACAAAAATGCTAGTTGGAACCTTTATCGGTACAACCGCAGCAATCGTCCCACTGACTATTGGCGCCATTCCTTTTGTCGCTCGTCTTATTGAAGGTGCTTTATTAGAAGTACCGACAGGCTTGGTGGAAGCAGCGCAGTCAATGGGGGCGACACCAACACAGATCATCACAAAAGTTCTACTACCTGAAGCAATGCCGACTATTGTTAACTCAGTAACGATTACCTTGGTCACTCTCGTTAGCTACTCAGCTATGGCGGGTACGGTAGGCGGCGGCGGCCTAGGCGACGTAGCCATTCGTTACGGTTTCCACCGCTACGATGTAACTATCATGGCCGTGACTGTCGTGATGTTGATTGTTCTAGTACAGATTATTCAGTCTATCGGTGACGCAGTGGTGCGCCGTGTAGACCACAGATAAGTATCAAAAATACAAATTATAAGGAGATAAAGATGAAATTTAGCCTTAAAGGTCTTTTGACTGTAGCAACGGCTGCCTCTGCTCTTGCTCTAGCGGGTTGCGGCGACAAAGAAGTAGACGTAAACAAAGTAAAAGTTGGCGTTATTGCTGGTGCTGAAGCACAAGTAGCCGAAGTTGCCGCTAAAGTAGCAAAAGAGAAATACAACCTAGACGTTGAGCTAGTAACATTTACCGATTACGTAACACCAAACGCCGCTCTGGATGATGGTTCAGTAGACGCGAATGCGTTCCAACACAAACCATACCTAGATCAACAAGTGAAAGACCGCGGCTACAAACTGGCTATCGCGGGTAACTCATTCGTTTACCCTATTGCTGGTTACTCAAAGCAAGTAAAATCAATTGATGAAATTCAAGATGGCGCACGCATCGCAGTACCAAACGACCCAACTAACCTAGGTCGCTCACTACTGCTTCTTGAGCAACAAGGTTTGATTACGCTACGTGATGGCGTTGGTCTACTCGCTACAGTACGTGACATCGTAGGCAACCCTAAAAATATCGAAATCATTGAACTAGAAGCCCCACAGCTTCCGCGTTCACTGGATGACGTAACGCTATCTATCATCAACACCACTTACGCAAGCTCTATCGACCTATCGCCAGAGCGTGACGGCGTGTTCGTTGAAGATAAAGACTCACCATACGTAAACCTAATTGTCGCTCGCGAAGAAAATGTTAATGCGCAAAACGTACAAAACTTCGTAAAAGCTTACCAAACGGAAGAAGTTTACGAAGCGGCAAAAGAGCTGTTCAAAGGCGGTGTTGTGAAAGGTTGGTAATCCCACTTTTCAAAACATGACTGAAAACAACGTTCTAAACATAAACGTTCTAAACACAAAAGGGCTGATGTGAAAACATCAGCCCTTTCTATTTGTCTATCTACCCATTTAAGTAGCTTCAATTCGCTACTTAAGATGGTCCCAAGAGATATTCGACACGATTCGGCAGTCATCACACTTAAAATGAAATATGTCATGTAGTGGCTCATCGAGTAGCCACTCGCCATCGCATTTTGGACACTTGCGCGCTTTCTCGCTCTCCAGCGACTGACCACCGACACGATACTGGTAATAGTACGTAGGGATCTTCGTGATGTATTCGATACGGCCACGTAAGTCCCAACCTCGGCGAAACAGCACACTATCCACATCGCAAATTTCGTGCAGCGCCGCATGTTCCGCTCGGCAACCCCCTGCCATTTGGATTTCATCACACGCTTGCCACTCAGTCTGCCACTTAATGACGGCTTTATGGTCTCCATTAAGTGTTGGCTCATTACGATACAAAGGAATTGGCAACAGGGTTTCACCACTTCGCAAAGGCGAACACGTATGAACATAAGTCGTGTACAACACTTGCCAGCTAGGTGTCTCTTCTTCGGCTGCTTGTTCTGAATTCAAATCACGCCCCAGCATGCGCATTTTCGGTGCAAGCAAAGACGCATCCGACAAACGGTTCATGCACACTTTGACGAAATCTGAGTGATAACGTGGATGCAAGCTGTCTTGTTCTGGGCAAACAACACGAACGAAAAATTCACCTTCTCCCATCACTATTGGGAATTCACGACCTAATACTTGGCCGTTGTAACGCAGAGCATCCATCAAGCCATTAATGGCTTTGTCTACCGCGCTGACGGTGGTGTTATCAAAACACTCAAACTGCAACTCAACAACATACATACTTAGACGGCAGCCTCTAACTTATTCAAGAACTCAACCAATGAATCTGCCAATACATCACGTTTAGAGGTGCCCAAACGCTCTAGAATCACATTGCCAGTTAGGTTACAAATAGAAATCACATCCATTTCCTCATCTGTCGCTGCGATAAATACCGTTGGTTTAAGTTTCAAGCGGCGCTGCGTCACCAAATGACCAAGAATATTTTCTTGTAGGCGCACGAAATCGTCATCGCTCCACACTTGCAGCAGCGTCAACGAATTACCTTGCCAAGTTGCCTCCATATCGGCGCAGTATTGAGAACCATAAAAGGCTTTAACATCATCTTGCAGTGACAACTCAATCGCATTTTCCACATTGGTGAAATCGGCCATTTCATCACGTGCGACCGCTTTCCAAAGCACCTTTCCATCACGCTTCTCTTCGACACAAGGAGAAACAAGCTCTGCAAGCTCTTCACTGCTTGGCAACTCATTGTGCTTAGCTTGCCAAGCTTGTTGGTAGCGCAGGCTGAACTCTTGTAGCGCCTGAGTAACGTTTTGGGTCATGAAGATCTCCTCATTCCTTATTTATCAGATAGCCGTACTTGCCGGATGGCAATTGACCAGCGGATTCAGTAAAATTCTCGCCATTCTAATCGAAAACGACCACAAAGTATGAGCAAATATTCTGACGCTAAAGAGCTTGCTGGCCTAACACTAGGTAAAACGACCGAGTATGCGAACCAGTATGACCCAAGCTTGCTGCAACCAGTCCCTCGCAGCCTGAACCGAGATGACCTTCAGTTAGGCGATACTCTGCCTTTCATGGGGCACGACATTTGGACGCTGTATGAACTGTCTTGGTTAAATAGTAAAGGTTTACCACAAGTGGCCGTTGGCGAAGTATACATTCCAGCCACCAGCGCAAACTTGATTGAATCGAAGTCTTTCAAACTGTACTTAAACAGCTATAACCAAACCCGCTTTGCAAGCTGGGAAGAAGTGACTGAGCGTTTAACACAAGACCTGTCTGAATGCGCAGGTGAAAAGGTGCTGGTTGAGGTGAATCCAGTGACCCACTATACCAATCAACCTATCGTAACAATGGACGGTGAATGTATAGATGACCAAGACATTGACATCACCAGTTACGATTTTGATGCCGATTTGCTTGGAGGTGCGGCAGGTGAAGCACAAGTTGAAGAGGTGCTACATAGCCACCTATTGAAATCAAACTGTTTGATCACTAACCAACCCGACTGGGGCAGTGTAGAAATTCGCTACCAAGGCGCAAAAATAGATCGTGAGAAGCTGTTACGTTACTTAGTGTCTTTCCGCGAGCACAATGAGTTCCACGAGCAGTGTGTAGAGCGTATTTTTACGGATCTAATGAAATACTGCCAACCAAGCAAACTGACCGTATTTGCCCGCTATACGCGCCGTGGAGGCTTGGATATCAACCCTTACCGCTCAACGGAACAAGATAAGCCAGCTCACAATCACCGTATGGCTCGTCAGTAAACGCATAGGCAACAGAAATAAGTTCGGCAATCTAAAGGGTTGCCGGACGTTTTTATTGTCCAAGCATGTTACTATATCAAATGGCTTCAACCCGCATTTAAACGGCTAACTGAGGCTTTTCGCCGTTATCGCCATATCTAAAAACAGTTCGAGGGAACGAAAGGATGTTTTGGGACAGTTCGCGTCTATTCAAATTGATTGGCTTTCTTTGCTTGCTGTTTGTACAGCCACTTCATGCAACCATTTTATCGTCCGCGTTACTCAACGAAGCACAACAATTGGCGGAAATAGAGCCATCACAAGCAAAACAAGCGGCAACCAACTATTTGTCACAGCGTGAACTAACAGAACGCAAAGAAAGTGACAGCCCTTCAGCCATGTCTCGCGACGAAACAGATCGTAGCGTTCGCACACCAAGCAGCACCATCGAAGCGCACAAGATTATCGCTCAGGCAGATTACGCCATGGGTAATGTTCGTTCGGCTATCGAGCACCTAAATAAAGCGGAACGCTTAGCGCAAGAATATCAATTGCCGTACATGGACTTAGATCTCCAGCTGATGCGCAACCAAATGATTTGGATGTACGACGAAAACTACTCAAAAGCGGAAGATACGCTTAACCAAATTGAACAACAGCTCGATGAAGCCGATGCCGTATTACAACGCACCGACAGTGTTCGCTACCGACTAGTGATGCAAAGAGCACTCCTCGCTTCACATAGTGGCGATATCATTAAAGCGGAAAACTTGTACTCTGAAGCAAAGACCATGCTTGACGATAGCCGCTCTGAGTTAGCCTTGATCGACTACTACACAGCCGTCGGCGAGTTTTACCTCAATAGCAAGAAATACAATTTGGCTTTGTCAGAACTGCTATACGGTTATTGGCAATCTATTGAAAGTAACAGTGGTGCAAGATTAGCAAAAGTGAATCGCCTTTTGGCTAGGCTCTTCCAGGAGCGACGAGTGTACGACAAAGCGATCGAATACTTATCTCAAGCCGCAGATTTTTATGACTCTTACCCTAGCTCTCCGATCCTAGCGGACGTCCTAGAGCAAATGGGCGACATCTACTTTTATCAGGGTAAGTTTAACCTTGCATTAGTGCATTACTTCAACGTACTTGACCATGAAAGTACCAGTAAGAACATCAATAGAATCATTAAAATTCGCTTAAGCTTGGCGGCTACCTACCTACAACTCTATAACTACGCGCTAGCAGAGCAGTACTTAGACCGCTCTAAAGAGCTTTTAGAATACACTAATATTCCTAAGCTTGAAGCAAAGGCTGCCCTGCTTCAGTCAGGTCTGGCTTATCATCAAAATGACAGTAAAGACGTCATTACTAATGCAAAGCTGGCGTTAGCGCTTGCTGAAAAGTCACCTGAAAATAACAACTTCATTAAGCAGCAATCATACCGTTTACTTGGGTTAGGTTACGAGCAGGCAGGCGAATACAAACTTTCTCTGCAAGCTTATAAAAAATACACCAACCTCGTTCGTCTAGAACAAAAGCAGCTTAACCAAATCAGTGAAGATGCGTTCCGTCAGCAAAAAGAATTTGCCGAACAAACCATCCATTACATCGGTCAATCAGAACGCTTAGAGCAAGTGGAAAGAGAGCATCGTAAATTCCAAAAAATCTCATTTGCATTGTTTATTACTGTATTGGTCATGTTTTTGTTCATTATGCGCCGCGGTGTTATTATGCAGCGCCAAGCAAGTGAAATCGAAAAACTGCGTAACGACCTCTTCACCCACTCTCGCTCTCGTTTACGTAACTTGCGTATGCTGAACGTTAAGCTGTCTCGCTCATTGAAAAAGTCGAGCGAAACTTTCGAGCAATGGCAAATGGGTGAATTGATCCACGAACCACTTAATGATCGCCTACGCTTTGTTATGATCGATTTGCCATTCTTACGAAGCATGTACGTCCATAACGGCTATAAGGCAGGTCTAGAACTAGAACGTGCATTTGGCGACTTCCTTGCGGAAAAAATAGAAAAACCGTCGCGTCTTTATCATTTCTCAGATGCGAACTTACTCTACATAGAACCGAACGCTGACCGTGATGCTTCTGCCGAAGTCATGTTCGAAAAATTCCAGACTTGGGTGGATGAGTTCGCACAGCAGCACAACGTCAATCGTATTATTCGTATGGGCATCAGCGATTATCCGTTCTTACCCCGAGCCTACACTGCAATTAACGATGAGGAATTACTCGATCTGTTATTGCTTGCTACTCACATCGCACGAGAAGTCAGCTTGAAGGATAAGCAAAGCCACTGGGTGTTCTTAAAAGCCATCGATAATGCGCCTGCTGCTAGCTTTGCAACAGGTAACATAAGAACTGCTTGTCAACATGCCATTAGCCAAGGCCTGATCAAGATCCATTCGTCCTACAAGAATGAGGACGACATCAAGAAAATATTAAAAAATGGATAATTAAACGCCTGTTGAACGTAATAACTAATGACGCTATAAAGTTTTTTGTTATTATCAGATAATTGTCAGTAGTACATGGACTTAACCGTAGTCACTTCATGGGAATCTTGGAATCCGATATTCAGTCGCAGCTGCATCAGCTGAGTTGTCAACTTGACCAACTCAGACTGACTCATCGTGATACTTCACTCAAATTCAAACGTGAACAACAAGTTCTTAAACGCGTTGTGGCATCATTGTCTTCAGCTTGCCAGGGTTCGAATACTCAGGTATCCAACTACCTATTTGAAATCCAACAAGAGCTGCAACATCAAAAAGATATCAGCACTCTTATCCCGCGTTTAGCGGTATTAGAGAGGATGCTCAAACAGCAGTCGAAGACGATGGATAAACAGAACGGTTACCTTAACGAACAAATCAAGCACAGTGGTGAAACACTGCAACGTGTCACGGGCTTACCTGCGCAGTTAAAACGTGAACTACGGAACCTGATGAGTTTCTCTGAAGTTCACGCCAGCAATAAAGCTGATCAAGCCACTAAGCTACTGAGTATTTACGAACGCGCTCTGAAAATCATCACGTCTAATTCACGTCTACATCTTAGTGAATTTGAAAACAATCCCGACAGATCTCAGCTTGAGTGCTTAGCCAGCGACCTCCAACATACTATTACAGAGCTGGATTTCGAGGGAGAATCAGGCGATAGATTGCTGGATATTCGCGCTAAGTTGCTCCTTGGCGTGAGTGCCGAGTCTCTCATTGAGCTTACGCTCTCAACGCTGAAATTGGTTGTCGAAGCAACAAAGTTCGAGCGCGAGGCGTCTAGCCAATTCCTTGATCAGCTGAACACTTCTCTCGCAAGTAACCTAAAAACCGTTCATCAGAACGTCGACCAGCATCATACCTACTTTGAACACCGCCAAGAGCTCAACACAGAAATGAACAGCTTGGTTGAATTAAGCCAAAAGTCACTTAATCAAGCTCAAGATATCGCGGTTGTGAAAAAAGAAATCACGCCTCTTCTCGAAAAAATGGCGTCGCTGACAGAGCGACTGAAAATGACGGAAGAGCGAGAGCAAGCGCTGCAAGAACGGTTAAGTTACAGTAAGAACCAACTCGAAGAGGTATTTGAAACTACGCAAGATTATCGTCGACGCTTAGATGACCAAGCTCAGCGTATGTTGCTCGACCCGCTGACTAAAGTTTATAACCGCACTGCATTTAACGATCGACTAGAGCTAGAGTATCGCCGTTGGATTCGCTCTCAGCAAAACCTTCGTGTTGTGCTGTTTGATGTAGACAATTTCAAAGCGGTGAATGATAGCTATGGTTATACGGCTGGCGATAAAGCGCTGAAGATTATCGCTCGTACTATTAACAAGCGCGTATCAGAAACGGAAACAGTGGCTCGCTTTGGTGGCGAGGAGTTCATTCTACTCGTCCCGGAACAATCTGAAGAATACACACTGGATCTGATTAAGCATATCCAGCGTGATATTAGCCAATTACCCTTTAAGTTCCGTGAGCAAAATATCATGATTACCTTAGCTGCTGTATCGACGTCTTTCAAAGAGTCCGATACGCCAGAGTATGTGCTCGATCGTCTTGGCAAGATGCTTGCGGACGCTAAAAAACGTGGAACAAACCAGCTTAACTGGAGCTAAGATTCGTACAAAAAGCGAGCAAACAAACCAAGTTTGGTGCAATCTGCGCTTTATAACCACCCATTTTCAACGAGTTATCACATTTCTTCCCTTTTAGTCTGCTAAGCTGTAAAAACCCAAGTCACTTCAAGATGATGTATTTATAAAAGGCAAATGTATCATCTTGAGGTTGCTTGGGAGTTGATAACCATAAAACCAAATCGGCCAACTACCTTTCATCAAACCATACGTATAACACCAAAAAGGTAAGTTGGTACTTTCCCTCAAATTAATGCAACACAAGGAGGCGTTATGATTACCCATATAAGCCCCGCTGGTAGCATGGACTTGCTATCTCAACTAGAAGTAGAGCGCTTAAAGAACACAGCCTCGAGTGAACTTTATCAGCTGTACCGTAATTGCACATTAGCGGTGTTGAACTCCGGTAGCCATACCGATAACTCGAAAGAACTGCTCGATAAATACCAATCGTTTGATGTCAACGTCGTGCGTCGTGAGCGTGGTATTAAGCTTGAGCTGACTAATCCGCCAGAGCACGCTTTTGTTGACGGCGAAATAATTAAAGGTATCCAAGAGCATCTGTTCTCCGTATTGCGTGATATCGTTTACGTAAACATGCATTTGGCAGACGCCCAACGGCTCAACCTTACTAACCCAATTCACATTACGAACCTCGTGTTCGGCATTCTTCGTAATGCCAGAGCATTAACTCCAGGTATCGCACCGAATCTTGTCGTATGTTGGGGTGGTCACTCTATCAATGGAGTGGAGTATCAGTACACACGTGAAGTGGGTAACGAACTGGGCCTGCGTGAACTTAACATCTGTACAGGTTGCGGCCCTGGCGCAATGGAAGGGCCGATGAAAGGTGCAGCAATTGGGCACGCAAAGCAACGTTATACTCAGCAACGTTATCTTGGTTTAACCGAACCCTCGATTATTGCGGCCGAGCCACCAAACCCAATAGTAAATGAACTGGTCATCATGCCCGACATCGAAAAGCGCTTGGAAGCTTTCGTCCGTATGGCTCATGGTATCGTTATTTTCCCAGGAGGCCCGGGCACAGCGGAAGAGCTACTGTACATTCTTGGCATCATGATGCACCCGGATAACGCCGATCAACCAATGCCTATCGTATTAACAGGACCAAAAGAGAGTGAAGAGTACTTCCGCTCTATTGATGAGTTCATTCGCGACACACTTGGTGAGGAAGGGCAAAAGCACTACGAGATCATCATTGACGACCCGGCAGAAGTCGCTCGTATTATGAAACGCTCCATGGACTCGGTACGCCTTCACCGAAAAGAGAAAGGCGATGCGTACAGCTTTAACTGGTCATTGAAAATTGAGCCAAACTTCCAACTGCCATTCGAGCCTACTCATGAGTCGATGGAACAATTGGATTTAAGCCTAGATCAAGAACCGCAAGTTTTAGCGGCCAACTTGCGTCAAGCCTTCTCTGGCATAGTGGCAGGTAACGTAAAGGCTGAAGGCATTCGAGAAATAGAACGTAGAGGGCCTTTCACCATTCATGGCGACGCAGTCCTCATGAAAAAACTCGATAAGTTGCTAAAAGACTTTGTCGAACAGCACCGAATGAAATTACCTGGCGGTTCAGACTACGAACCGTGTTATCGAATCGCTCACCCGGAAATTGGTGGTCGATAGTCAGGCTAGCATTCGTTACACTAGGGGCATTACGCCCCTTTTTATTGCTAAGTCACTATGTCTATTCATCTTGTTATCATTGATGCCCTAAACCTGATCCGCCGAGTGCACTCAGCACAACCAGATCCAACCGACATAGCAAGAACCATAACCACAACGCAAAGAACCCTCACTCGCATTCTGTCAGAGGCCAACCCGACACACATCATCGCGGTTTTTGATCACCACGAACAAGACAGAGGTTGGCGCGCTGAAATTCTCCCTGACTATAAGCAAAACCGAAAACCAATGCCTCAGCCACTACTGCAAGGGTTAGATGCGATTCAACAAGCGTGGTGGGAGCAAGGTATTGATTCATTGCTTTCTGAAGGCGATGAAGCAGATGATTTGGTTGCTACACTCGCAACGAAAGTGGCCAGCCATGGTGAAAAAGTCACCATCGTTTCCACAGACAAAGGTTACTGCCAGCTACTTTCCCCTACCCTACAAATCCGTGATTATTTCCAACATCGTTGGTTAGATGAACCATTTATCGAAAAAGAGTTCGGCGTAAAACCAAATCAACTAGCGGATTACTGGGGATTAACAGGGATAAGCTCTAGCCAGGTTCCGGGCGTACCTGGAATTGGCCCGAAAACAGCGAAAGAGATTCTCACTCAGTTTGAGAGTATTGAAGCTGCCTACGCTAGTGAAGATCTCGTACCGAAATACCGTATAAAATTGGATGAGCACATTGAGTCTGCTCGTTTATGTAAACGCGTCGCCGCTTTAAAGTGCGACATCGAACTAGGCTTTAACTTGCAAGATATTCGCTTTTTAGGGCCAAACAAAGCGGAGTAGTGTCCGATGGTAGTTTCACACCATGAAACCCTCAGATATTAAAAAAGCGCCATTTGAAGGCGCTTTTTCTATTCTAATCACTATTCCCAAAAGACTCGGGGAATAAAGTTAGTAAGGTGAAATATTCGACAGACATTGGATATGAATCGTGATTTCTTCACGATCATGATACAAATGTTTAGCTTGTAGCTTGAACTTTACCTTATTATCAATGAGGAACTGCTTCAGATTTTCAAGGTCTTGCAGCACTTCGTCATAACGCCCTTTCATTGGCAGCTTAAGGTTAAAGATGGCCTCTTTTGCCCAACCTTTTAACAGCCACTGTCCCATCAGGTGAGCAACACGAGCTGGCTTTTCCACCATGTCACAAACAATCCATGTTACGTTCTTGCGGTCTGGTTCGAACTTAAAACCATCCACCATATGGTGCTTGATCTGGCCAGTTTCCATCAAACTGTCTGCCATCATGCCGTTATCAACGCAGTGAACGAACATTGAGCGCTTCACTAATTGGTACGTCCAACCGCCTGGACATGCACCTAAATCCACACCCCACATACCTGGTGCCAAACGCTCATCCCACTCTTCACGTGGAATAAAGACATGAAATGCTTCTTCCAGTTTAAGTGTTGAACGACTTGGGGCGTCTGCTGGGAATTTAAGGCGAGGGATACCCATGAAGAACTGTGAGTTGTTGTCAGTGTAAGAGTAACCAACGTAACAGTGGCCAGGCTCAACAAAGCAAATGTGCAGTACTGGTTTTTTCGCGTTATCTTTGTTCAGCATTAAGCCTTTGCCGCGCAACGCTTGACGCATTGGGACGGTAAACTTACGGCAGAATTTCAGTAGCTCTTTCGCTTCATTTGTATCTGGCGTTTCAATTCTCAAATCACCACAACGAGGGAATGCTTCGATGTCTGCTAGTTCATTCAGAATTGGACTAATTCGGTCATCACTTGGCAACGATTGAAACTCAGCTGCTACCGCAAACATTTGTCGAGCAAAAATTAAAGACTTAAAGTCTAAACCTCTCGCAAGTTTGTCGGCATCTCCATCTTGGTAGCACTCGAAGACAACATAACCTGAGTTTCTCTTCACACGAGGGAAGCCATACACTTCCAACTGTGTCGCTTTGTCCTGAATTTCACCAGCACACTCTTTCTCAAAGCCAGAACGGCAATAGAGCATTAGTTGTTTCACTTGGAGACCTCTTTGATATTGAACGCAGCAAAAAAGAACAGACACCAACCAATCATGAACAGTAATCCTCCCACAGGAGTAATTGGCCCAAACCACTTAATGCCCGTCAGCGCCAGCGCGTAAAGACTGCCGCTAAAACAAAAGATGCCGATAATAAAGCAAATCGCCGCAATGAAAAAATATTTTTGTGCTTTTTGTCCCAAATTGAGCAGAAGCAGAATGGCACAAAACACAATCGCCAACGTGTGAATAAATTGATACAGAACTCCGGTCTCAAATACACCGAGCAAATAAGGGGCCAGTGTCGCTTTTAGCCCATGAGCAGCAAATGCTCCAAGAGCGACCGAAATCAGCCCAGACAATCCAGAGAATGAGAGTAACCACTTACTTTTCACTGTACACCTCTTTTATAAACGCCGCTAACTGCTCTATCGCGAGTGCAATGTTACCCACTTCAGTATGACCTGAGATCTTGCGCGGTTTGAAGCTGTGGTCACCATCAGGTAAAAAGCTCACCGTTACTTGTGACGAAAGGACGAAATCATCGAATTCCTCACGCTTACCAAAGGTGTCTCGTTCCCCTTGCAGAATCAGCGTAGGTTTCTCAATGGTTGCTAAGTGCTCGCCTTTGTATTTCTCTGGCTTTCCTGGTGGGTGAAATGGAAACCCTAAACAGGCAATGCCCGCCACCAGCTCATTTTCAGCCAACAAGCTCGACATACGACCGCCCATTGACTTACCACCAATAACCACGGGAGAAGAAGTAAAGTGAGCGATCACTTCGCTGTATGCTTCGAGCAACTTTGGCGCGCGATCGGGCGGACGCTTTTTGCCATCTTCCGAACGTTTCACCATGTAAGGGAAATTAAAACGCACTACACGAATACCTTGCTCCACTAATCCTTTGGCGACAGCTGTCATGAAGTCATGCTCCATCCCCGCACCTGCGCCGTGAGCAAAAATAAACAGCGGTCCGTTTTCAGGCCCCTCAGCTATCCAGTGATTCATCCAATACTTCCTCTTGTTCTTTTCTCGCGGTTGCTAACATCCAGTCTCTAAACGTTGCGATTCGGCCCATATCTGCCTGCTGTTCATGACACACCACATAGAATGCATTCTTAGATATCAACACCTCGTCGAATGGTGCAATGAGTCGTCCGGCTTCCATTTCAGGTTTGGCGAGTACGTTGTTACCGAGCGCGACCCCCTGACCGTGCGCAGCAGCCTGTAGCACCATCGTTGAGTGACTAAAAATAGGACCGTGGTTTACGTTGATGCCTTCAATGTTGTAATGACGAGCAAACTGCTTCCAGTCTTTACGCGAAGTATCGTGTAACAAAGTATGTAATTTGAGGTCACTTAAAGATTCTAATGGTTTGTTACCCAAAAGTAATGAAGGTGAACAAAGTGGGATCAAAAACTCTTGGTACAATTTATCTGCTCGCAAACCTGGCCAGTTCCCACGGCCATAGTAGATCGCCACATCAACATCATCAGTCAGTGAGCCTTCATCCATATCTACGGCTTTAATACGTACATCGATATCGGGCTCTTGAGCATTAAAATCGGCCAAACGAGGTACAAGCCATTGGATAGCAAAACTCGGCGGTAGGCTAATCGTCAATGCCCCTTTTTCGCTACGTTCCAACACCTTATCTGTCGCTTCCGCAATCGAGGTGAAAATATCTTTGATATCGAGAAAGTAACTTTGGCCTTCTTCTGTTAACAACAAAGAACGATTACGTCGACGGAAGAGCTTCAATGATAAGAACTCTTCAAGCGCTTTAATCTGGTGACTGACCGCGGCTTGAGTAACAAATAACTCTTCTGCTGCTCGTGTAAAACTGAGATGACGAGCAGCCGCTTCGAAGACTCGAAGCGAATTTAATGGAGGCAATCTGCGAGACATATGGGACCTCTAATAGGATTAGTTTTTTTAATCTGAAACATTATAAAATGTCCGTTGTCGAACAGCCAGATAAATTCTATATTTCACCCCGCAACACGGGCCTGAACGGCTTGATTTCTTTGGAAATCAATTGGCTTCGTTGTTGCGATGTTGTGTTTGCAAACTCGTATTTCGAGTTAGGTAGATTTCTACCATAATGTTTTGTCCACACTCCCTGTGACAAAACATATACTTCCTGTATTTATTTTTGACCTGTCTGTCAAATTTGTTACACCGCCTAAATTAGGCGGTGTTTTTTTATCTATCAAAAATCTCATCCGCATATCTGGCAGCAATATCACTTTATTACTCTTCTTTCGGATTAATTATCGTTATATCAACACAAAGTGTATGGCTTTGCGATAAGCCTCAACATTATGCTAAGTAATGGTTGTCTGTAACGCGATCAAAAACAAAAAAGGCGCAAATTGATGTCTCAATTTGCGCCTTTTAACGTATTTTATCAGTCAGCTATGGACGGTAAACTTTTACGTTGCTGAAGCCTTGCTCTTGCAAGTAAAGCGCTTGCAGACGGCTCATCACACCGCGGTCACAGTAAAGTAAGTATGTCTTAGACTGGTCTAAGTCACCAAACTGTGTACCCAGCTTGTAGAAAGGGATATGTTTCACATCCACACCTTCGATTTCAAGTGGGTTATCGTCTTCCTCTTCAGGACTACGAATATCTAGCACAACCGCGTGCTCTTCTACCGCTTGAACTTGCTCTACTTCTGGTGCGGCTTGCTCAGACTCTTTCGCGATATCACGAATGTCCATCATGCGAGCTTCTTGAACCACTTGCTCAAGGATACTAAAGTCGAATTTCTCTTCTTCAGCTTCTAGCTTGCCTTTCACCGCTTTCACGGTTGGCTTCTTAGAGATAACACCACAGTATTCTGGCATTGTCTTGGCGAAATCTTCTGTGCCGATTTCACGTGCTAGATTGATGATGTCTTCTTTATCCCAGTTGATAAGTGGACGCAGAATCAGCGTGTCAGTTACGTTATCGATGTGGCGTAGATTGGTTAGCGTTTGGCTCGATACTTGACCTAGTGCTTCACCTGTTACCAATGCTTCGATCTTCATCTTCTGAGCGATCATGCCTGCTGCACGCATAAACATACGCTTCAAGATCACGCCCATTTGGCCGTCATCGACTTTCTCTAGGATTTCCGCAACCACAGGCTCGAAATCAACTGAGATAAAACGTACTTTTGCTGAAGAACCGTATTTGTTCCATAGGTAGTGAGAAACCTGCTTAACGCCGATTTCGTGTGCTGGACCACCTAAGTTAAAGAAGCAGTAATGTACTTTTGAACCACGCTTGATATGAAGATAGCTTGAAACACCAGAATCGAAACCACCCGAGATCAGGCTTAACACGTCTTCTTGCGTACCCAGAGGGAAACCACCTAGGCCTTTATGACGAGACAATACTTGGTTTAGCTTGTCGTTCGAGACTTCTACCTTGATCGTCACGTCTGGGTTTCGTAGCTTAACACTAGCGCTTTCAATCGCTTGATTTAAACCACCGCCTACATAACGCTCTAGTTCAATAGAGGTAAAGTCATGCTTGCCACGACGCTTCGCACGTACAACAAAGGTTTTATTTTCGAGTGCAGCACGGTTGAGTTCTAGCACTTGCTCGAAGATATCGTGCAAGTCTTTAAATTCAGTTTGCTTCACTTCCAGTACGTGGTGAATGCCTGGTGTATGAGTCAAAACCTCAAGAACTTCAGCGTGGAATTCGTTACTCTCAGAGGTCACTTCAATGTGATCACGACGGTTAAATACCGCGACAGACTCCGTGCGGCTCTTAATGATGTTACGAATGTTGCACTCTAAAATCTTTGTGAAGCGCTTACGCACAGATTCACTTTTTACAAAAATTTCTGGATGGGGCTTTACAATAAATTTCATAGTCTAATTCGCAGGTTAGTTTCGCAATCAACAAAGAGTGACACTCAACTTCAATACTTCATACGCAGTAAAACCGCGTTTCAGTCACAAAAAGTAGTCTGAGCTCACTTTTAAGGCGCAAGATTATACACCCAAGCGGATTGGAAAAACAAAAAAAGCGAGCAATCTGCTCGCTTTCTTATCTCTTTACTGACTTAAAACTAAAGCCTAGTTATTGAATTACTGGCACTTCTTCACTGTAGAGAGGCTCGCCTTGCATAATGCTGATTTCAACCCGTCGGTTAAGCGCACGATTTTCATCAGAATCATTCGGTAACAAGGGCTCCGTATCCGCCATACCCCGCACTCTCAAACGTTGATGAGAGAAGCCTCTCACTTTCTCCATCTCTTGCGCGACTGATACTGCACGCTGAGAAGAGAGATCCCAGTTAGAACGATAAAGTTCCGAGTCTAGCGGTCGATTGTCTGTATGGCCAGATACTCGAACAATGCCTGGCACGTCTTTTACTAGCTCTGCAATCTGACGAACTAAAGGACGAAACTTAGGCTGCAAGAAGGCCGAACCTTCTGGGAATGCACCTTTTTCACGCATACGTATAACAATCTGCTGACCGAGGTTTTCAACTTCAATGGCGCCTTGCTCAATCTCTCGCTCTAAGGCTTTCTTGATGCTTTCCATCAAGGTCTCCATCTCTTGCGACATCTCTTTAGATTGCTGTTGTTGCATGTCCGCTTCGGCAGACTCATTGTTTTGAGTTGACGTTTCTGGCGATTGCCCACCCGTTAACTTGCCTTCATCACGTTTTGTGCCACCAGCTCGATCAGACTCCCCTTCATGAAATTCGAGCGTCTGCTGAGTAATGTCCATGGTTTGCTGCATGATGACATCAATCGGAGTTGGTTCCGGCCGACCCGGTCGAAACTCTTGTGCAATAATGCTAGTACCTTTGGGAATGTCTTTCACTTCAAGCTGATTTTGCACACCGAAGGCAAATTTCATTGATCCTGCAATTTGTTTGAACTTCAGTACATCCATCTCAGAAAACGAGAGCAGAAGAACAAAGAAACACATCAGTAGCGACATCAAATCTGCGAATGTCCCCATCCATAACGGGAGGCCAGGTGGCGGACAATCGCATTTGTTATCTTCATCATCCATCACGACTCTCCAAGTTACTCGTCAATCTCAAGGGCACGTTTACCTTCATTGAGGTAGTTCTTCAAGTAACTATCGATCACTCGCGGGTTTTGGCCATCTTGAATCGCTAATACGCCATCCATGATCAAACGGCGATTTAGCGTTTCTTGGTCACGGCGAAGAGAAAGCTTATCCGCAATAGGGAAAAACACCATATTGGACAGGATCGCGCCATACAATGTGGTCAAGAGTGCAACGGCCATTGCTGGTCCAATCGCTTTAGGGTCATCCATGTTTGAAAGCATCGCAACAAGACCAACCAAGGTGCCAATCATTCCCATCGCAGGAGCAACGTCGCCAAAGGCGCGAAATACGCCAGTACCTTGCGTATGTCGTTCATCCGTAAGCGCGATGTCTTTTTTGAGTGCCGCTCTCACAACGTCGGCATCATGGCCATCAACCAGTAGATCAATGCCTTTCTGCATGAATGTGTTGTTTATTTCCATCTCTTCAAGAGCAAGAAAACCACCTTTACGCGCCGCGTCGGCCATTTCCACAATTTTTGCGATCAGGTCTTCGGGTTCATCCGCTTTAAACATGAAGGCTTTGCCAGCAATCTTTGTCGCACCAAAAAACTGTCCCATTGTGAACTTCATCAACACGACGAATATTGAGCCACCAACGACAATAAGGATCGACGTGACATCGACAAACATGCCGATGCTGCCACCAAGCACCATCGCCATAATGACGAATGCAAAACCACCAATCAAACCTAATAGGGTTGCTAAATCCACAAAGCACTCCTCACGCTATACTCAAATACTGCCATTGGGCGGATTATTACCTGTATCGACAACTCGCGCAGAATTTTTAGAAAAATCTTAGCTAATGGATCACAAATTACACCTAACAACCTCAACCAAAATATGGGGTTTCACCGCTTAGACTCGTTGAACGCTAATTTTGTGACAATTATATGAGGTTAAATTTGACCAAGTTACTAGGCTAAGGTAACTTTCGTGCATCTTACCCGAGGCTTGATTAAGGCAGAAAAAAGATGGCGGTCAAGAAACCAGAAAACATGACCTTTGAAGCAACCATTGAAGAGCTTGATAGCTTGGTTGATCAATTAGAAAATGGCGATCTTGCTCTAGATGATGCCCTGCGTAAGTTTGAACGAGGCATTGCCTTAGCTCGTGCAGGCCAAACTAAATTAAGCGACGCCGAACAGCGCGTGAGCATTCTTCTTAGTGAAGATGATGAAGCACAACTGAGTGACTTCAAACCAGATTCAGAATAACAATCAGTAGTGAGCAATGTGATGCAACAGACATTGACGTCTTTTCAACAAAGAAACAATCAGCAATTGAATTTGTGGCTCGATCAGCTTCCATATCAAGAGCAGCCATTGATTCAAGCAATGAAATACGGCCTTTTGCTAGGTGGAAAACGCGTTCGCCCTTTTCTTGTTTACATCACAGGTCAAATGCTCGGCTGTAAACCTGAAGACTTAGACACCCCCGCCGCTGCTATCGAATGTATACATGCCTACTCACTCATTCATGATGATCTGCCAGCCATGGACGATGATGAACTGCGTCGAGGTCAACCAACTTGTCATATTAAGTTTGATGAAGCAACCGCAATACTGACAGGTGATGCACTACAAACCCTTGCCTTCACTATTATTGCTGATGGTCAATTAAGCTCGGCGGCAGAAGCTCAACGCATCAACATGATCAAAGCCTTAGCGCATTCCTCTGGTGCCAGCGGCATGTGTGTAGGGCAAGCCTTAGATTTAGGCGCGGAAAATCGCCAAGTTTCTCTTGAAGAAATGGAAGAGATACACCGTAAAAAAACCGGAGCTCTGATTGATTGTGCGGTAAAATTAGGTGCATTAGCTGCTGGTGAGAAAGGTATCGAGGTTCTACCTCACTTGGAGCGCTACTCAAAAGCAATTGGTTTGGCGTTTCAGGTTCAAGACGATATTCTTGATATCATCAGTGACACAGAAACACTGGGTAAGCCTCAAGGTTCCGACCAAGGTCTGAATAAGAGCACTTATCCTTCCCTGCTGGGTTTAGAGGGAGCCATAGAGAAAGCTCACACTCTGTTACAGGAAGCACTTCAAGCATTGGAAGCTATCCCATACAATACTCAGTTACTCGAAGAGTTCGCCCGATATGTCATCGAGCGCAAAAATTAACACTATAAGCGCGCATTTATATGACTCTTGATATTTCAAAGTACCCAACACTGGCGTTAGCAAATACACCGGAAGAATTACGTCTTCTTCCGAAAGAAACATTACCAAATCTGTGTGATGAACTGCGAACGTATCTGCTAAATTCAGTGAGCCAATCTAGCGGACACTTAGCGTCTGGCTTAGGCACCGTAGAGCTAACTGTCGCTCTGCATTATGTTTACAACACCCCTATCGACAAATTGATCTGGGATGTTGGTCATCAGGCTTACCCGCACAAAATCCTCACCGGACGTCGCGATAAAATGCCAACAATTCGCCAAAAGGATGGTCTACACCCTTTCCCTTGGCGTGAAGAAAGTGAATATGACACCTTATCTGTCGGCCACTCTTCGACATCGATTAGTGCAGGTCTTGGCATGGCCATCAGCGCACAAAAAGAAGGTAAAGGTCGCAAAATCGTCAGTGTGATTGGTGATGGCGCAATTACAGCAGGCATGGCATTCGAAGCCATGAACCACGCTGGCGACGTTCATCCTGATATGTTGGTGATTTTGAACGACAACGAAATGTCGATTTCAGAAAACGTCGGCGCCCTGAATAACCACCTTGCAAAGGTACTTTCTGGTAGCTTATACACTTCTATCCGTGAAGGCGGCAAGAAAGTGCTGTCTGGTGTTCCACCTATTAAAGAGTTGGTTCGCCGTACGGAAGAGCACCTAAAAGGCATGGTAGTACCTGGTACTCTGTTCGAAGAGTTCGGCTTTAATTACATAGGTCCGATTGATGGGCACGACGTCAACGAACTCGTCAAAACGCTGAAAAATATGCGTGAGCTCAAAGGCCCTCAATTCCTGCACATCATGACCAAGAAAGGCAAAGGTTATGAGCCTGCCGAGAAAGATCCTATCGGCTACCATGGTGTTCCTAAATTCGATCCAACACATAACTGTCTACCGAAAAGCAGTGGCGGTAAGCCAACTTACTCAAAGATCTTTGGTGACTTTTTATGTGACATGGCGGCCCAAGATCCTAAGCTAATGGCAATTACGCCAGCAATGCGCGAAGGATCAGGTATGGTGCGTTTCTCAAAAGAGTACCCAGACCAATACTTTGATGTGGCGATTGCTGAGCAGCACGCAGTGACACTGGCAACAGGCATGGCAATTGCGGGCGATCATCCAATCGTTGCTATCTATTCGACTTTCTTGCAACGTGGTTATGACCAATTGATCCACGACATCGCGATCATGGACTTACCAGTGATGTTTGCGATCGACCGCGCAGGTCTCGTTGGCGCAGATGGTCAAACTCACCAAGGTGCGTTCGATTTGAGCTTTATGCGCTGTATTCCGAACATGGTGATCATGGCGCCAAGTGACGAAAACGAATGTCGACAAATGCTTTACACTGGCCATAAACATACTGGCCCTAGTGCGGTTCGATACCCTCGTGGTAGCGGAATGGGCGTAGAAATCGAAACTGAGTTTACGGCTTTAGAAATCGGTAAAGGACGCATGGTTCGCCAAGGTGAAAAAGTTGCTATTCTGAACTTTGGTACTTTCTTGGGTAACGCGCTAGAAGCGGCAGAATACCTTAACGCCACTGTTGCTGATATGCGCTTTGTGAAGCCGCTCGATGAGGCATTGATTCGTCAACTAGCCGCAGATCATGACGTGCTCGTGACGTTAGAAGAAAATGTTATCGCGGGTGGTGCTGGTGCTGGTGTCGTTGAGTTCATGATGAAAGATAAAATCATTAAACCTGTGTTGAACCTAGGTTTACCAGATGAGTTTATTCATCAGGGAACACAAGATGAACTGCATGAAGAGCTTGGTCTTGATGCAAAAGGAATTGAAAAATCCATCTTGGATTATTTAGCAAAATAGAATGTAAAAAGGGATGCTCATAGCATCCCTTTTTTTACGGTCAACGTTTAATTCATCCAGCCCGCATATTTTGCGACTAGAAACAGGGCAACACCGGCCATAACTCCCGCCACGATATCATCAACCATAATACCCAGCCCACCGTGAACTCGCTTATCTAGCCACCCAATTGGCCAAGGTTTTACCATATCGAAAAAACGAAATAAGATGAAGCCAGTGATCAACCACTTCCATTCAGTGAGTGGAATATTCAGTGCAGGTACAATGCTCATCGTAATCCAAAAGCCTGCAAACTCATCCCATACGATTGAACCATGATCATGTACCTTCATGTCTGCAGAGGTCACTTGGCATATTTGAATGCCGATCACACACGAAATCAGAACAACAATGACATACGCCGTAAATGGTAATTGTGCCAACAACAAAAAGAAAGGCACGGCCGCCAGTGTGCCCATTGTTCCAGGGATAAACGGGGATAATCCACTGCCAAAACCCGTCGCCAATAGATGCCACGGGTTCTTTAATGAAATCAGAGAAAGAGGGTTGGTCATATCCTTAAACCTATACTGCTAGTTTGGTTTCAATCGTCATGCCTGTGAGTTGCTCAATAATAACAGGCTCTTGGCTAGAGCTTAGCTTAGATCATTTAAAGTGGTCGAAGCCACTTAAGTCCCAATCAAGTGGTTGATTGTTATCATGCAGCTCGAAGGTTCCATTTGGTCGGATTTGACCAATACATGTGACCTTACAGCCAGTATGAGATAAAGCGCTTTGTAACGAGCCTCGATTTTGCTCCGGCACGGTAAAACACAACTCGTATTCTTCGCCACTTGCTAAAGCATACTGCTGCGCGCTGATCTTATCATCTAAAAACTGGACTAATTCTGAAGAGATCGGTAGCTGAGAGACATCAATACTCACCCCAACCTGAGATCGCTGTAAAATGTGCTTAATATCAGAGATTAAACCATCTGAAATATCTATCGCAGAAGAGGCTAAGCCAACAAGAGCTTGTCCAGCAAGCACACGCGGAGAACTAAGGTAATGAGCTCGCTCTAGAGCTTCCGCGCCGGCTCTGCTGCGCAGAGAGTCATCTAGAATCACATCCAAGCCAGCTTTTGCATCGCCAAGGTTTCCCGTTACGTATACCCAATCCCCAGGCTTTGCGCCGGATCGCGTGAGCGCTTTGTCTTCAGGTACAAAACCTTGCACCGTGAGTGTCAGACACAATGGCCCTTTGGTGGTATCACCGCCAATTAACTGAATACCATAGTAATCAGCCAGTTCGAAAAATGCATCACAGAAAGGTGCAAGCCATTCTTCATCTGGCTCGGGCATCGTTAATGCAAAGCTCACCCATGCAGGCGTTGCGCCCATCGCTGCCAAATCACTGATGTTAGAAGCCAATGCTTTGTGTGCGACCCATGCTGGGTTCGCGTCGGCTAAGAAATGCGTTCCAGCTACCAATGTATCCGTGCTAATCGCAATCTGAACATTAGCTGGCGCTTTGACCAAAGCGCAATCATCACCAGCGGCTAGATGGACATCTTTACGTTGGCTCTGACGACCGACGAAGTATTTGTCTATCAGATTAAATTCACCAGACATAATTCACTTACTTTTTGATGTAAAAGCTTTTGATACAAAAAAGGTCAGCATGTGCTGACCTTTTCATTGAAGAAATCGTTATTTCTTACGAATGTGAGGTGCTGCTTTATCAAGTACACCATTCACAAACTTGTGGCTATCTTCTGCTGCGAAAACTTTTGCAAGTTCAATCGCTTCATTGATAACAACTTTGTAAGGAACATCTTCGCGACGAGTCATCTCGTACATAGCAAGGCGAAGAAGAGCAAGTTCCATCATATCTAAATCCTGCATAGGACGAGAGATGTATGGACGAATTTTGCTATCTAGCTCAGCGTGGCTAAGTACAACACCGCTTAATAGTTCACGGAAGTAAGCTACGTCTGTCTCTGGAGCAGCAAGCGCTGGCTCAGATGCATGAAGTTCTTCTTCATCGTATTTGTCGCCAGACAAAAACTGTTCTTCAATCTTGGCAACATTCTCTTTAGTAATTTGCCATGAGTAGATCGCCTGTAGAGCGAATTGACGTGCGTTACGACGTGCGGCTGGTTTCACACTGGCCCCCATTAGGAATCAATTTCAGATAGTACATTAATCATTTCAAGTGCGCTTAGTGCAGCCTCTGCACCTTTATTACCAGCCTTGGTTCCTGCGCGTTCAATCGCTTGATCGATCGTATCAACAGTCAAAACACCAAATGCTACTGGAATGCTGAATTCCATAGACACTTGTGCTAGACCTTTGTTCATTTCACTACAAACATAGTCAAAGTGAGGCGTTCCACCGCGAATAACAGACCCTAGAGAAACAATAGCGTCGAATTTGCCAGTTTTAGCAACACGCTGAGCTACTAGAGGTAGTTCTACGGCACCTGGACAACGCACAACCGTGATGTTGTCTTCGCTTACTTGTCCGTGACGCTTTAGTGTATCGATCGCACCAGAAAGTAGGCTTTCGTTAATAAAACTGTTGAAACGAGAAATAACGATAGCAATTTTTGCATTTGGCGCTGGGAAGCCACCCTCGATCACTTTCATAAGCTTTCCTTTAACTCTATTTATAAGTGAAATATGTTCATCAAGTGAGAATCGCCGGATTCTAGCACAAATTTGTGAGCAATATCTAATGGAAATTGGAGGCAAATCACCGGTTCCTAGCCATTGACGAGTTAAGCACGTCAAAGACTAGGAACTTATTGTTCGGTTGTTACTCGCAGACGTACTCAACAACGTTCAGACCAAAACCACCTAACGCGTGGTACTTTTTGTTGGTCGATGACAGAAGGCGCATATCATGTACACCGAGATCCGCAAGAATCTGTGAACCAACGCCAACACGGCGAGACGTGCCTTGTTTTTTAGCAAGCGTTGGGGCTTCACCTTTGTCTTGCGCTTCGAACATCTTCACGCGATGAATAAGTAGATCGGTCGATTCTTCATGGCCAAGAACAACCAGCACACCGCCTTCTTCACCAATGCGTTTCATTGCCTTATCTAGTGTCCAGCTGCGCTCTGCATTACGATCGCTACGTAGTAAGTCGGTAAAAACGTCTTGAAGATGAACGCGAACCAGTGGCGCTTTTTCTTTCAAATCGCCCTTGCACATTGCGTAGTGCACTTGATTATCAATGGTGTCTTTGTACGTGACTAACGTGAACTCGCCAAACTCTGTCGGTAACTTGCACTCTGCCACACGTTCAATCGTTGTCTCAGTGTTATTGCGGTACTCAATTAGGTCGGCAATAGTGCCCAATTTAATACCGTGCTTCTCTGCAAAGATCTCTAGATCTGGGCGACGAGCCATCGTGCCGTCGTCATTTAAGATCTCAACAATCACCGATGCTGGCTCTAAACCAGCAAGACGAGCCAAATCACAGCCAGCTTCAGTGTGACCTGCACGAGTCAGTACACCGCCGTCTTGAGCTGCGAGAGGGAAGATGTGACCAGGCTGCACTAAATCCGCAGCTTTAGCGTTTGGCGCGACTGCTGCTTGAACGGTACGTGCGCGATCTGCGGCTGAAATACCAGTCGTTACCCCTTCTGCTGCCTCAATCGAAACAGTAAAGTTGGTGGTGTATTGCGCATTATTGTCTTGCACCATTGGTGGCAGACCTAGACTTTCGCAACGATCTTTGGTCATGGTTAAACAAATCAGGCCACGGCCATAGGTTGCCATAAAGTTGATGGCTTCCGGCGTAATATGCTCGGCAGCCATGATCAAGTCACCTTCATTCTCGCGGTCTTCATCATCCATTAGGATGACCATTTTGCCTGCGCGAATATCATCAATAATTTCTTGTGGCGTACTGATTGGCATAGTCTGTTATCCCGTTATTCTAAATTTGTTATTGCGACAGCAATGAAAAATCACGTTGCAGTGAATGCTAGTTAGGTCAATAGTTTGAGCTTTGCATTAAGCAAGTCAATGAATCTCGCGGTGTTCTGTGAGTCTGCTCTTTATTGCATGCCTCACGCAGCCACTCCCAAGACTTATGCAAAACCGTTTTGCTGTAAAAAGTCCATCGTGATACGAGACTCGGCCTTATCTTCTTGTTGTCCTTGCAGTAAACGCTCCATATAACGCGCAAGTACATCAACTTCCAAGTTGACTTTGCGCCCCACTTGAAACTGGTCAATCGTAGTTTCTTCACTCGTATGAGGAACGATCGTCAGCTTAAAAGCATTTTTACGTAAGTCGTTGACGGTTAGGCTAATACCATCAACAGTAATCGAGCCTTTCTCTGCAACGTACTTGCTAATTTCCGCAGGCATTGCAACCCAAAATTCTATCGCACGGCCAACTGAATTGCGTTCGACAATTTCACCAACCCCATCGACATGGCCAGAAACGATATGTCCACCCAATCGCGTTGTTGGCAGCATGGCTTTTTCTAGATTCACCTTATCGCCTACTTGGTATTCAGAAAACCCAGTTTTCTTCAAGGTTTCTAATGACAGATCAGCACTGTAATAGTGGCTTCCGAAGTCAACTACCGTTAAGCAAACACCATTGGTCGCAATGCTATCGCCTAACTTAACGTCTGACATATCAAGCGTACCCGTTTCAACCGTGACGGTGATGTCTTCGCCCTTCGGCGTAATCGCAGCTAACTTGCCAACTGCTTCTACTATTCCTGTAAACATACTATTTCTTATCTAATTTCATTACGTTTTATGGTGGCGGTGATGCGAATGTCTACCCCAACCATACGAACGTCTGTAATGTTTAAATCTATGACGTCAGCCATAGCGCTTAACCCTAAAGCACCTATAAGCCCCCGACCATCGCTGCCCATGAGTTTTGGCGCAAGGTAAACAATGAGCTCATCTACAAGATTAGCCTTTATCATCGCACTCGCTAGCGTAGCTCCAGCTTCAACCCATAAGTGATTGATATGGTGCTCATCAGAGATACGTTTTAATGTCGTTGATAAGTCAATTTGGTCAGCGCTGTCCAATAGAGGGATACAGTCTCCATCAGAGCGAACAATAACTCGTTCTCCATCGGTATGGAACAGCTTGAGCGCATCAGTTAAATGGTTCTGACGGTCTAAGATTACACGTACTGGTTGACGAAGCTCTTCTTGTAAATAATGCGCTTGAACACTATTAGGTAAGTCATCCCAGCGCACATTGAGTGATGCATTATCATCAATCACCGTTTTGCTAGTAGAAAGAATGCCACCACTTATCGCTCGATAACGCTGCACATCTTGGCGGGCCGCTGGGGAGGTGATCCATTGGCTCTGACCATTACTGAGTGCGCTTTGCCCATCCAAACTGGCTGCCATTTTTAATTGAACAAACGGCATGCCTGTACGCATGTACTTTATAAAACCAGGGTTAAGGGCAAGGGCATCTTGCTCTAACAAGCCGATTTGTACTTCAATTCCGGCATCACGTAACATCTGGATGCCGCGACCTGCAACTTTCGGGTTTGGGTCTACCATGGCGCAAACCACACGTGCCACTTTGGCTTTAATCAGCCCTTCGGCACATGGCGGTGTACGGCCGTAATGAGAGCAAGGTTCTAGCGTCACATAAGCGGTTGCACCAACTGCTTTTTCACCCGCCATGCGCATCGCGTGCACTTCGGCATGCGGCTCACCAGCACGATGGTGATAGCCTTCACCGACAATTTCTTCATCACGAACGATGACACACCCTACATTTGGATTAGGGGCGGTGGTATAAATGCCACGTTTCGCTAACTTAATAGCTCGTGACATCATGGCGAAATCTAAATCAGAAAACGCTCTTTCAGGAGTGTGTTGAGTCATGAGCTACTCAGTCTTCTAGGCGGGCAATCTCTTCGCCAAACTCGCGAATATCTTCAAAGCTGCGGTAAACGGAAGCGAAACGAATGTAAGCCACCTTATCGAGCTCTTTGAGCTGGTCCATGACTAAATTACCAATCATTTCACTCGGAACCTCTCGCTCACCCGTCGCACGCAGTTGTGATTTGATCATACTGATCGCTAACTCTATAGAATCGGCACTCACTGGGCGTTTCTCTAAAGCGCGTTGAATACCGCCAACCATTTTATCTTCATCAAATGGTTCACGGTTGCCATTCGATTTGATCACTTTAGGCATCACTAACTCTGCGCTTTCAAACGTAGTGAAACGCTCGCTACACGCCAAGCACTGACGGCGACGTCGAACTTGATGGCCATCAGCCACTAAGCGGGAATCAATAACTTTGGTATCGTTCTCGGAACAAAAAGGACAATGCATATCACCTCCATATCTATACCAAAATAACCTCATGAGCAATCACGGAAACCACGCGTTCATGGTTATACGGACTCTATTAAAGCTATTTGGGTATAACGCTTTCAAACCGAAATAAAAGCTCATGTAGTGTAGCGGAATTGGTATGTTAGACAAAACAAAAAGGGGCGCAAAGGCCCCTTTTTCACTCAATATCTCGTCGAATGTGTTAACTGCGTGCTAAGTAGTTCGCTTTACCAACCCACTTGTAGCTAGTTAGCTCTTCTAAGCCCATCGGACCGCGTGCATGTAGCTTTTGCGTAGATACTGCGACTTCTGCGCCAAGGCCAAATTGCGCACCGTCTGTAAAGCGCGTTGAAGCATTCACATAAACCGCCGCCGAACCGACAGAATTGATGAACAGTTCTGAATTTTCCAAACTATTGGTCATGATCGCATCTGAGTGGCTCGCGTTATGGACACGCATATGATCAATGGCATCTTTCACATCAGACACAACTTTTACACCAAGAGTGTAGCTCAACCATTCCGTATCAAAGTCACCTTCAACAGCATCGCGAATTTGTGTTGCTTGAGCCATCAGTGCTTTTGCCTTAGGCTCTGTCACGAAGGTCACTTTATCGTTCATGCGCTCTACGATCATTGGTAGGAATTGCGCTGCAATTTTTTCATGCACGAGCAGCGTATCTAATGAGTTACACGCAGATGGACGTTGAACTTTAGAGTTCTCAACCACATTCAGGGATTTCTCTAGATCAGCGGATTCGTCGACAAAGATATGGCTGATACCAAAGCCACCAATAATCACCGGAATCGTGCTGTTTTCTTTACACATTTTGTGTAGGCCAGCACCACCGCGTGGAATGATCATGTCGACGTAATCGTCCAACTTAAGCAATTGAGAAACAAGCTCACGATCTGTTTTTTCAATGTACTGCACAGAAGCGGCTGGAAGGTTCGCCTTTGCGAGCGCAGACTGAATAACCTTCACTAATTCCATATTCGAGAAAAAGGTCTCTTTGCCACCACGTAAAATGCTTGCGTTGCCGGTTTTCAAGCACAACGCTGCGATATCAATGGTTACGTTTGGACGCGCTTCATAAATTACGCCCACGACACCAAGCGGCACACGACGACGAGACAGTGACATCCCATTTTCCAGTACCTTACTGTCTATTTCGCTGCCTACAGGATCGTTCAAGCTAATGACGTTGCGAACATCATTCGCAATTGCAGTCAGTCGTTCTTCATTAAGCAAAAGGCGATCGAGCAGCGCATCGGTTAAACCCGCTTCACGACCAAGTTCGATGTCTTTAGCGTTTGCCGCCAAAATAGCAGCAGAGTTTGCTTCTAGCTCATCAGCAATGATGGCTAATGCTTGGTTCTTTTGCGCAGTTGACGCTGTCGCTAATTCGAAAGCTGCATCTTTAGCAGCTTTACCCATATTCGTTAAATCCACTTTGCTTCCCTCTAATTCTATTCCTGAATGACGACCAAATCATCGCGGTGAATCACCTCAGAGCCATAATCATGACCCAAAATAGAGATGATATCTTTACTGTGCTTACCCGTAATTTTAGTTAGGTCATCACTTGAGTAGGCGCTGATGCCACGAGCCACCAACTTACCGTGAGCGTTTGTTACACGCGCCACTTCGCCTCGTGCGAAGTCACCACTAACTTTGATGACCCCTTTAGCAAGTAGGCTACTGCCCTTGCCGACCACAGCATTGACTGCACCATCATCAATAATGATGTCGCCCGATGCCGCAGGTCCCGCTAGAATCCAGCGTTTACGGTTCTCTAAGGCTTCAGCGCAAGGTAGGAAGCGCGTGCCCTGAGGTTCAGCACTTAAAGAGTCAAAGATAACATTCGGCGCACTACCAGCAGCAATAATAACCTCTATACCTGCGCGGCGAGCGATGTCTGCGGCTTGCAGCTTCGTTGCCATACCACCAGTACCCAATGTTGTACCGCTTCCACCTGCGATTTTACGCAGCGTATCGTCGATGGTTTTTACTTCCTTGATAAGCTCTGCGTTCGGATCTTTACGAGGGTCAGCAGTAAACAGACCTTTTTGGTCCGTTAAAAGCAAGAGCTTATCTGCACCACATAAAATGCCTACCAAAGCGGAAAGGTTGTCGTTATCGCCAACTTTAATCTCGCTAGTCGCAACGGCATCATTTTCGTTTACGATAGGAACAATATCGTTCGCAACGAGCGCATTAATAGTGTCACGCGCGTTAAGGAATCGCTCACGATCTTCTAAATCGGCACGGGTTAGTAGCATTTGGCCAATCTTGATACCATAAATACCAAACAAAGACTCCCATGTTTGAATCAAGCGACTCTGCCCCACCGCGGCAAGTAACTGCTTACTCGCCATCTCGTTGGGCAATGCGGGGTAACCAAGATGCTCACGGCCTGCTGCAATCGCACCAGACGAAACCATTACGATTGAATGGCCTTGTTTTTTAAGCTCAGCACACTGGCGTGCTAACTCAACCATGTGTGCACGGTCGAGTGCCAGAGTGCCGCCTGTCAGCACACTTGTACCCAGTTTCACAACGACAGTTTGTGGTTGTGAAACAACTGCATTTTGTTGATTCGTTGTCATGATGTCTTCTGAAGTGAAAAACAAATAAAGAGAGGATGTTTTAACAATCAAATAGGGAATTAACAAGAGAAAAGGTGCGTTTTCGCACCTTTTTGTTTGGTATTAAATGAAAACAACCAAATTAAGCGAAATCGAAAGACTCCGTGTGATATTCGACTTCTAATTTGAAGTGTTCTTCTAAAGTATCAACCAGCTTTTGATGGAATGTGCTCTGCGTGAGATACACTTCCTCTACCACTTTTTTGGGAAGGGCTTCAGATACCCATTGCCCTTCTTTGTTGTACTTGCCAATATGATATTTAGCAGTAAAGCCTCCCTCGATGGATTCCAAATCCATCCACCAGCCCCAAAATTCACGCTTCTCAGGCGATTTTTTGTCGTCTACACATACAGATAAACAATCAAAATAATAGCGCCCTTCTTGCGATTGTGGTTCGCGCAGGTAAGGCCCTATCGCCTTCAACTTTGACATCAAGCGAAAGTGAGTCGGGCCCTGAGTCGTCTCTGACATATGAATCTCCGTTTTCATAGTTAAAAGTAAACACCCAAGAATGATTATTATTTTTAATTATCATGAGCTTATTTTTTGCTCAGATATATCACTCTTAACTAATTTAGGAGAATTGTCACCCTAATAATTCATCTTCTAGCCACTTTATGGCTAAATCGAGGGATTGCTCATATCCTTTTGTAATTGTTTTGGAACTGATTTTTTTCGCTCTACCATACTGGCTAAATAGAGCAACAAGTTGATTATCACTGTGTGGCGACACTGGATCGCCTTCAAGACTCAAAGCCAAAATAGGCACTTTGGTTTTTCGACTGCTCAGGAAGCCCTGAACCTTCAATGACCACGCCATCATCTGACCAGCCATGCTATTAATATCAACCGCATTTTTCCCCAAACGGGAAGCCAAAAGATCTAAATACATCTTCGGCATTTTTTGTAACTTCTGAGGGGAAGTAAAAATATCATGTACGGGCGCGCCTAGAGCGACACAAGCTTTGATCTTTTCCTGCTCGACAAAAGAGAGTCTGATCATGGCATTACCACCAAAACGAAACCCAACTAACCCCACTTTGTGATGATCAACCCAAGGTAGCGAGTAAAGCTCATTCAATACCGCTTGATGTAGGCAACTTGAATTCTCGGTCAAGGGCCAATGAGAGCTATGCCCTACCGAAGGCATGTCTACGGTTAACATCGCAATATCTCGCGGTGCAAGACGATTACGGAACAAACGCCACATGTCGGTTTGTAGAGTATCCAAACCAGCGCTCACCATGACCACAGGCAACTGTTTATCCGTTCTTGGTAAATGGAGGTTCGCGATGATTTTGCGATTTTGGTAAGGCACTTCAATTTGCTTGATGGTGTACTTAGTTTTTTCTGCGCCGTCAGAATACGCTTTGTTTGCCAGTACTTGAGCCTGCGATGCCAAGTTATCATTTTTTAAATGTGGGTAGCCTGCAATACTAAAACACAAAGAAGCAGTGAAGAGTTCATCCGCTGCCTCTTCTCCTTGCATTTCATTTGCTCGCTTCTGATGATCCATACCAAGCTTGATCCACTCAAATGTCCAGTTACCACTGTGATAACCCATTACAGTGTCTAACCAATCATCATTGGTTCGCGAGTGAGATGATGAAGCAATTTTGGACAGTACGCCTTCCATTTCGATCGGAGACAATCCTTGCCAAGCCCATTGCAAGCGACGCAAATGACGATACCAAGCACGATCACCCTGCGCTTCTCGTTCATCAAGTATTTTTTTACTGGTCGGCATGTACTGGGTAAGCGCGGAGGTTTCTTTTGCTTGCTTATGTTTCACGAACAAAGTTTCGGAAAGATTTTTACTGACGTCTTCAGACATAGGAAGAACCCTAGGCTATTAGCATGATTTAATATCATAATAAAAAAAATGCCCCTATAAAGGGGCATTTCTCAATATTCTTTAACCGCGCTTATTTTTGCTTGCGGTTTACTGGCTCAGCATACTGGATTGACATATCCCAAGGCTGCTCGATCCAAGTGTCTTGAGCAATATCTACAACGTAATCATCCAGCAGCTCTTTGCCTGATGGTTTCGCACACACAGCGATCATTTTCGCTTTTGGATACATCTCACGTAGTTTGCGCGCTGTATCACCACTGTCTACTAGGTCTTCAACGATTAGGTAACCTTCGCCATCACCTTCAGGTGCTTTTAGTACCGTCATATCGCGCTGATGATCATGGTCGTAGCTTGAAATACAGATTGTATCAACGTAACGAATACCCAGTTCACGAGCTAAAATAGCGCCAGGAACCAAACCGCCGCGGCTTACCGCCCAAATTCCTTTCCATTGCTCAGCTGGCATTTGTTTCTCAGCCAGTTCACGGCAGTAAGTCTGCATTGCATCCCAAGTGATAATGAATTTTTTACTCATTGTAATAACCTAATAATTTGAAAATATGCATCCTCAAAATCTAGCGAAGTCACTCAAAAGCGGAATGCTCACTAACTTCTCCAAAATGTTTGGAGACGAGGATTTCAAGCTGCGCAAACGATTATTCTACCGAAACACACCGCTAATACCAACGGTGATATCAAAATTCTCTGCCTATTCCGCAGAAAAACCGTCTTCTGTGAACAACGTAAAAAAGAAAAAGCCAGCGTGAATAAATCCACACTGGCTTTTTGCTCGAGAAATTAACCGACGAGGTATTTAACGATGAAGATGGCTGACATCACCCATACACTCATCGACACTTCACGGCCCTTACCGCTGAATAACTTGATCGCCGCGTATGCGATAAAGCCTAACGTGATACCTTCTGCAATCGAGAATGTTAGCGGCATAACTAAACAAGTCACAACAACTGGGGACGCTTCAGTTAGGTCACGCCAATCAATGCTTACTAGCCCAGACAGCATCAAGATCGCCACATAGAATAGCGCACCTGACGTTGCATAAGCAGGGATCATACCCGCAAGTGGTGAGAACAATAGAGCAAGTAGGAAGAGTACACCAACAACCACGGCTGTTAGACCAGTACGCCCACCCGCAGCTACACCAGAAACGCTTTCAATATAAGATGTCGTGTTGGAGGTACCAAGTAATGCACCTACTGACGTTGCTGTTGAGTCTGCAAGTAACGCTTTGTTTAAACGAGGGATGTTGCCATTCTCATCAGTTAGACCAGCTTTTTGAGAAACGCCAACGAGCGTACCTGCGGTGTCAAATAAATCGACAAATAGGAAAGCAAATACGACGGAAATCATGCCTACTTCAAACAAACCAGAGAAATCCAGTTGCATGAAAGTTGGCGCAATGCTTGGTGGCGTTGACATAATACCGCCCCACTGCACATCACCAAATAGAAGACCAAGCGCTGTAACGCCAAGAATGGCGATCATCACCGCACCTTTCACACCACGGTGAACCAGTGCAATCGTAAGAAAGAAGCCAATCGCGGCCAATACAGATGGCAATGATGTGATCTCTCCCATAGAAACTAATGTCGCTGGGTTATCAACGACGATACCTGCATTTTTTAATGCGATAAACGCTAAGAAAAGACCAATACCAGCTGAAATACCTGTTCGTAGAGAATGCGGGATCGAGTTAATAATCCACTCACGGATCTTAAATACGCTTAAAAGAATGAACAGAAGGCCAGAAACAAATACAGCCGCCAACGCAACTTGCCACGTATAACCCATTCCCAATACAACAGAGTAAGTAAAAAATGCGTTCAGGCCCATTCCTGGTGCCTGTGCGATTGGGTAATTGGCAACAAATCCCATGATAAAACAGCCGATTGCGGCAGCAAGACAAGTCGCGACAAAAATGGCGCCACGGTCCATACCGGTATCCGACAGGATCGCTGGGTTTACAAAAATAATGTAAGCCATAGTTAGGAAGGTCGTAACACCTGCAATGATCTCAGTGCGCACATTTGTGCCATTTTCACTGAGTTTAAAAAGCCTCTCGAGCATGATCGAATCCTGTAAAGGTAAAAAGTAAACGGTTGCGTAATCGATTGGCGGGAATTATAAAGTTATCAAATAGCAAATTCTAGATAGAATCTTCACTCTAATGCGTTTTTTTTCTTTGGATATGAAACACATTCTCTAATCTATCATAGCAAGCAAAGAAATATATTCTTATAAAACAATAGGTAACCCAGATAACACAGTTCTCTAAAAGAGAATAAAAACTGAGCAATGTACTAAACTTTCAGATGAAAAAGGCCCATTTTAAACATGGTATCTAACAGATTTGATGGAAAAGTCGATAAAACCGAAGAATGGGGAATAGAAGAAGGCTTTGATGGCAATAAGTGAGTCAGGAAGAGAAAATAGAGATAAAAAAACGCCACCCAATTTGGGTGGCGGTGAATCATGTCAGCACTATCACTGAAAAAAAATTCCAATTTATAGGGGTGAACAAACTGTTCGAGTCACATGCGTTGACTTCACTTAGTAGCCAAAGCTTGTTGGGTATACAAAGTTACCGGTGTAAACAGACTTGCTATTCCAGAACATTGTACTTGGTAAACCTTTCATAACTATCACCTTTTAAATCAATTAAACATTCGTTGATTTCTCGGTTCCTTGGAGGCGATAAAACGGACTCATCCTTTGAGCATTTCATTCTTCTCTCAGAAGCTGGTTACAAATATACCACCAAGAAATTTAATTACAAGCATTTTAGTGATTGGAATCACAAAAAATGCACAAATTGACCTTTATCAAAGTTTATGTGTAATTAAATTACAATTTTATGAATTAAAAAATAAAGCCACTTTCAGAATATATGATAGAGAACACATAGTGCTTGTTATTGTATTCACAAACTGTGACAGTTCTGAGAGAAATCCTTGTGATCGCGACTACTCGTACTCTTTATCTGGTGGTATGCTAACGGCAATTTGAAGGCCAAGTCGTATAGCATTTAATGCTGCCTTGATAATATTTTTACGGTATATATTTGGCAAAGCACATCAAAAGGAGTCATCCGTGTCTGAGTTCCATTCTGAGATCAGTACCTTATCACCTGCTCCACTTTGGCAGTTTTTCGATAAGATTTGTTCTATCCCTCATCCATCGAAACATGAAGAAGCATTAGCACAGTACATTATCAACTGGGCAACAGAGCAAGGCTTTGACGTTCGCCGTGATCCAACCGGTAACGTGTTCATCAAAAAGCCCGCGACACCAGGAATGGAAAATAAGAAGGCTGTTGTACTTCAAGCACACATCGACATGGTGCCGCAGAAAAACGAAGACACTGAACACGACTTCACCAAAGATCCAATCCAACCTTACATCAATGGCGAATGGGTAACTGCGAAAGGCACGACGCTTGGTGCAGATAACGGTATTGGTATGGCTTCTTGCCTTGCTGTATTGGCATCTAAAGATATTAAGCACGGTCCACTCGAAGTTCTGCTGACGATTGATGAAGAAGCAGGCATGACTGGCGCATTTGGCCTTGAAGCTGGTTGGTTAGAGGGTGAGATTCTTCTAAATACAGACTCTGAACAAGAAGGCGAAGTCTACATGGGTTGTGCAGGTGGCGTTGATGGCACCATGACTTTCGATATTTCTCGAGAATCAACGCCTGCAGGTTTTGTAACACGCCAACTGACGCTGAAAGGCCTAAAAGGTGGTCACTCAGGTTGTGACATTCACACAGGTCGCGGTAATGCCAACAAATTACTTGGTCGTTTCCTTGCCGGTCATGCTCAAGAGCTTGATTTACGTTTAGTCGAATTCCGTGGTGGTAGCTTACGTAATGCAATCCCTCGCGAAGCGTTTGTTACTGTCGCGCTTCCTGTCGAAAACCAAGACAAACTTGCTGAGCTGTTCAACCACTACACTGAGCTGCTTAAAACTGAATTGGGTAAAATCGAAACAGGTATCGTAACCTTTAATGAAGCGATCACGACTGACGCGCAAGTATTTTCAATCGCCGATCAGCAACGATTCATTGCGGCACTTAACGCTTGTCCAAACGGCGTAATCCGTATGAGTGATGAGGTGGAAGGCGTTGTTGAAACTTCTCTAAACGTTGGTGTGATCAGCACAGAAGAAAATAAAGTCACCGTGCTTTGCTTGATTCGTTCTCTCATTGACTCTGGCCGTAGCCAAGTGGAAAGCATGCTGCGCTCGATTACTGAGCTAGCAGGCGCACAAATTCAGTTCTCAGGCGCTTACCCTGGCTGGAAGCCAGATGCAGATTCCGAGATCATGGCAATTTTCCGTGATATGTATGAAGGCATTTACGGTCATAAGCCGAACATCATGGTCATCCATGCTGGTCTTGAGTGTGGCCTATTTAAAGAACCATACCCACACATGGATATGGTTTCTTTCGGTCCAACAATAAAATTCCCTCACTCTCCAGATGAGAAAGTGAAGATTGATACTGTTCAGTTGTACTGGGATCAGATGGTCGCGCTTTTAGAAGCGATTCCAGAGAAAGCATAATTCAATCACAAAAAATGACAAAGGGTGCCATACGGCACCCTTTTTTTGGTTTAGTTGAACCCAACTACACACGGTTTTGCGCGTAAGCGGCTAATTCATCCATTGAGGTTTGTGCAGCAACTTCACCATCAATGTAGTAAGTAACAAACTCACCATCGCGTACACCCATGAGTGTCGCCTTTTCACCGTTACTGTAAGTAATATCCATTTGAACAGTGTTCTCATCGATTTGCTGCATTCGCCCCTGCTCAATGACACGGTTATCCGCTAATGGTGCGATTGGTGCCGTCGTTAACGACTTATCTAACTGGTGATTGACATCAATGTAAGTATCTACCTTTGTATCGAAGATATGTGGCTTACCATTTAACGGGTTCTTACCCGTCCAAAATTCTAGAGAGTTAAACACGATATAATCCGCTGCGATCGCGACACCATAAACAGGCGCTAAAAGCATATTTAGGCCACCTCGAGCGTAACGGTTGTCAACAGCTTTCAAGTTAAACCCCATGACATAACCTGTCACGGCATTACTACCTACGCAACCTGAAAGTGAAACTGCTACCGCAGTCAATGCACCAATTTTAGCAATTGCCTTTTTCATCAAAACCTCTAGTTAGAAAGTGTGAAACCTCAAATTCGGCGCGGATATTATCGGATAAAAAGTAGGGTTAAAAGTCCGTTTTTTTGTCCTCCATGAACAGTATTATTTTTAATACAGTCACATTTTTTAAGGCTATTATTGCGCTCTCTTCTCTATGGCTTGTTATGTATTAAACTGATAGAAAAGATCATATTGAAAACAAAAACTTCACACATACCAAAATTTCACGCATGACGATTAAAGTAATTTGTCGTGTCCTTAATGAGAATGATTAGTGCGATTTTGCAGCAATTGTTACATTGCTGATGACGCATTTGACAGAGATGGTTTATGGCCAGAAGTAAAAAAAGCAAAGTGTTTGAGCTCTTAGGACATCAAATACAACCAGGACAACGATTAGAGATCGAATTTGAAGCAGCGAAGCTATATACACATTCGCCTTTATCTATTCCTGTGGAAATCATCCATGGGAAACAAGAAGGACCAGTGTTAATGGTGAATGCTGCTATCCATGGTGATGAGCTTAATGGCGTAGAAATCGTTCGTCAGATCATTAACCAACTGGATCCACAAAAACTGAAAGGCACTGTCATTGCAGTACCTATCGTTAACGTTTTTGGTTTCATCCATAAATCTCGTTACTTGCCCGACCGACGAGATCTCAACCGTTGCTTTCCTGGCAGTGAAAAAGGCGCACTTGCATCTCGTATGGCACACGGGTTCTTTAACAACATTGCCAAGCGTTGTGACTACATTTTGGATCTACACACAGGGGCAATTCATCGCACGAACTTGCCACAGATCCGCGCAAACTTAAGCAACCCAGAAACTCTGCGTATTGCTCAAGCATTTGCAACGCCAGTGATTGTTGATTCAGCATTGCGTGATGGCTCTTTACGCAGTGAAGCAGAAAAATGTGATATTCCAGTGCTCACCTACGAGGCTGGCGAAGCATTGCGCTTTGATCCACTTTCGATCAGCGCTGGTGTACTCGGGGTTCGGCGCGTAATGCAAGCCATTGGTATGTTGCGTGCGAGCAGGAAAAAGCTGCCTGAGCCTATCATAGCGAAGTCCACCAGCTGGGTTCGCGCGTCAGGTAACGGCATTTTGCGTACTGTCGTTAATCTGGGAGACAAAGTAGAACAAGGTGAAACGCTCGCTTATATTAGCTCTCCTCTTGGTCATGATGAGATAGAACTAAAAGCCCCGAAGCGTGGTTTAGTTATCGGTCAACAAACATTACCATTGGTGAACGAAGGCGATGCAATTTTCCACCTTGCCTATTTTAACCAAGGTGATAATGCTTTAGAGCAAGCAGTCGAAAGCTATATTGAAGGCCTCACTGAATTCGATGCCGAGCCGCTGACCACCGGACAGATACCGTTAGAAACTCAGTAATTCCTACCAAGTAGGCGCCTGATTAGCTCAAAAGGAGCAACAGTGCTCGCACTATCTTGTTTAAAGCCAATAAGCTCAGCGTCCATGATGCTGGGCTTTTTGTTTTATGTACGCTAACGATACTTATCGTAGTTTCCACGAATGGATAAAAAACTTTACAATCCGTCGCAAAAACACATTTGATAATTAATCTCATTATCATTTATTAATCGTAATAATGTTCTTATAATCCCAGCTTCATAAAAACACTATAAATCATCAATATGAAACGATTAAAAAGTCATCCATTCAAAGTAAATCTCATTTCACTGGCTTTGCTCTTCCCTCTTTATTCATATGCCGAGACAGCGCCAAATGAAGAGCTTGAAGTCATAGGCGTTCGTTATGCCAAACCTATTACCATTGCTGAGCCTGCGCAAACCACCATTAATTGGTCAGAGATTGAAGAGCAACAGTACTCTAATTTTGCCTCAATGATCGATGCCGTTCCCGGTGCATCAATAGATGGTGGCGGTCGTTCTGGTGGCGAACGTATTAACATTCGTGGTTTTGATGATCCAAGCGATATCGCCGTCTTTGTCGATGGCGCTCCAATCGGCTTTCAACAATACCGCTACGGTACCTTCTTTTTTGATCCGTTCTTAATTGGCGAAGCAGAAATTATCAAGGGCGCGCACGACTATCGAGCACTCAACGGGAAGTTTGGTGGCTCCATTCGCATTAAAACCAAAAGTGTCGATGATCTCCTGTACGGCGAAAGAAACTTTGGTGCTCGCATATCAAGTGCATACAACACCAACGGCGATGAGAACGCCTACACGCTAACACTCTATGGTAAAAACGATACTGGTTTTTATTTTCTAGCGAATGGCTCGGTAAAAGATTCTGATGACATTAAAGTCGGAGGTGGTGAAACGCTGGATTACTCAGGTTATGAGCAAGAAAACATGCTCGTAAAGGTCGGTTATGAAAACAACGATCACGAGTTTGAAATTAGCCACACTCGCTACAAAGATGAAGGTCGTAAACCTTGGGCTAACCGCCGCGGAAAAATGCCTAACATCACCGAATACAATATCAAGAAATACGGCTCATTAGAAAAAGCCCAATACGCTTACACCGTCGATAACAAATACACGGACAACACCACGACCATCTCTTACCACTACATGCCGACTAACCCGTATATTGATTTCAATATCAAAATGGCACGTTCCGAAAACGATCGTCATTGGGTTCGCCCTGACGTAGCATTCGAGAAAATGTTCGTTTCTGTTGGCAGTTACGGTCATGAGTCATGGCTGAGTTACGAGCGTGACTACGTTGATGTGTTTAACCAAGCACAATTCGGAGACCACACTCTAATCACTGGGCTTCAATATCAAAAAACCGATAGAGACTCGTTAGTATTCAACGCATCATACGACAGTAATGAAGCAAAAAATTACGGTTGGTACACCCCTTACTACGAACCATCTGGCACGCAGTCAATTTATGCCGCTTACATTGCTGATCACTATCAAGCAACAAACCGCCTAACAATCACACCTTCTCTGCGTTACGAATACATCAAGAGTGAAGGAAAAGGGAACGCTGCGCCGGATTATAATGATCCAGCTGCCGGACATAACTACGGTGAAACGACGCATAAAGGCTTTAGCCCACGTTTGGATATCGACTTTGATGCGAGCAATAATACGCGTTTAAACGCCTCCTACGCCTACGCTTTAAAAGCACCAACCGTTGATAACATCTACTCAGTGCAATATGCGCGAGCTACCGCTACGGCTACTGCTTTGAATCTGGACGTGTCTCGTATCCATGCTTATCAAGCAAGCGTTATCAACTTAACGGAAGGGCTGGTGAACTCTCGCGATAACCTCGCAACAGAGTTAACTATGTTCTATAACGATGTTAGCGACACAGTTGATATACGAACGGGCGAAAACCTCGACAAAAATACTACTGAGTTACAAAGCTGGAATACAAACCTAGATGGCTTTAAAAACTATGGCTTTGAGCTAATTTCACAATACCGGATTGAAGATTTCTACAGTAATTTCTCAGCAAGTTACATTCGCGGCAAAAACAAAGGTAGCCTATCTGACTCTACAGGTTCAGATGATGATCATCCTGATGTACCGCCATTAAACATTAATCTGGGTTTAGGTTACGAATGGATTCCTGGTTTACGTACGGGCTGGGAAGTCCGTTGGTATGATGCGCAAACCAAAACCAAGGCAAGCGGTAATAATTTAAAAGTGAAATCGCCAAGTGAGCAATACACGCTACAAAACGCTTACGTGGTTTGGGAAATACAACAAGTCGAAGGCTTGAGCGTTGGCGCGGTTGTGAAAAACTTAACCGATCGTTACTACGAAGCATACCTATCTAATGGCGTGCCTTCGCCTGGTCGCGAAGTCAAACTGCACCTCACTTATCAATACTAACCATACCTAAAAGATGCAGGGCAGACATTAACTGCCCTGTTATATCGTATCCAATGGCCATAATTGCACGCCGTTTTATTTATCAGTATTATCATTTCCTTTTTCTTGCATACACATTATGAACAATCTAAAAACACGGCTTCTTCTGATTTGCTTCTTCCCTGTAGGTAGCCTAGCGCAAGCTTCTGAGAACATTGCAGACTACTTAAAAGAACAAAGCAAGCACCAAGTTTCAGAAGATTTTTACGCACAGCCAACAGCAAATAACCTGAATCTAGATGCAAAAACTAACTCTTTAACTTGGCACGAAGATGGTAAGCCGGATCACTGTCGTTACGCCAAGCAGCCCAAAGACGTCGCAACACATTTCGACTACGGTGAAGCAAACGATCTATCTGACGGCTTACAACACTTTGATTTACCGGAAAGACATTCTGCAAAGGTCAAATCGACACATCGCACTTATGCTAATAACCCTCACCTTCTTCCTGGCAATAAACAATTTGCAGCCCCTGAAGACGGCACGTTTAGCCTGTCCGTATCATCGGATTGTTTTTAGCCGATATAAATAAAAAATGCCCTGAGACAAAACTCAGGGCATTTTCACTATTTGTTTGATGGGTAACGTCACCATCTCACCGATTTAAACTTATTCTTCGTCAGTGTCTACTTCGGTTTCACGTGCTTTGCGGGCTTCTTCTTTACGAACTTTTGCCGCTAGTTGTTCTGCTTCACGCTCTTGACGTTGCGCTGCTTTACGCTCGTTACGAACCACTTGGTTTTGGATAAATCCAGCCAGTTCTTGTTCAGCCCAAGCTTGTGCTTTCTCTTCGCTGTCAAAGCCTGTTTCACGCTTTGATACTACAGTCTTACGAGATGTCACTTGGCGAGTGATTTCTGCGCTCCAGCCGTTACGTTTTTCAGTGACGCGGATAGCAAATTTTGGATTCTTAGACATTTCTTTCATTTCCTAAGGGATTTAGGGATCAATCAGGGATTCGGTCAACTTGATAACTCCATCTAAGCTGAGCTGTTTAACACCATCCCTTGGTAAGCGCGGTATTAGAGCATAAAAGTAATCTAAACGCTGCAAGTTTTTTACGCTAGATAATAGATGACAAAGAAGAGGCAGAACAAAGCAACGTTTCGCCAAGTCACTAGAAAGAGCGACGAAGAAAAAAAGAGTGATAAGAAAAAAGAAAGCGCTGGTCTCTCAACCAACGCTTTACTTAAGCTACATTAACCTTTGGTTAATTAACCGATATTCTTACGGGCATTTTGGAACATACGCATCCAAGCGCCATTTTCACCCCAACCTTCCGGAGCCCAAGAATTTGCAACTGTGCGGAATACGCGCTCTGGGTGAGGCATCATGATAGTTACGCGACCGTCTGCTGTTGTTAAACCGGTAATCGCGTTTGGCGAACCATTCGGGTTGTTCGGGTATTGTTGTGTTGGGTTACCGAGGTTATCCACGTAACGAACCGCAACCGTACCTGATGCTTCAATCGCTGCTAGGTGCTCTGCATCACGTACTTCTACACGTCCTTCTCCGTGGGAAACCGCGATTGGCATACGCGAACCAGCCATGCCGTCGAAGAATACAGAATCAGATTTCTGAACTTCAACTAGACTAAAGCGCGCTTCAAAACGCTCAGATTCGTTGCGCACAAAACGTGGCCACAAGTCTGCACCTGGGATCAGCTCTTTCAGGTTTGATAGCATCTGACAACCGTTACATACACCTAAAGAGAACGTCTCTTCACGGTTGAAGAAGGCTTGGAACTGTTCACGAGCTTGTGCGTTAAACAGGATAGACTTAGCCCAACCTTCACCCGCACCTAGTACGTCGCCGTAAGAGAAGCCACCACAAGCTACTAGGCCATGGTATTCATCCAGTACCGCTTGGCCTGTTAGGATATCGCTCATATGGATGTCGGTTGCTTCAAAGCCTGCTCTGTCAAACGCTGCTGCCATTTCGACGTGGGAGTTAACGCCCTGCTCACGTAGAATTGCCATCTTAGGTTTAGCACCTTTCGCAATGTACGGTGCTGCAACGTCTTCATTTACGTCGAAGCTGAGCTTAACGTTTAGACCCGGGTCAGAGTTGTCTTTCTTAGCTTCGTGCTCTTGGTCTGCACACGCTGGGTTATCACGTAGGCTTTGCATCTTATGCGTTGTTTCAGCCCAGATAACGCGTAGTTCGGTACGTGAACGTTCAAGCACAACTGCATCACCAGAAGTGATAACAAAGTCGTCTGAAGCTTCAACAGAACCAATCACATGTGAGCATGCCTCTAAGCCGTTTGCCGCCAGAGTAGATAGAACTGAATCTAGATCATCATTCTTAACTTGAACAACCGCACCTAGCTCTTCGTTAAATAGAACGGCTAGCGCATCATCACCCAGCTCTGCGATGTTCGCTTTTACGCCACAGTGGCCCGCGAATGCCATCTCAGCCAGTGTAACAAAAAGACCGCCGTCGCCTTTATCGTGGTAAGCCACTAGCTTGTCATCACGTACTAACGCTTGCATTGCATCAAAGAAGCCTTTTAGCTGCTCTGCATTATCTACGTCAGCAGGTTTGTCACCCAGCTGTTTGTATACTTGTGCCAATGCTGTCGCACCTAAGCGGTTTTTGCCGTTACCCAAGTCAACAAGAACTAGAGAAGTCTTTCCGTTGTCAGTGCGTAGTTGTGGAGTCACGGTCTTACGTACGTCTTCCACACGACCAAATGCCGTGATAACTAACGACAGTGGAGAAGTGACTTCTTTGCTCTCGCCGTTTTCTTCCCACTTGGTTTTCATCGACATGGAGTCTTTACCTACTGGGATAGTCAAACCTAACGCAGGACACAATTCTTCACCAACCGCTTTCACTGCTTCGTAAAGACCCGCATCTTCACCTGGGTGACCCGCTGGAGACATCCAGTTCGCAGACAGTTTAATGTGTTTAATATCACCGATGTCTGTTGCCGCAATGTTCGTTAGTGACTCACCAACGGCTAGGCGAGCCGATGCTCCAAAGTCTAGTAATGCCACTGGCGTGCGCTCACCCATCGACATTGCTTCGCCATGGTAAGTGTCGTAGCTTGCCGCTGTTACTGCGCAGTTTGCTACTGGTACCTGCCAAGGACCAACCATTTGATCACGAGCAACCAGACCCGTTACTGTTCGGTCACCGATAGTAATTAGGAATGTTTTTTCTGCAATAGCAGGAAGACGAAGTACGCGATCCACCGCTTCATTAAGCTCAATACCATCACGAACAATGGCAGGGCTTTCCACTTTTAGTGTGGTTGCGTCACGGTGCATCTTCGGTGGCTTACCAAGCAGGATATCCATTGGCATATCGATTGGCGTATTGTCGAAGTGAGAATCTTCTAGCGTTAGATGACGCTCTTCTGTCGCCACACCCACCACTGCATACGGTGCGCGTTCACGCTTACAGATTGCGTCGAATGCTTCCATGTTTTCTGGCGCTACCGCTAGAACGTAACGTTCCTGTGATTCGTTACACCAGATTTCCAGTGGGCTCATGCCCGGCTCATCGTTTGGTACATCGCGTAATTGGAACTTACCGCCACGCTCACCGTCGTCGACAAGTTCAGGCAATGCGTTAGAGATACCGCCTGCACCCACATCGTGGATAAATGCGATTGGGTTGTCGTCGCCTAACTGCCAACAACGGTCGATCACTTCCTGACAGCGACGTTCCATCTCTGGGTTTTCACGCTGTACTGAAGCAAAGTCCAGATCTTCTGCTGACTGACCAGATGCCATGGAAGATGCCGCGCCACCACCAAGACCGATGTTCATTGCCGGACCACCAAGTACGATGAGGCTCGCACCCACTGGAATCTCTTTCTTCTGTACGTGTTCATCGCGGATGTTACCCATACCACCAGCAATCATGATTGGTTTGTGGTAACCACGAATTTCTTCACCCGCATGAGAAGTGACTTTTTCTTCGTAAGTACGGAAGTAACCCAATAGATTTGGACGACCAAATTCGTTGTTGAATGCCGCGCCTCCTAGAGGACCTTCAAGCATGATGTCTAACGCATTCACAATACGACCCGGCTTGCCGAAGTCGGTTTCCCATGGCTGTTCAAAACCAGGAATACGTAAGTTAGAGGTTGTAAAACCAACCAGACCCGCTTTTGGCTTACCGCCGATACCCGTCGCGCCTTCGTCACGGATTTCACCGCCTGAGCCAGTCGATGCGCCCGGCCATGGAGAGATTGCCGTTGGGTGGTTGTGCGTTTCTACCTTCATCAAGATGTGCGTATCTTCATGGTGGTACGTGTATTGACGAGATTTAGGGTCAGGGAAGAAACGCCCCGCTTTAGAACCTGTCATAACGGCTGCGTTGTCTTTGTATGCAGACAGCACATAGTCAGGTGTCGTTTCAAAAGTGTTTTTGATCATTTTGAACAAAGACTTAGGTTGATCTACCCCGTCGATAGTCCAATCTGCGTTAAAAATTTTGTGGCGACAATGCTCTGAGTTCGCCTGAGCAAACATCATCAATTCAATGTCGTTTGGGTTACGCCCAAGCTTAGTAAAGTTCTCTACCAAGTAATCAATTTCATCTTCTGCGAGTGCCAAGCCAAGGGAAACGTTTGCCTCTTCAAGCGCAAGACGACCGCCAGCTAAGATATCAACATGTGCGACAGGCTTAGGCTCTGCAACAGTAAATAATGCTGATGCGGCTTCAAATTCTGTGAATACTGTTTCCATCATGCGGTCGTGAATTAACGCTTTAACAGCATCAGCTTGAGCTTCTGATAGAACAACTGAAGATTCGACATAATAAGCCGTACCACGCTCTAGACGTTTCACTTTCTCCAGACCACAGTTAACAGCGATATCGGTAGATTTAGAAGACCAAGGCGAGATAGTGCCAGGACGAGGCGTGACAAGAAGTAGAAGACCTTCAGGCTCATGCTCTTCGATGGTTGGGCCGTAAGTTAGTAACTTTTCAAGTTTTTCTAACTCTTGGTCATCAAGGTCTGACTTTAGATCGGCAAAGTGCATAAACTCGGCATAAATGCCAGTTACAGGCAGATCTTGTTCACGACAAAGTTCCAGTAGTTTATTAACACGAAACTCAGAAAGAGCTGGGGAGCCACGCAAAATTCTCATGTGCTTAGGTCTCTTATGCAATTGATTAAGGTGATATTGGAATAAATTCAGACACTTAAAATAAGCCCTGTCGAACCTATGCCGATTCCACCTCGTCATTGCGAGCGCATTATATAGTAATTGTTTTTGTGATGTAACACCAAAAGCAACCGTTTGCGTCATTTTTTTTGTCAAATTTGAATTACAACTAAAATGTCGATAAAACACACAATGTCACGTTATAAGTGTGTGATTCACTTTGCCCCATGAGCTCGCTTTGATATAAAGGCAAATAGAAATTTTCCAAGATGTACCTATTAATGCAAATAAGTCACTTCAACCGGCTCAAGCGCAGTGCTCTAATTTTAGTTTCTGTTCTTTTGCTCTCTGCTTGCCAGATTGAGTCGGAGCCCAAAAGTGAATTTGAAAAAATTCAAGAACGTGGTGTGCTTCGTGTTGGCACGCTAAACAATCAGCTTTCCTACTACATAGGTCCCGATGGTCCCGCAGGGTTGGATTACGAATTGGCGCGTCAGTTTGCGGAGCAGCTCGGCGTCAAACTCGAGATTAAACCAGCCTTTCGCCAGGCTGAGCTTTTTCCTGCTCTTAAGAAAGGAGATATCGATATCATCGCTACGGGTTTAAATCAAACGTCACAAGCAGTCAAACGATTTAGACCAGGCCCTGCCTATTATTATGTAAGCCAACAAGTGGTATATAAAAAAGGGCAACTTCGACCACGTGATATCGAACAACTCATTGAATACCAAGCCTCGAAAGACGACGAGTCCGACGAAGATACAAATGCAGGCGCTCAAACATTAAAGATCGTTGAACAATCGCAATATGTTCCGACCCTAACAGCGTTAAAGAAGCAGTATCCAGAACTTCAGTTTGAAATTGTTGGTGATGCTGACACGAGAGACTTACTCAAATACGTATCGAAGGGTGAGTTACGTTTTACTGTGACTGATTCGGTGGAACTTTCCCTAGCTCAACGCCTTTACCCCGATCTTGCGCTCGCGTTCGAACTTACAGAAGATCAACCTGTGTCTTGGTTTACTCGACGTTCTGAAGACGAAAGCTTGTATGCAATGCTGATAGAGTTTTTCGGTAACATCAAACAATCAGGAGAACTGTCCACCCTCGAAGAGAAGTACATTGGTCATATTGAAGCATTTGACTACGTTGATACTCGCGCATTCATTCGAGCTCTGGATGACAAATTGCCTAAGTGGGCACCTTTATTCCAAAAGTACAGCGAAGAGTTCGACTGGCGCTTAATTGCAGCATTGGCGTATCAAGAGTCACACTGGAAACCAACAGCAAAATCGCCAACGGGTGTTAGGGGGATGATGATGCTGACTCTGCCAACGGCGAAAAGCGTCGGGGTAACAAACCGTTTAGACCCTGAGCAATCTGTTCGTGGTGGTGTCGAGTACTTACGTCGCATTGTAGGTCGCGTGCCTGATAGCATCAACGAGCATGAAAAAATATGGTTTGCGTTAGCTTCATACAATATTGGTTACGGCCACATGATGGACGCACGACGACTCACCAAAGCACAAGGTGGCGATCCGAACGCTTGGGCCGATGTAAAAGATAGGCTGCCTTTACTGCGTCAGAAGCGCTATTACAGCCAAACTCGCTATGGGTACGCCAGAGGCGATGAAGCGCGTAATTACGTAGAAAATATTCGACGTTACTACCAATCCATCATTGGTCATGTCAGCCAACAGCCAGCGATTGATGAGAATAGCGATGACTTGCAAGTGATTCCGCCGCTCAACCCCGACATTTTGATATCGGGCGCAGTAGAGACCGTCGTAGAACAAGTCTCTGGCGCTTCTGACGTCACGGTTGAAGAAGACACCGAACAAGAAAGCATTGAAGAATAAACCCGCGGTAAACTAAAAAATGACGAGCCTATGAAGCTCGTCATTTTTGTTGAGTCCTAACGAAAACTTATCTAGACTCCAATATTCTGAGTGACACCAACCACACTCAACCATTCCTTTGGTTGGTCGCCTTTTCTTCATCGTTAGTAAAACTGATTGCTTTGTAACAGATTACTTTACAACCACATGGTTTAGCTCACTTGATGAAGCGGCGCTTTCGGCTACACTCTGCCGAAATAACGTCACTCCTATTATTAAGCATCGTATTGAAATTGTTTGCTGGCTCTGTGCAATGCAGAAGTCAAATGAAGAACGTTTAAACCATACAATGTTTAGTGCGATTATCGAGCCTATTGCCAAGCATCGATGAGCCGCACTTTACTGGTATAAGTCTTGTCTGCAGGAGGTTTTGAATATGAGAAGACGTAGAGTGCAGTCAAAGCGTTTAAATAACACAGTAGCTGCTATCCGACGTAAACGTAAACTGACATGTATGAAAAAGAAAGTAAGTTCACGTAATCGTGTTTTTGTACATTTAGTCAATCACTAGTGCGTCCAAGCAAACATCTACCACGTTGTAGGTGTTTGCTAGCCCTCACTACTCCTACTACCTTGTTCGCTCTCTCCATTTTCTAATGCTTTTTGTGCTTGCTTCTTCGCTTTAATTTCCTTTCGGCGGCGCTTAAAAAACGCTTGTAGCTGAGTACGGCACTCATCTTCTAGCAGCCCCTTTTCAATTAAGGCGTAATGGTAAGCGGCTTGACTTTCAAACAAATTAAGCACTGTTCCTGCTGCTCCAGCTTTTAAATCTGGCGCTCCAAAAACAACCCGCTTAACGCGGCTATGCAATAAGGCTCCGGCACACATTGGGCATGGCTCAAGTGTTACATATAACGTCGTATCCAGAAGGCGGTAATTTTCTAGCTTTTGGCCTGCTTTACGCAGCGTTTGGATCTCAGCATGTGCGGTAGCGTCATTAGTACCAATAGAGCGATTCCACCCCTCAGCGATAATTTCACCATCTTTGACAAGCACTGCGCCAACAGGTACTTCCCCCTCAGCTTCTGCTTGCTCAGCAAGCTCCATCGCTCTGCGCATAAACAATTCATCTTGAGGGGAAAACGGATGGTTAGACAAAGGAGGCTCCAAAGAAACAAAAAACGATTGAAGTCAGGAATTTTATCACCAACTTCGGTTTCACTACAGCAACACATCACGGGACAAAGTCTGCAACTCCAAAAAACTAGTTACAAGACCTATCGATGTTCGTTTTACGAGAACAAAAAAACGCAGATCGAAGACCTGCGCTTTTTGGCTGCCAATTAGCGGCTTTCACACCCTACACGTTTTTACATTGTGTAAGTGTAAGGAGCTTGAATGCCTAGCGGGATACCTACCATCCAATAAGCAACTAGGAAGATAGACCAACCGATCAGCATTGCGATCGAGAATGGCATCATTAGTGACGCAAGCGTACCGATACCAGCCGACTTCACATAACGCTGACAGTAAACCACAACAAGAGGGAAAAATACCATTAGAGGCGAAATGATGTTCGATACAGAGTCACCCACACGGTAAGCCGCCTGAGACAGCTCAGGCGAGATACCAACCGCCATTAGCATTGGCACTAGGATTGGACCAATTAAAGCCCATTTTGCCGATGCCGAACCAATAAGTAGGTTTACAGACGCGGTTAGAAGGATCATACCGATGATGGTCACTTCACCTGGTAGGTTCATCGCTTTTAAGCCTTCTGCGCCATACAACGCTAGCATCGTACCGATGTTTGACTGAGCAAATGCAGATAGGAACTGAGCACAGAAGAACGACATAACAATGTATGCGCCCATGGTTGACATAGTATCAGCCATCGCTTTGATAATGTCGTTGCTGGTCTTGAACGTTCCAGACACTTTACCGTAAACGTAACCAGGAATGATAAACAGAATAAAGATCAACGGCACGATAGATTTCATTATCGGTGCTGAGAAGGCTGTAATTTCACCTTCAGGCGAGCGAAGTGCTGATGTTTCTGGAATTAACGCTGCAACAAGTAAAGCAATACCCGCCATCATTGCCCAACCTGCATAACGGAATGCTTTTGATTCCAGTTCAGTAAATGAACCTAGGTTTGGCGCGGTTTCCGCATCATCATCAATTGGCATTTTTGATAAACGAGGCTCGATGATTTTCTCTGTCACGTACCAACCAATCCCCACAATAATGATAGAGGATAGGCCAGTGAAGAAGATGTTCGCTAATGGGTTAACCACATATTCAGGATCAAGAACCTGCGCCGCAGTTTGCGTAAAGCCAGCCAATAGCGGATCGATACCTGAAGGGATAAAGTTTGCAGAGAAGCCACCAGATACACCTGCAAATGCTGCCGCAATACCTGCTAAAGGGTGACGACCTGCCGCATGGAAGATAATACCGCCAAGAGGAATAACCAGAACATAGCCTGCATCTGCCGCAGTATGCGATACAATGGCAACCAAAATAAGCATTGGAGTAAGAAGCTTAGCTGGCGTGAAGTTCAGCATCTTCTTAAGACCCGTCGTAATAAAACCCGAAGAATCTGCAACACCCACACCTAGCATTGCGACAAGTACGATACCCAGTGGCGCAAAGCCAGTAAACGTCGTCACCATGTTAGCAAGGAAACTTGCTAGCGCTTCGCCCGTAAGTAAGTTGGTGATAGTAAGAGCTTCGCCCGTTCGAGGGTTTGGAAGATCGAATGATACATTCGACAAAAGTGCTGACGCCGCCCAAGTAATGATCAATGCCCAGAAGAACAAAATCGCAGGATCAGGAATTTTGTTACCTGTCCTCTCGATAAAGTTTAAAAAGCGCTCCATCCCGCTCGGCTTCGATGATGGTGCCTTATTTACAGCTTGGTTACTCATGGTAACTCCATAGTGAATGATGTTGGTGCCAAGGCCTATTTGAATAATTATAACGACCTACTATCCAACGAGTATTCTAGTAAACACTAATGGAGAAAGCACAAGGTTCTAGATTTTTTTTCATAATTGGAGACATATTTTGCAAAAACACCACTTCAATTAAACATAATAAAAACAGTAGAACATCAACTCAATTAACAGTTCAAAAACCATTTATTAACCGTGACAAATCCGGTATCAAACAGGAGTTACATCCGCATTTGTCTCAGCCCATGTATGCAATTGAACTTAGTTTTCGAATTCACTGTATTGTGAGATCATCGTTTTAAGCTGAACTGATCGCGTCTCGCCGATTCTATCCTTCCAGCTAGAGGTAATGGTGATAGTTTTCAGTGTTCCTGAAACCGTGGCAGCTGGAACTTCCCACTCGACGACATAAGATCCAGTAACAGAAGAGCCTGTTGCAATAGAAGCAAAATTTGCAGGTGTGATGGTAGACATCGCCGCAGAAGCACCACGCGTCCGGAACCATTCGAGCTGGTTTTCTGCTAGACGAAGTGCTTCAATACTTTTTATGGCATATTCGGATTCGCGTTCTAGATATACGTTTAGCTTCGTTAAACCTAGAGCCCCAACACCGATAAGTAGAAAAGAAATTAGAACTTCAAGAAGGTTAAAACCTTTTTGTTTAGAGATCATTCCAGGAGCCTTTTTTCCATCTAGGAATTGCATGCGCATTCCTTGAATTGTCTATCACATCTTTATTGTATCTAAAGTCCAAAGAATCGAAGAAAACCGCTGCCTGATCTTCACTATCAAAATATTGACCACCAGATACCGTAAAAGAACCATGCTGATAATAAGAAGCTATTGTCCTGTATGAGTCTTCTACAACACTTGGCACATGATTTAGGTGAGCATTGGCTTCGAACCCAACCCAATCCGCTGTTGTCGGGGTATAATCATGATTGAAATGAAACAAGACCCCTTTAAACTTATTTGATGTAGCGCCGGAGCTCGGTGGTCCCATCACGGAGAAAAGACCATCATGAATGAGCACTGTTACGCCATTGGTCGATGATGTAGCATTCACTAAATCATTGTATTCCGATTGCTTGATTTCACAGCTCCCTTCCACCCATAAATGATGCTTCCCTGACTGAATTTCTGCTGTTAAAGCAGCACCACAATTAGGTATACCATCAGCCACTGAGCCCGTCATAACATGAAATACACCATTATCTCGGACATCGTTATGCTCTTCAGCCTTTACTCCAAAGAAGGATTCAAATGGCTTTAAATCTGTATCTTGAGTAAAATCATCACCAGCACCAACCCCGCCAACACTAGATGAGAGATGACGGTTTGCCGTCGTGTTTGCACAATCTTTATTTGTAGGGTTGTTAAAATCGGCATAGGGAGACTCTCCATGAATTACGCCTTTATTATCAACTGAAGAGGAGTAAAAGCGCTTTTTATACCTTAACGCAATACACTCCCATCCATCGCTGCTCAATTCCCCTGGGTCTGGAGTAGAGAACGTTGCACTAGAATGAAAATAAATGTCGGCACTAGACTGCATTGCACCATAACTCAAGTTACCTCCCAAAATAATCTCCTTACTAATGCTTGTAAATCCAACATTAGAAGTAACCAAATACCCATTGGAAGTACTCGTAAAATTCGGAATCGTCCAAAGCCCTGAGCCACAATCTGTTATTACGGCAGGTACAATATTATTAACTCTAAATTGCGCCCATGCACATTCAACACCTCCTTCCGCTAACCAATGTGCTTGTCGAGATTTTATTTCGTTTTGCGCAACTTTTATTTGAAAAAATACACCTTTGGATGATGCTAATGATGCAATTAAAGCAAGTAATAAAAGTATAGAAGTCACAAGCAAAGTGGTATAACCGGAATAGCTATATTTAGATGTCATTGCCAATTCCTTTGTTTGATAGAAAACTCCGCAACTTCACTAAAGACTCCATCAATCGTTTTCAAACCTAACTTAACGCTCGTGACCGAACTTACATTTCCTCCATTAGTCACTGTTTCTGAACTAACGGTGAATTGGGTAACTTGGAAAATATCATCATCAAATAGAGAACGACAAAAATCTATACCATCAAAAGATAATATTTGTGTTTGAGACACAACGCCTTTTTCACATATAAAAAACCGAGTATCTCTCTTCTCATACTTAATATTTCGATAGTCTTCATTGGCAGCTGAGTCCTCTTTAAAATACACAAGCCCTACAGAAGAGGCGCCGCTCAGCATTATGGTTCCTGTAGCTCCGGATAATTTGAGTGAACTACCGTTCCCACCATCATAACCTGCCCTTTGAATATCTTCTTTCATAACAGATAAAGTGATATTCAGACCTTGCAATAAATTTAGCTCTAAGCTTTTTTCCTTTGCTGTTTTTTGTAAACTCAAGAATATAGAGCCCACTACACTAAGGACAATTAATCCAATTAAAGAACTAATCATCAATTCGATTAAAGAGCTACCTATTTGATAACGTTTGTTAGCACTGACGGTAATCATATAACTTAGCTCCAGAGTTACTACAAATTTTAATCCTTCCGGGAGGGTTGGAGAGCTTTGCTTGTAGTTTTATGTTTTGAGCATTGGTTGGGAAAAACTCTATATTTCCTCCTTGGGGTCGTCCACGGACCTCGTCGAAGCTTATTTTTTGATTATCGTAGCTGTGCTTCAAAGATAATTCAGAGTAGGCGGAGCCGGAAAGGCTTAAAATTACGCCCCCAGAGCCGCTAGACGAGTTAGTTAACTGTAGAGACCATGCACCTTGACTGACAACGACGTTTTTAGCCATAGAGAAATGTATATATAACTTTTGATTTCTCATTACCGCCTCGGACTTACTTTGGCTTAGAAAGCCAGCTAATTCAGTTGCTAATCGCTGCATTTGCACAGTTTGTGAAACACGGCTAAAGCTTGGAGCTGCAAACGCCAATATAATACTCAGTACAGCAACAGTAATAAGAAGCTCCAACAACGTAAACCCGCGAGGCATTTCCCAAATTCCTATGTAAACGGCAAAAGGGCCGTAATTCATCTTGCACAGATGCTATCACCTGCCAAAAATAGGCGGAAAAGTGAAAAGGAAACTACTCGTGATGATTCGAATTTCTCGTTGTAACGGCTACAAAAAAGGATTGAGAGGGATGACATTGATCGAATTACTGGTAGCTGTAGTGATTGTCGGGATCATTGCTGCAGTCGCATACCCCTCTTACACTAATCATGTAATCAAGTCTCATAGGACGGTTGCCTTGAGCGATCTTAGTCGAATTCAGCTAGAGCTAGAGACATCTTATGATGGTGGGTACGACTGGAGTCATATTCTCTCTGGAGGCACATGCACTCTATGTGACTCAGACACAAATAGATTTTCTTTCGATATTGCGAGCTCTGCAAGTACGGCCTATACCATTACAGCAACAGCAAAATCGGCTCTGGGACAAGACGACGACGAGTGCTTGACTGGTTCTAAAACGATTACTTTAACGTCAACAAATGTCGAAGAACCAAGTGATTGCTGGAATTAGGAAGAACACCGAGATGCAAAAAGGCCTGCATTTTAGCAGGCCTTTGTATTTGTGCTTTTCACTAACGTCTTAGCTGGTTAAATCATCAAAGAACTTTTTCACACCGTTGAAAAAGCCTTCTGATTTAGGCTTGTGCTTTGTCGCCGCTTCACCACCACAAGACTCTTCAAACTCTTTGAGCAGTTCTTTTTGGCGTGAGCTTAGGTTTACTGGTGTTTCAACAACCAACTTAACAATAAGATCACCAACACCGCCACCGCGAACGCCTTTCACACCTTTACCACGCATACGGAACATACGACCTGTTTGCGTTTCTGAAGGCACTTTTAGGCTTACGCGACCATCTAGGGTTGGTACTTCAACTTCACCACCTAGAGCTGCCATCGCAAAGCTTACTGGCACTTCACAGTATAGGTTGTTGCCATCACGCTCGAAGATATGGTGCTCTTTCACGTGCACTTGTACATACAAGTCACCCGCTGGTGCTCCCATTTCTCCCGCTTCACCTTCGCCAGATAGACGAATACGGTCGCCAGTATCAACACCTGCTGGGATCTTAACGTTAAGTGTTTTTGTTTTCTGCTTACGACCTTGACCATGACACTCATTACAAGGGTCTTTAATGATTTTACCTTTGCCGTGACAGGTAGGACAGGTTTGTTGCACTGCGAAGAAGCCCTGGCGCATCTGTACTTGACCATGACCATGACAGGTACCACATGTTTCAGCAGATGAACCTTTCTTCGCGCCACTACCATCACAGGTATCACAGTGTACTAGTGTCGGTACTTCGATCTCTTTCGTTACACCACGAACCGCTTCTTCTAGCGTCAATTCCATGTTGTAACGTAGGTCAGCACCTCGCTGGGCACGGTGGCCACCACCGCCACGACGACCACCACCAAAGATGTCACCGAATACATCGCCAAAGATGTCGCCGAAATCAGCACCGCCGCCGCCAAAGCCGCCGCCACCGAAACCACCGCCGCCTTGTTCAAAAGCTGCATGACCGTATTGGTCGTACGCCGCTTTCTTTTGAGGGTCGGTCAGAACTTCGTACGCTTCTTTTACTTCTTTAAACTTGTCCGCCGCAGAATCATCACCCTGGTTTCGGTCTGGGTGGAATTTCATCGCTAGACGCTTATACGCCTTTTTGATATCGCGCTCTGAGGCATCACGGCTTACGCCTAATACTTCGTAAAAATCACGTTTTGACATGTTCTTCGTCACCAGTTAATTACTACAAACGGCATCGATTCACCGCTTGGTGTTTGTATCGTTCTAGGTAAGTGCACTTGTCTGCAACATACTTAACTAGAAAGACAGCGTTTACAAACAGACGGGCGTAAGAGTTGCCCCAAACGCCCGCACACGAAGTCTTATCGACCCCAGATGGCTATGCAGCCATCTGGTTAAGAAATATTATTTCTTGTCGTCTTTAACTTCTTCGAACTCAGCATCTACAACGTCGTCTTCTTTAGACTGTGCACCTGCGTCAGCACCTTGTGCTTGCTGCGCTTGAGCTTGTTGTTGAGCGATTTCCATCAGCTTTTGAGAAGCAGTCATTAGTGCTTGAACTTTAGCATCGATAGCTTCTTTGTCTTCGCCTTTACGTGCTGTTTCTAGCTCAGAAATTGCTGCTTCAATCTTCTCTTTCTCTTCTGCAGGTAGCGCTTCACCAGCTTCTTCTACTTGCTTACGAGTACCGTGAATCATTTGGTCAGCTTGGTTACGTGCAGTTGCTAGCTCTTCGAACTTCTTGTCCGCTTCTTTGTTAGCTTCTGCTTCTTGAACCATTTTCTCGATGTCTTCATCGCTTAGACCGCCAGAAGCTTGGATAGTGATCTTCTGCTCTTTACCAGTCTGCTTGTCTTTCGCAGATACGTGTAGGATACCGTCCGCATCAAGGTCAAACGTAACCTCGATTTGTGGCATACCACGTGGTGCAGGCTGGATGCCTTCTAGGTTAAATTGGCCTAGAGACTTGTTGTACATCGCTTGCTTACGCTCACCTTGTAGAACGTGGATAGTTACCGCGCTCTGGTTGTCTTCCGCTGTAGAGAAAACTTGGTTCGCTTTAGTTGGGATAGTTGTGTTCTTCTCAACTAACTTAGTCATCACGCCACCCATTGTCTCGATACCTAGAGACAGTGGAGTTACGTCTAGTAGTAGTACGTCTTTAACGTCACCAGCAAGTACACCACCTTGAACTGCAGCACCCATTGCTACTGCTTCGTCAGGGTTTACGTCACGGCGCGCTTCTTTACCAAAGAACTCAGCAACTTTCGCTTGAACCATTGGCATACGAGTCTGACCACCAACTAGGATTACGTCAGTGATGTCGTTTACTGATAGGTCAGCGTCAGCTAGAGCTACTTTTAATGGTTCAAGAGAGCGTTGTACTAGGTCTTCAACTAGAGATTCTAGTTTTGCACGAGTCACTTTAATGTTCATGTGCTTAGGACCAGTTGCATCTGCAGTAACGTAAGGTAGGTTTACGTCTGTTTGAGAAGTAGAAGAAAGCTCGATTTTCGCTTTCTCTGCTGCTTCTTTAACACGCTGCATTGCTAGTGGGTCGTTTTTAAGGTTGATGCCTTGCTCTTTGTTGAACTCATCAACCAAGTAGTTGATTAGACGGTTATCAAAGTCTTCACCACCTAGGTGAGTATCACCGTTAGTTGCTAGAACTTCGAATGTTTTCTCGCCTTCAACTTCATCGATTTCGATGATTGAAATATCGAATGTACCACCACCAAGGTCGTATACCGCGATAGTGCGATCGCCGCCTTTCTTATCAAGACCGTAAGCTAGCGCAGCTGCTGTTGGTTCGTTGATGATACGTTTAACTTCTAGACCTGCGATACGGCCAGCATCTTTTGTCGCTTGACGCTGAGCATCGTTAAAGTAAGCAGGTACTGTGATAACTGCGCCAGTTACTTCCTCACCAAGGAAGTCTTCAGCAGTTTTCTTCATTTTCTTAAGAACTTCAGCAGAAACCTGAGGAGCTGCCATTTTTTGGCCTTTCGCTTCTACCCAAGCATCACCGTTGTCAGCCTTAACGATTTTGTAAGGCATGATTTCGATGTCACGCTGAACTTCTTCGTCTTCAAAACGACGACCGATTAGACGCTTAATTGCAAATAGCGTGTTTTCTGGGTTAGTTACTGCTTGACGTTTCGCTGGTTGACCTACTAGCGTCTCACCGTCAGTGTAAGCAATAACCGATGCAGTAGTACGTTCGCCCTCTGCGTTTTCAATTACACGTGGTTTGTCGCCGTCTAATACAGCAACACATGAGTTAGTAGTACCTAAGTCAATACCAATGATTTTACCCATCTGGCTATCTCCGAATAAATTCTATTTTCGTTTGGTTATAACCCCAATGTGGGGGGAGGAGAATCGGGTTTCAACCCTTGCTCACAAACAAAAATAATCAATGTTTGCTTCTCTATGCCACATAGATAAGGGCGGCAAAATGCTTTTCAAGGGCAGAATTAAAAAAAAGCGTCTTTTTTCGAAATTTATGTGTTTCTTTCTGATTAGTTGGGAACTCGTCACACTGCTGTAGCGCAACAAAACGTCATTTCCCAGATAAATTTATTTATGTCCGACTCTTCCTAAATAAAAAACGAGCTCATAAGAGCTCGCTTCAATATTAGGGTTAAAATAAATTATTCAAGGTATTAGGCGTTCGCTTGAGCAGGCTCAGCATCAACACCTTCTTCTTTACCTATCTCACCTTCTGTTTTTGCAACAATGGTGTTCACTGCCGTGTCGCCGACAACGTTAGATGATGTACAGAACATATCATTTATACGGTCGACCGCTGCAATGATTGCTAAACCTTCAGGTGGTAAACCTAGTTGGTGAAGCAAAACGCCTACCATTACCACGCCGCCCCCAGGAACGCCGCCAGCACCAATAGATAACAGAAGAATAGTTAAGCCAAGTGTGAAGATGTCTGCGGTGTTAATTGGCTGGCCAAAAGCGTTCGCAACAAACATCGTTGCTAGAGCAATATAGATAGACACACCAGACATATTCATCGTTGCGCCCAGTGGTACACCGAAGCCAGCAACCGATTTAGAGACCTGAAGCTTTTCTGTCAGTGTGCGCATCGTTACCGGGATAGTCGCGTTTGAGCTCGCGGTAGATAGAGAGAAAAGAATCTGCTCACGAGTTGCACGTAGGAAAGTCTTTGGAGAAGTTCCTGTCGCAATACTCACTGCCATTGGGTAGAAGAAGAAGATCCAGAACACCAACATCGCAACCACCAAAGCCACGTAACCGGCAACGGACATTAATGTATTGGCGTTTAGCGTTGCACCTAGTTGAATCATTAGTGCGAACACACCATATGGTGCAAGACTCATCACTAATCCAACCAATTTCATCATGATTTCATTTGCCATTTTGAATGTGCGAATAGCTGGGCCACCACGAGAATCCAAAGCTTGAATTGCAAGCCCCGTCAAAATTGCCATAAAGATGATTTGCAGCATGTCGCCGCTAGCAAACGCTTGTACAGGATTGCTAGGAACAATGTTAACAACTAAAGAGAAAATGTCCGGCGTCTCTGTCGTTGTCAGCTGTACAGCCTCAGATACCGTTCCTGCTAGATTAGCGCCCGCTCCTGGCTGGAAGATCAAGCCGACAGTCAAAGCCGCCGTAATCGCAATGATGGTGTTAAGAATGTAAAGGGTAAAAGTTTTTCCACCAAGACGACCAAATGCACTGATGTCTTTCAAGTCAACAATGCCGCATACGATTGAAACGTAAACTAAAGGAACAACAAGCAATTTGATCAGTGAGACGAACATGCCGCCAACACCTTCTGCTGCTCCAAGTAGGTATGTATCAAAAATCGCAATACCGCTAAATAAGTACTGAATTGCTGTCCCCAGCACAAGGCCGGCAAACAAGCCTATAAAAATCTTACTAGAAAGCGATTTATCCATTATAAATCTCCGATATGTTGTGTTTACTATTTACATTTTTGTAGTTATATATGCTTACTTTTAAAGCATTAGTCGCAAATCATACACACCGAAGTTACAAAATAAAGTGATAATTTACATTTTTGTTAACGACATTGTTTTAGAAAAAATGACTATATTTACATTCCTATGCAGAACAAATATTCACACAACGAATGATTACAATCACTTATAGCCCTTTCCGTTAATAAACACGCAGCGAGATGAGAGAAAATCTCCTATAGGAAAATAATTAACCAATAGGAAAAAATATGAAGGGGATCAAATTTTCATTTATCGATATACAACGAAGTTCGATGCAGTCATTTATGTTTAAAACAAAAAAGCGCCCATCAAAAATGATGGGCGCTTTTATATTTAAAAAAAACAGGGAGTTAAAGTTACTTAGCAACCATTACCATTGCAGGACGAATCACACGGCCGTTTAGTTCGTAACCTTTTTGCATAACAAACATAACAGTGTTTGATTCATGATCAGGGCTCTCCTGAATCGACATCGCTTGATGGAACTCTGGATTGAATGCTTCACCTTCAGGGTTGATTGCTTTCAAGCCAAATTTCGCGACAACGTCTACAAACGTTTTATGTGTTAGTTCAACGCCTTCTAGGAACGGCTTCACAGTTTCATTCTCTGTATCTGCCGCTTGAATTGCACGCTCTAGGTTATCAATAACAGGAAGCAGCTCTTCTGCAAACTTGTTCAACGCAAACTTACGTGCTTTATCGATCTCTTGCTCAGTGCGACGACGCATGTTTTCTACTTCAGCTTTAGAACGCAACACCGCATCTTGTTGCTCTTTTACTTTTGCCTCGCTAGACAATAGTGCCGCTTCTAGTTGAGCAATCTTAGCGTCTGTCTCATCACCAAGCTCTTCAAGCTCAGCTTCAACTTCTTGTGCTTCAGCTTCTACTTTTTCAGCCTCTTCGATGATTTGATCAAGCTCTTCTTCTGTAACTTTGTTTTCTTCGTTGCTCATGATATCTCCAGAATTCAACATAATGCCCTTAAAGCCATGCGCGTTTTTGCGGGCTTTAACCACATAAAAATTCGCATATTTAGGTGACTTGCCATTATTATGGGGATGAAGATTCCTGATTCAAGCCTCTTTAATGCGGAAATGCTATGAAAAATCCATGTAACGTGATCGCGATTATCGGAAAACCAAGAGATCAACAAGCAATTCAAACTCATAAAGAGTTGTACCAATGGTTGACCTCTGAGGGCTATAAAGTATTCATTGACGATCGCCTTGCCGCAATACTGGATGATATCCCACAGAGTCAGTTTGCTAGCTTAGTTGAACTAGGAAAAAATGCCGATCTAGCCATTGTGGTTGGTGGCGATGGCAACATGCTAGGTGCAGCAAGAATTTTATCCCGATTTGATGTACCAGTTATAGGCGTGAACCGCGGAAATTTGGGCTTCTTAACTGACTTGAACCCAGACGACTTCCAAGCGTCTCTGCAAGCGGTACTCGACGGTGAGTACATTGAAGAGGAGCGTTTTCTTTTAGAGGCGGAAGTACACCGCCACGGACAAATAAAGAGCCATAACGCTGCGCTAAACGAAGCCGTACTTCACCCAGGGCAAATTGCTCATATGATTGAATTTGAAGTGTATATTGATGAAAGCTTCGCCTTCTCTTTACGGGCCGACGGTTTGATTGTCTCCACTCCGACTGGCTCGACGGCATATTCACTTTCTGGCGGCGGCCCAATTCTTTCTCCTAGCTTGAATGCCATTTCACTCGTGCCAATGTTCCCTCATACATTGTCGAGTCGACCTTTGGTGGTTGATGGAAAACGTCGAATTAAATTGGTGGTATCACCAGAAAACCGTGGAACACAAGAAGTTAGCTGTGATGGACAAGTCTCACTTCCAGTTACCCCTGGCGACGAAATTCACATCTATCAAAGTCCAAATGTACTAAAGCTCATCCATCCAAAAGACTACAGCTACTATCACGTCTTACGGAATAAGCTTGGCTGGTCTAGTAAATTGTTCTAACACTTGTTACTCAGGGTAATAACTTCAATAAAAAAGCCAGCAGCTCAATTGCTACTGGCTTTTGGCTTTCTTAGACAAGAAATAGACACAAAGTAGTGAGGCGACACGATATTTGTCATCATTAAAGAGAAGCTTATAAATTTTGATCCTGTGGGCAAACTTTACACAAAAGATAGAAAAGCAAATTCAATGATCTATGTCCGGTGATATTCTCACCATGAATAGAGTATTAACTCTATTTCATACAATCAATAAAGGACATATTATGAAGAAAACCATCATTCTGTCTGTTCTCAGTACATTAGCACTTATTGGCTGCCAATCAGAGGAAACGCAAGTCAACAGTGTGTCCAACGCAAAAGCGGAAGATATCACTAAGACGAAACGGGCCCTAGCTCAACAATTGAGTGAGAATTATGCTGCCATTGAACCCATGTTGAGAAGAGATATTACTCCGCAACAGACTAACGTTTCTGTATCAGCATTTGTTAAGCAAAACCCTAACTCAGAGTTCAGCCGCCAGCTTGTACAAGCTGACACTCAAATTCGTAGCTGGAAAGGTATTTCTGAATACTCAGATCAGTTGTTAGAAGTTCGCTTGGCAAATGAAGCCATGATAACAGCATGGCAAAGTGGTGAGGTCGAGCCATTATTTGCATTTGAACCAAGTGGTGATGATGAGAATTGGCAATACATCGAAGCATTTGATGTTTATGGCAACATCCATCAACTCGATGTTTACCAGCTCCCTGAGGTACCTGTACTTGTCGTTGATAACAATAGCTCTGCAGAGCTAAAAGCAGGCTTGCAAGCTATGCAAGCTGAGATGAAAAAACTCGGTCAACCAGCTTTAGTTCAACCATATATTGCTGATGAACAACGCCAAAATACACCGCTATTGTCAAGTAGCGCAGTGGGCGAAGCGGCTCCAATTCAAACCACGCAGTTGAAAAAGATCCGTCTAGCCGATGACAAAGAACCTTGGATCTCTGGCAAGGCAGAAATCTACGCTATCGTAACGGGCGTCAATCCAAGTCGTGATGAACCTACTCTCGATTTGGTGGAGCTTCCATACTTAGACTACGATAACCAAGATTACTATCCAAATCAGATCATTATTCACTGGTCTCGTTACCGCTGGGGTGCGGCAGACATTGTGCTCATGGAGCAAGATGACGGCACAGACTATAAACAATTGGCAAAACTCCTTGTTCAAGTTGCCGAAGAAGTATTGAAAGCGATTCCAGATCCAGAAGTTCAGGCTTACGCGATTATTCCGCAAATCACGAACAAGATCATCGACACTATCCCCGATGGTGTACTCACGAATGATGATGACTTCGTCGACGTTTACTACACTCTAATGCAAGACACTTCATACGTGGATCACCCAGGTGCAGGTGTGAATGCAGTCGTCACACTAGAACCACTAACGATTAACCCAACTCGTCCGTAACCTGTTCAATTTTAATGAGTCGTTGTAATCACATCGGCTCATTTTTCCCACTTCATCACAAAAAAACAGCCTACAAAGAAAATTTTCCTTACCTGACTTTACTGTATAAGAGAACAGTATATACTGTTCTCTTATACAGTATTGTTCAGTTATACAGGTAAATAAAATGCTGGCTCATCTAAGTGTTAATAATTTTGCGATTGTTAAGTCTTTACAACTCGAGCTTTCTAAGGGCATGACCACCATTACAGGTGAAACAGGCGCGGGTAAATCCATTGCTATCGATGCTTTAGGGCTCTGCTTAGGCGGACGAGCCGATGCCGGCATGGTGCGACAAGGTGAAGAGAAAACCGAAGTTAGCGCCGCTTTTTTATTGGACAACAACTTACATGCAACACGTTGGTTAGAAGATAACGATCTGCTAGATGGCAGTGAGTGTATTTTGCGTCGTATTATCACAAAAGAAGGCCGCTCAAGAGCCTTCATTAATGGCAGCCCTGTTCCACTATCACAACTCAAATCTCTAGGGCAGCTACTTATCAATATCCATGGGCAGCACGCTCATCATCAATTGATGAAAAGTGAGCACCAAATGGCCATGCTCGACCAATATGCTGGGCATTTAAACCTACTAAAAAGCACACGAAGTGCTTACCAGCATTGGCGTCAGGCGGATAATAACCTCAAGCAGCTAAAAGAAAATAGCCAGCAAAACCAGGCGCAAAAACAGTTGCTTGAATACCAAATCAAAGAACTGAATGAGTTATCGCTAGGTGAAGAAGAATTTGCAGAGCTCGAGCAAGAGCATAAACGACTATCCAACAGTGGTGAACTCGCCACTACCTGTCAGCAAGCCATCGAACTTATTTACGAAGGTGAAGAAGTCAATGCGCTTGGTATTTTGCAATCGGCCAATCACTCCCTAATTCAATTAGCCGAATTAGATGAAAAGCTATCTGAGCTACCTAACATGCTGTCAGAAGCGATGATTCAACTTGAAGAAACGAAGAATGAATTACGCAGCTACTTAGATGGCATCGATGTTGATCCAGCTCGTATGGCTTATGTAGAAGAACGTTTTTCTAAAGTGATGTCTGTAGCTCGTAAACACCACGTAATGCCAGAAGAACTCTACCAGCATCATCAAGATCTTCTGGCCCAAGTAGAAGCGTTAGATTGCTCCGATGAACGTTTAGATGAACTTGCTCAAGAAGTAGAACACAAGTACCAAAGCTTTCTAACACAAGCAGAAAAACTGCACAAATCACGCAGCCGTTACGCAAAAGAACTGAACAAACTGATCACACAAAGCATGCACGAATTGAGCATGGAGAAAGCAGTATTCAGTATCGAAGTTAGCAATGACAACACGCACCCATCGCCGCTTGGCATGGACAGCGTGTACTTCTTAGTATCGACCAACCCGGGACAACCATTGCAACCTATAGCAAAAGTTGCGTCAGGCGGTGAGCTATCACGTATCTCTCTAGCGATCCAAGTGATCACCGCTCAGAAAGTAGATACACCAAGTTTAATCTTCGATGAAGTGGACGTAGGTATTAGTGGCCCAACAGCTGCCGTAGTGGGCAAAATGCTACGCAAGCTTGGCGAATCTACTCAAGTATTGTGTGTCACTCACCTCCCTCAAGTTGCCGGATGCGGCCATCAACAAATGTTTGTTGCTAAGCAAACCAAAGCAGGCCAAACCGAAACCCAAATGCACGCATTAGATGAACAACAACGTGTGGCAGAATTAGCTCGCTTACTTGGTGGTAGTCAAATAACCGACTCAACGTTGGCAAACGCAAAAGAACTGCTTATCGCCGCTTAATAAATCGACAAGGGATGAGATATGGATATCAGAGCAATACACAAAACCAACTGCTTAGATCTCATCCCTATTTTTATTGAGTTAGAACATTACTACTTCAAAGAAAAAGCTTCATCAAAACACGATCTGGTCCATTATCTAAAGAGCCAAGTCTTCTCTGAACATTCTGGCGTTAATATCATTGCGGTTTACGATAATGATGACGTCGTAGGCTTTGCATCTTATACCGTCATGTTCCCTGCCCCAAAACTCTCAGGGCAGATGTACTTAAAAGATCTGTTCGTATCTTCGAAGGTTCGAGGAAAATGGGTTGGTCTCAAGTTAATGAAGTATCTGGCATCTTTGGCGATCAAGTGTGGATGCCAAAGGTTGGACTGGACAGCTGAAAGTAGTAACCCTACCGCAGGTCAGTTTTACCGCTCAATTGGTGCAACACTAATTCATGAAAAAGAGTATTATCGTTTTTCAGGTGATGCATTACGCGAATTCGCCAAAACCGACTAACAAGTCACTAGGCTTGGCTCACCGCTGAAAGCGTCCATCACCCTACTTCCGATTGAAATTTGCTCTTCGTCACCTAACTAATACGTCATGTGGTGACATTTACCGCCTAATATCGGTGAATAAATGCAACTCAACTCAAAATTCGTTGTCAGATTGTCTACCATACGACGCATAGCTTTTTACATCTGCGTCGAGCTTGTTTATTATCAGCGCAGTATTTTAAAGGTTACTAAGAAATTATTATGCAATTAAAGAAGTGGTTAGTTGCCGTACCATTAGCAATGACATTGCTGACAGGATGTTCGGTATTGGAAAGACTGGTTTATCGTATTGATATCAACCAAGGCAACTATGTAGAACAAAGTGCGGTTGATAAATTAAAGTTTGGGATGACTAAAGCACAGGTTCGCTTCGTATTAGGGTCGCCAATGCTTATTGAAAACGGCTATCCAAACACTTGGTATTACATCTATCATCATACTCCTGGCCATGGCGAACCAGTACAGAAAGATCTGATTGTAAACTTTAATGACCAAGGCACACTCGCAGACATCAGTGGTGACTTTCCAAAAAGTGACGCATTTTACGAGCAAATTCAGTAAACTGACTTTTGCAAAAAAACCTCCCGTTTGGGAGGTTTTTTATTATATAGAAATCACGTTAGTCAAACTTTGAGTAACTCACATGAGCTATTGGGTTTGTATTAATCCTGCTTATTTTTACGTACAGAACTAGGCTTGCCACCGGTGACTGGGTCTGCACTTCCCTCGGCTTTAGCCTGCTCCGCCCGTTTACGGCGAATCTCTTTCGGATCGGCAAGTAACGGACGATAAATCTCTATTCGATCTCGATCTCGAACGGTCGCATCCAACTTCACGTTACGACTAAACACACCCACTTTGTTCTTGGACAAATCAATTTCAGGGTACAACTCCAATACACCGGATTGTCTAATGATCTCTTCTACCGTTGCGTGATTATTTACCACTAAGTTAAATACACGCTGTTCATGAGGAAGAGCATAGACAACCTCAACGTGAATCATATCTGACTCAATACTCATAACACTCGTAGACCTGTTTTGCGCGTTTAGTAAATGCATTTACCATATTACTAGTAAGCTCGTTAAAAATCTTACCGAAGGCCATCTCAATCATTTTACTTGAGAATTCAAACTCAAGCTTTAGTTCAACCTTGCAAGCTTGCTCATCTAGCGCGGTAAAAATCCAACCACCACGCAACGTCTTAAACGGGCCATCCACCAAGTTCATCATAATTGCCTGACCGGGGATCAACTCATTTGAAGTCGTAAACGTTTTGCTGATTCCAGCCTTCGCCACATCGACAGAAGCCACCATACCATTCCCCGAAGACTCAATGATTCTAGAGCCCGAGCAACCAGGCAGAAATTCAGGGTATTTAGCAACATCATTAACCAGATTGAACATCTGTTCGGCGCTAAAAGACACAAGCGCAGAACGGCTGACTTGCTTCATACATACTCCTATCGATACATGTACAGATTTAAAGCTACTCGCCAATTTTACTTTTATTCCACGATTGCGCAAATAAAAGGATTTCCTATCCGATATCCAACCCGTATAATGACGCTATTATGGCAAAGAAAAAAACGAAACAAAAAGCGGGTAGCAATACTATCGCGCTGAATAAAAAAGCTCGCCACGAGTATTTCATCGATGATGAAATCGAAGCTGGCTTGGAGCTCCAAGGTTGGGAAGTGAAAGCCCTTCGCCAAGGTAAAGCCAATATTTCTGAAAGTTACGTATTTATGCGTGACGGTGAAGCCTTTGTGAGTGGCATGACAATCACTCCTTTAAATCAGGCATCGACACACGTTGTGGCGAACCCTACACGTGTGCGTAAACTACTAATGAGTCGTCGTGAGCTGGATAACCTATTCGGACGTGTAAACCGTGAAGGTATGACATTAACGGCCCTCTCACTGTACTGGTCTCGCTCTTGGGTGAAACTAAAAATTGGCGTAGCAAAAGGTAAAAAGCTGCACGATAAACGTACGGATCTAAAAGAAAAAGACTGGGCAAGAGAAAAAGCACGCGTAATGAAGAGCGCGCTGCGTTAATCTTGACCACTTAAACGCATAGTACTGGACAGCCAATGCTTTTCTGTTACTATGCGAATATTACCTGGGGCTGATTTAGGATTCGACGGGAATTCAGAAGTCTGAGGTGCATGCCGAGGTGCGGTAGGCCTCGTTAACAAACCGCAAAAAAATAGTCGCAAACGACGAAAACTACGCACTAGCAGCTTAATAACCTGCTAAGAGCTCTCTCGCCCTAGCTTCCGCACGTAAGACGGGGAATAACGAGGGATCAAACCCAAACGCGCTAGCCCGGATTCTCCCGCCTGAGAGATGAACGGCGAATTTTAATTCAGGCTAGTCATTCATTAGCGTGTCGGTTCGCAGGTGGATGGCGAAATTAAAGATCGACTAAGCATGTAGTACCAATGATGAACGGTTTTCGGACGCGGGTTCAACTCCCGCCAGCTCCACCAAACATCATGTAAGCCTCTGATTTTTCAGGGGCTTTCTTTTTATATATGCCTATGAAAAGAGAAATTGAGGTACATCCTGTTCTACATATGGACGGAGATGACACTTTGCACATGACACAACGGGCAAACGGTAACTGGTACTATCAACGCCGTATCCCAACCCACTCTCAGCCATTCTTTGGCAACAAAAAGTCCATCAAAATCTCACTGCGCACCAAGTCTGTCGCAGAAGCTCGTGTTAGAGCGCGTCAGCTATCTGTAGAGCATGACGTCCTATTTGCGCAGCATGAGACTCTCGCAACAACGACAAGCAAACCTAAAGGCTACGCAAGTAACCCACTTGAGGTGCTCGTTGACGTCAAAGCTAGCCAAGCTCAACACAAAGAAATCACTCAAGCGACGTCTGGCAACCTAGTAGGAACTCAGAGCTTACTACACGCACAAGTCTTTACTGCGCCACTAAAGGAGCGTGAGAGCGTCTTTACGGGTATTGAGGCAATGAGAGATGATTTATGCGAACTCATGTGCGACCTTGCCGAAAATAGATTGAGTGAGTATGACGCCAAGCTTTCGCGCTCGTGGCGTATCATTGAGGGTGCGATGGAGTCAGAGCACTACGAGTACTTTGTAGAGCAACCATTTGAAAATCAAAGACAACTTGTCATCGAGAGCTGTAGAAAGTCGATACAAGGACTATCCTCATTAACTACTCAGCTCACGGATGTGATGGCAGAGCGTCTTGAGTTACCTAATGCGTCTGATACCTACCTTCATGAGCTAAGGGGAACGCAAGCTCCGACGGAGAGCGAACATCAAAGCTTGCTGTTATCTGAATGCGTAGAGCTTTACCTCAAGGATAGAGAAAAAGACAACATGCAACCCAAGACCTTTGAAAGCTACAAGGCTCGTATGCGACTCATGCTATACATCTTGGGCGACCGTCCTATTGACTCTCTCAAGCGTGCTGATGCTTTGATGTTCAAGGATAAACTCTTGCAGTTACCAGCGAACCTCAACAAAGTGTCGAGCTTTAAGGGCTTACCTGTTGATGATGTCATTGCTCTCAAACCGACACCGATGGCAGTAAGCACAGCAAATGACACAATGACTGGTGTTAGCTCATTCTTCGACTGGTGCGTGTTGAATGAGTACGCGTCCAAGAATGCCTTTAAAGGACTCAAAGTAAAGACCAAGAAAAAGGCATCTGATGAGCGTAGCGCGTTCACTGAGTCTGACTTAAAGACCCTATTTCAGCATCCATACTTCCAAGGAGGTAAGAGTAAACACCCACACTATTACTGGCTACCTGTACTAGGGCTTTATACAGGTGCTCGTCTCAACGAGTTGTGTCAGTTGCATGTATGTGACGTTCGTAGAGATGATGAGAGCGGACTTTGGACTATGACCATCACCAATACTCAAGAAGACCAGAAAACCAAGAATATGAGTTCAATTCGCACTATTCCACTGCACCCTAAATTAATTGAACTAGGATTCGTTGACTACGTACAGAACCTCACTCATGAGCGCGTCTTTCCTGAGCTTAAGAGAGGAAGAGATGGGTATGGACAAGCACCATCCAAATGGTTTGCTCGCTTCCGCGACAAAGTGCTGCCTAACGCCAAGAACGAACATAAGGCTTACCATTCTTTCAGGCACACTTTCATCAACGCCCTGAAGCAATCAGGCGTATCCCGCAGTCATGCAGCAGCCTATGTGGGTCATGGGGACGGAAGTGAAACGTTTGGACGGTATGGTAAAGCTTATGTCGCATCAGCATTAGCTCCTATATTGGACAACATTACGTTCGACTTCGACATAAAGCCCTATGTACTATCTAACTAGTACGAATTAAAAGGTAACACCTGACGTCTACCCAAGTGTTACCTTTCATTTTACATTTTACCTTCGGCTGCTTGTCTCGCTAAGCAGTCTGAATGCTCATTACCTTTGACGCCAGAGTGACCAGCTACGTGCTCAACGCTAACACGTGGACGAATAGCTTTAAGCTCATCTATCAGCATCCATAAGTCCTGATTAGCGACAGGCTTCTTGCTTGAGTTGCGCCAAGCGTTACGCTTCCAGCTATCAAGCCATTCATTGAAGCCCCGCACACAGTACTGACTGTCACTAAAGACATTGTCCCCCTCACCAGCTACAAGTAAGGCAATGATGAGAGCCAGAAGCTCAGCCCTTTGACTGGTGACACCACCAGCCCTGCGAACGGAGGATGAGTACTCCTGAATGCAATGTCCAAGAGCGTCGTAAACAGCGACACCAACACCCCCTTGAAGACACCCGTGCTGATTGTCTGGTGCTGAACCATCGCAATAGATACTTAGTGGGTGCTGAGCGTTGTGTAATAGATGTATCGTTTGAAGCTGTGTATTCATATTGAGTCCTTAATCGTAAAGCCACACCGAAAGCCCCACATAGCCAACTACACCAACGAAAGACTCGTAGTGACTAGCTGACAGCATGGCTTTGCGGTTAAGCGTTGGGTTTGAAGTGAAGTAGACCTTGTGGTGGCCTATTGTGGGTTGTGGAGATCTGAGGGTTAATCAGGCTGCTTGGAGTGATAGCGCTGATGTGGCATGTATCGAGCGTTTAAAGGTAATGCTGTAGTTCGCACCTTCATCACCACCTAAACACACGATATAGCCGTGGTGGTCAAGCCGCTTTAGCGACTCTCGAATAGTACGAGGCTTGAGCCTTAGAGCTTCTTCAAGCGTCGACATCGACACGATAAGATACTTTGCCCCTTTCGGTAGCATTCGTTCAGCAACAGTAAAGACTCGCTTGTCGCTAACACTGAGCCAGTACTGAGACTCACTTTCAGGGATTGTTGTCTCATGACGAGGTATCCCATACATTTGTGCTAACTGAGACGCTACCTTACGGCAAACAGATAAGTACAACGCAATGGTGCGCTTTGAATACGACTCGCGGCTTAGTGCTTTGAGACTGACATTAAGACGCCTTTCAAGACTGTCATAGGTAAGTGTATCGAGCGTCTGAAGCAATCGAAAGATTCGGCTTCTAGACAGCCCTCGACCTACCCCAGACAAACGACAGGCGTTATCAAAGACGGCCATCTGGCGACGACTAAGGTCTGAGTACTCAAGTGCACAAGCAAGCTTAGCTTTCAGCTTTGAGTTGTTTACATACGTCATATCAAGTCCTTTAAAAACAATAAATTACAGAACAATCCTGCAAGACTGCAACATATATAAGAAAGGCATTGAGTAGTTACTTAGGGTTGGGTAGAAAGGACGATGATTGATAGGAAGGCGCAGAGCTTAAAGTCTCTCTAAGAACTACTTTAAGTTAAGCTCTAAGTAAGTGATTGTTATTGTTAATAACTACAATCACATCTTAAAGACAGACTTTAAGTATCCACGCCCTACACCAGCACGTCTTACAAGCTTAAAGCTTCCCTTAAAGATAAAGAGAACTCTTAAGCTTTGCGTCTGGTGCATGTATTGCTCTTTGTCTCTCTGCTTGCCCAAGGCATTAAGACTCACTCTCTATGAAGCCGAGAGGTAACGAGGTGATGGCCTTGAAGCCCACTCAGTGCGTGACTCTGATGTGTGACTTCTTGCTGTGGTTTGGCGGCTACAGTCCGCATTGGGTTTGTTCTTATAGGCAGTCGTAATTACAGGTTATTAACATCCTGTCAGACTCACCGTATCGGGCTGCGCCCTATAGGCAGTCGTAATTCGATTGGCATTGCGTTGAGACTCAAAGAGAGCGTAAAGGCAGGGGAGGAGAGCGTTGATACCTCGATGGTTTGACCCAACTAAGACAGACAAGGGCAGGCGTTGCACCCGCCCAAGTGACCTAGATAAGCTCGGCGTTAACCTCCGCCATGTAAGGCGCTAAGACATTCTCAATGCCATTTGTAGCGTCCTCAAAGACACCAAGCTCTACTAACGCTTTAACATGCCCCCACACCTCTTGGTGAAGCTGCGAGTCTTGCGTTGTAAGCAGCGTTTGAGTATCAAGATGATTAGAGGCTTTAATAGTTAAGACGTCGTTCATATCAATGCTCCTTTGTGCTTAAGGTGAGCTAAAGATACCGAAACTCAACTTGGTTGTGTTATGTGTAGTCACTAGTGAGTGCAATAACTTGAATATGGTCACGCAAGAGCTTGCTAAGTGAGTACTTATTGTTCAAACAGCCGACACTTAGAACACGGTGCCAGCTTCAACCGCCTTCTTCTTCACTCTCTGTACGGTACTTGCATTACAGCCAAGCTCCTGAGCGACACCACGGATAGACTTTCCCTCAAGTAACAACTCAATGATACGCTGATGCTGCTTGGTATTAGCTTTGCGTCCTTGGAACTTCTCAGCCCACTTCGCAGGGTTAGCTTTAAGCGCTTGTCTTCCAGCCTCAGCCGACGCTAAGCGATTCTTACGCTCTGCCGCAGCCATAGCCGTGAGCATGGTAATCTGGATGTCAGTGACCATGTTCTGCATTTCATCATCTTTGCTTGAGTATGAGAACGTCAGACCTTGGTTGATAGTCTTAATGCACACACCCCTGTCGAGAAGCTCACGTATAGTCGATTCAGCGTCTCGATAGTCACGCCCTAAACGGTCAACCCACCATACGACTAGAGTATCTCCTTTACGTAGCTTACCAAAAAGAACCGATAGCCCTGCCCTCTCTTTAGCTGGCACAGTACCCGACACTTTCTCTGTCGTAATCTCCGCATCAGGGTAGAGCTTTGAGATGTCACTCAATTGGCTATCTACGTTCTGCTCCTTAGTCGACACACGGACATAAGCAAAGACCATTGAGTTGCTGTCATTGGATTGAGTTGTCATTGTCATACCTCGAACGAGTGCTTTAGGTTACTGTATGCTTAACTTGCTATATGCATATCGACAAGTCAACACCTAAAGCATACAAAAATAACACCCTTAGAGTGTATGCATTTGGGCATAATCTATTGCACTCAACCTTTGATAAGAGTATTCCAACTCATACATTTAAAGTTAGACATAAGCTGGCAATAGCTCTATCGAAACATAGAGCCGCAGGTATGCTAAAGGGGCATGGGGGAAAACCAAGTAAGCGCATTATGTATACAAGCACTCAGATTTTTTACACAAAATCATTAGAGCTAAAACGCCCAACATCACATATGCCATAACCTCATCCACCAATTGATATTCAACACATTGACATGCAATCAGTAGATAAACTAATCTAATATTGTGTTTGTTAAGAGGGAAACTCGCCATCAACTGAGTGCAAACTCGAGGAAAGTTTCGGACTTTCTGCCTTTTCCCCCGTGCGTGTTCCCTTCGCCGTCGCTTGATGTTCATCATCAGGTTGCTGGATAAGACTGAGAACGAAAGCGCGGGCGGGTTTCGAACCTTTGACGAACAAGGTTCGTGAAATGGGAGCTAGTGTTGTTCATCCCTTCTTTGTGAGGCGAACCTTGAAGTTTTCCAGTGGACATAAGTCTACGGCTTCAAGGGCACAAGGAGATGTTCATATGAACCAAACAAATACAGAACAACAGACACAGGAAAACCAGAAGCCGAAGAAAAGCTGGAAAGCTTATGCTTGGACTTGCTTCATTACCCTCACTAGGATTCTTAACATTCTAGTAGCCATCGTAAGATGGTTAGAGGGAGACGGTGAGTAATGTGTTCTCCCCTCTTTCAACTCAAAGGAAAACTTCATGCTTCATAAAGCTTTGCGACTGATACGGAAGTACCACAATAAGTCCCCCTCGGAAACTGCTTTCGCCCTAGGAATATCTAAGACCGAGCTATCTGAAATAGAGTCTAATCAACGCCCAATATCCCCTGAACTTCTAAACAAATATGCGCTGATGTTTGAGCTTCCAGTATCTTCTTTAGTCTTGTTTTCAGAGACTGTAGAAAAGGAAAGGAAGTATAGTCAGATAATTAGAAAGTCTCTCGCTGGTAAAGCCTTAAAAATCTTGGAATGGATGACTGACGAACATGCCCAAAACAAAAACAAAGCTCAAAATTGATACGCGAGGCAAGTTCTACGCTCTTAAAGACTCTCCCTTATATAAACTCAGAACTAAACGGCGTCTCGCAGAGGTGCTAAATCACTCCCTACAGACCCTTAGAGCTTTACGCACAGACCAAGGAAACTACAAAGAATTCGAAGATAATTCAGGGGGTAAAGCTAGAAAGATACAGCAACCAGCTCGAAGTTTAGACATGGTGCATACTCGAATCGCGAGCCTTTTATGTCGAATCGACACTCCTGATTACTTACATTCAGGAAAGAAAGGGGTTTCAAACGTAACGAATGCAGAAGCACACATAGATAGTCACAACGTCCTGACCACTGATATTCGCTCATTCTTTCCTTCAACAACTAGGAGGATGGTCTTTTCTTTCTTTTATGGTGTTATGAAGTGCGCTCCTGATGTGGCAGATCTATTAGCTGACCTATGCACTATTCATTCACACATTCCCACAGGAAGTCGTCTGAGTATGCCGTTAGCGTTCTGGGCAAATCATACGATGTTCAATGAGCTAAACGAACTATCCATAAAGCACAACGTTAAAATGACCGTTTACGTCGATGACTTAACATTCTCAGGAAAGGAAGTGAATCGTCTATTTTCTTCTTGTGCTAGAAGGATAATATCTAAGTACGACCACTGCATGCACCCAAACAAAACTAAGCTTTATAGTGCAACATCACCAAAGCTAATCACGGGCGTAGTTGTTCAAGGAAGCTTACTAAAAGTCCGGAACCAACAACACCAATATCTCTTGAGTGAAATGACGCAATGGCTATCAATCAAAGACTCACCAAGAGCACTTCATCTAAACATAACAAATCGTATGCTTGGCCGACTTTACTCGATGTCAGTAATTGATAAACGCTATCGCGCAAAAGCTAGAATGGTTCGAAACTCAACAGCTCTCTAATCAAGTAATTCAACTCCCAAAGTGGGAACTGAACTGAACTAGCAGTGTTCTACAAGGTGTGCTACATTTCGAGTAAACCACTGGTGTACCCTCCTTGTATATCAGAGACTTACAGAAGGAAAGGCGACGAACTCTCGAATCCCGCCAGCTCCACCAAACGTTTGGAAAAGGCCACCCTAGGGTGGCCTTTTTTGTATCAACAACCCACTATCCACTATCCACTATCCACTATCCACTATCCACATTGTCTTCTTTTCTCACGCACTCATGCTACCTGATAACTTTTCACGAGCATTACTGCATAACTCTGAACGTACACCGATTTAAAAACTCGTTGAGTATTAAGTAACAGGCGATACGCTCATAAATACACCACCAAAAACACATGGAAGTTCAGAAGAACTCATTCAAGGACAAAAAGTGTGTACTATATGCTCTTCGATTTAAAGTGTTCTAAGTTTTTGGGGTATCAACAACTACGAATGCTAAATCTAAGTTATAGAGTTATGATGGGTTAAAGTTGAACAATTTGGGTTTATCACTAACCATCAAAAGATACTCAATAAGCCTTTTCTTTTGTTCTTGGTTATCACAATTGGCGGAAAAATAAATTATCAAGTCAATCTAGCATTACGATGTAAAGTAATAAAAACACCTCTTGAGCAAGCGACTAATTAACTATTTTCAATACGATTTCATTGTCTGAAACCTAGTATTTATAGAGCTCTTTCCCATTCGATAGCTCTCGTTTATTTTGCTTCCACATTACCTGATGAAAGCCTCAAAAATCCAATACAATATAACTACCTAAGGTTAGCGTAGACTGAGTATTCCAGATTTAAACTTTATTAATGCTAATAAAAATCGGTCAAGTAGATAAACATAAATCTAAAAATGTAATTTTCAAATTCACAAGTTACAAGGGCAATGCAGTACGAATCACATAGTTAGCATTAAATATTGTAAAAACACACTATACATATACATTTATAGATTTTTAAAATGAAAAAAGTCGATGTGAGAAATTACTTAGTTGGATTTATTACAATCATATTGTTGAGCATTAATATGAGTTTTGGAGAGAGTATATTGAATAGCGATAAAGTTAACCAATACACACCACAAATCAATGGTGTGCTAACAAAAAAAGGGAAGCCGATTGATAACCAAAAGGTTAGTCTTAGTATTGGTTTAAGCGCTTCAGGAAAATCAATAGACTTATCAACATTTACTGACAGCAATGGTCGGTTTGAATTTTCTCCTGTGTATGAGAACAAAGAGAGCGTTAAGATCCCGCTTATTGAACATTATGTAACTATTGTTTTAACCACAGAACTAGATATTGATGAAAGCGTTATTATTTGGGAAGGTTCGTTCGATGGCTATGAAATAGAGGATTACGTAAAAAACAATATGGCTAATCTAGTCTGTGATGCAGCAAACCCTCTTAAGTACTTTGCTTTTTCAATTGATGATGACGAAAACGATGACTACTACGTAAATAGTCAATGTGATTTATTTGGATATATTGACTCTGATTTATATGGAAATTAAAGAATGCAATCACTCTCACCAAAGCTATCATCTAGAATCGCAGAAATCCCTTATTCTGTATTCGCAACTAATGTTCGTAACGTTAGTGGTTATATAGCAAAGTTTTTTACATTTGATCTAAGGAATGATGTCAAAAAAGGAACGACAAGTGGCTTTATGGGATTTGGTGGAATGACATCAGATTTTGTAGCGATAGGTCGAGGTAAGGGCGAGTTTACCGATACTTTAGTATTTTCCTTTCGTGGCACTCAAGCAAACATCGGCGACATTATGACCGATGGAAACATTGGGATATCAGGTACCTCATCAGGTTACAGGGTACATGCAGGTTTTGTAAATCTCTTCAATACGATAAAGCCACAACTTGCAGCATACATCGCTGGTTATTCGAAAAAGAACATGAAAGCACCGAAGGCAATACACTGTGTAGGTCATAGTTTAGGTGGTGCTCTTGCTTCATTAGCGGCAGATTGGGTGAAGAGTCAGTACGGCTATAGCGTACACCTATATACTTTTGGCGCACCAAAAGTTGGCTTTAAACCATACGCAAGAAGGGAGTTAGATTCTTCATATCGCTGCACTCATGGTGCAGATCCAGTTCCTATGTCTCCTCTTTGGCCATTTACTCACGGTGGTATTGAGTATCGGCTAGATGGAAGTTCTGGCATCTACTTCTGCGCTCATGGACTAGGAAAAAAATCTGTTCCGGGTTATGTCAATACCGCTACAAGTAATGAGTGGTCGGCACTACAACCCAAATCTCAAACTTACCTAGAACGCAACGTATTTCTTGACTTCAACAATAGATATAATGCTCGAATGACTGATGGTTGGGTAAGTAAAATAGTCTCTTCAATTTTGACCTTACTAAGAATTTCAGGTCTGGGTCATATAATACAACAAATAGCAACCGTAGGCCTTACTGCTTGGGATCAACTAGCTAAAGCTATGGCGTACATTTCAAAACTAAAAAACGAGTATACAGAACACGTCCGCGGTATTTTAGGTCACATGAATGTAATGTCAGGTAGCGCAGCGATCGACCTATCGAGTATTACTTATAGAGTGATAAAACTTTGTTTTTCGAGACTAGTAAGAAGGTTAGACAGTCATGTTAGAAATGCTCTAAATATAGTAGCGTGACAGTAAAAGACACTAACAATTATTCTAAAAACCGCTCAATTATCCTCAACTAGATTGAGTTCAGAAAAAGCGAAGCTATTTAGGCTTCGCTTTTTATTAGGGCTTAGAGTTGTTAACAATATTAAAATCTATATTCCACACCTAGTGATGCTTGGTTAAAGTCTGTTTCCGTGTTTGCACCGTTCGCGACATTCTCCGCATTGAGTTCTACGTCGTACCACATATATTCTGCGTTAACTAAGAAGTTATCAGTAACTTTAAAACCAACACCGGCACCAGCGAATACACCTTCATCATCTTTGTTGCCTTGGAAGCCCGCAACGTTGTAATCCGTCGAGTACCACATTTGACCGCCTTTTGCGTAAAGGTCGACACGATCAGCAATGGGAGCAGTAACTTTTAGAGCCGCTGTATAGCCGTCCGTTTCGGCATTTGCTAGGTTATTACCATAGCTACCGAAATCAATGTAACCACCTTCCAACGCTAAGTAAGGATTAAAACGGTAACCAACTAAACCTTGAATAACATCGCTGTCATCATCAAAGTCATCTTGTCCATCAACTTTTAAGTAACCGTAGTTGGCGCCAACATATACACCATGATCGTTGGAGTCCGCAGCATGTGATAAAGTACTAAACGTTGCTAAAGAAAAAAGGCTAATCAAAGTAACAACATTGCTTTTCATTTCGTTCTCCTAATATAAGTTCCATTGAAGGTTCGAATAGTAAAGAGCAAATGCAATGCCAACTTTAAATTAATGAAAAATATATTTAATTTTATAGAATACTGACAATCCTCTAAAGATCGCCGAACAAAAATAGAAAAAAGAGCTGTCTGTTTACTTTATATAAACAATACTAAATTGAGGTTAATCTCTGATGTGAAAAATATTCTTGTTAATTTGTAGATTTTTCAAAGAAATTAAATAAACATCTAAAATACTCTTGTAGATTAATCCGTCAAAAAACGCTTAGCTAGTTTTTATAAGAAAGGAAGCTAATCACACATACGTTGCATCTTACTTTGCTTCAAGCCGTGAATACTCTACTCTTTGCCTAAGCAGAGTTTAATGGAACTGAAGTATGTTAAAAGGCACTGAATACCCTTCTATTCGAGCATTAAGGACGTTTGTCGCGGTCTCTAATTACCTCAGTTTCTCTAAAGCAGCGGATGCCCTATGTATTACGCAAAGCGCAGTAAGCAAACAAATCGCATCGCTGGAGCAATTGGTGGGTTTACCTTTAATACAAAGAGGGACGAGTGGTATTGAGTTAACCGAAGAAGGCAAGCGTTATCTGCCGCAAGTCACAGAAGCTTTGGAGCTTATTCAGCATGCAACTGCCAACTTAATCCAGTCAGATTCAAAGCAAGAATTACTCACCGTGGACGTAACCCCTTCTTTTGCCAGTCTTTGGTTGATACCTAATATTGATGACTTCCACCAGCAACATCCTAACATCCGAGTAAGAGTCTGTACTGGGGATGGGAACGTCAAAGATTCGAGCAACGAAAGTGACTTACATATTCGCTGCCTTCCATTATCCACACATTATGAATACAGCCACTTACTGTGCGAAGAAACATTGTTATTAGTCGGTTGTACAAATGCTCCTGCAATTGAGAGTGTGCACGCTGTTAGCAATTATCCTTTTATACCTCAAATCACTCGCCCTCAGCTATGGGAGCAATTTAACGCTGTCTACACTGTAGAATCTCCCGTTACCTATCAACCTGTAGGCGTCGAACATTTTTACCTAGCTTGCGAAGCTGTCAGAATGGGAAAAGGGCTCGCCTTGCTTCCTGATTTTATGGCGCAGTATTCGATTTTAAGAGGGGACATTCAGCATGTTCTCAACCTCTCTTTACAGAGCGGTTATGGTTATTACGTGATGATTCCAAATTATCGACTTTCAGCTAAAAAAGTAGTGGCATTTCACGAATGGCTGAAGAGCAAGCTAAGTTAATGTTGTTTCTTTAAACTCGTTTAGGTAAACCAAAACAACTCAAAGACTTCGGTATCTGTCTGCTCAAATTTATGGCATTCTCATCCATACTATTTAAAAAGGATAAATGGATAGTAGGATATGGACAGCAACACGCCAAGACTCTCTTTACGCACCATTGAGCCGACCGATTACCCAGAGCTCGCGGAATTAATGGACCTTGTTTTTCCTGATGTTGGTGGCTCATGGCCACGCCTGACCATCATGGATCTTATTCATCAGTTTCCTGATGGACAAATCTGTATTGAGGATAACGGAAAAATTGTCGGCGCAGCGCTAACAATCAAAGTGGACTACAACCGATTTTCACTTCCTCACCTGTACACCGACATCATCACCGAGAACAACGTAATCCAAAACCAAGTGACCGGTGACGCCATGTATGGTCTCGATGTATTTGTTCACCCGGACTACCGTGGGCTGCGTTTAGGTCGTCGTCTGTATGATGCGCGTAAAGAACTTTGCCGGAGTAAGAATTTCAAAGCAATTTTAGCCGGTGGTCGCATCCCGAATTACCACAAATATGCTGACGAACTGAGCGTGGCTGAATACATCGACAAGATAAAACGCCGTGAGCTTCACGATCCTATTTTGTCTTTTCAGCTTGCAAACGACTTCGATGTCAAACGTATTATGCGTGGTTACTTGCCAGAGGACAGTGCTTCTAAAGGCTACGCAACTCTGCTGGAGTGGGATAACTTTTTCTACGAAGAGGATATTCAATCCGTACACGATGTAGAAAAAACACTGATTCGGATTGGTGTTGTGCAATGGCAAATGCGCGCCATGAATGACTTAGAGGACTTGCTCGATCAGGCTGAGTTCTTCATCTCTTCTCTTGCGAACTACAAAGCCGATTTCGCCCTATTTCCTGAATTCTTTAACGCGCCGCTGATGGGCTTGCAAAACGACCAAAATTCCGTCGAAGCAATTCGCTTTTTGGCTAGCTTTACAGAAGAGATCAAAAACCGCTTCTCGCAGATGGCAGTCACCTACAACATCAACATTATTGCTGGCAGTATGCCCGTCATCGAGGATGGCAAACTGTATAATGTGGCCTACTTGCTGCAACGAGATGGTGAAATTAACGCTCAATATAAAATCCACATCACGCCCCATGAGCAAAAAGACTGGGTGATCGACGGTGGTGACAATGTTCAAGTGTTCGAAACCGATGCGGGCAAAGTCGGCATACTGATTTGTTATGACAGCGAATTCCCTGAATTGGGAAGAATGCTCGCCGAGCAAGGCGCACAAATTGTGTTCGTTCCTTTCTGGACAGACACAAAAAATGGCTACCAACGAGTACGAATCTGTTCCCAATCACGAGCCATCGAAAACGAATGCTACGTTGCAATTGGGGGCAGTGTCGGCAACTTACCTCGTGTTGATAATGTCGATATCCAGTACGCACAATCTGCCGTATTCTCACCGTCGGATATCTATTTCCCACACGATGCGACCTTGACAGAAGCAAGCGCCAACACCGAAATGATAATCTTCGCTGATGTTGATTTGACTAAGTTGAAACAGCTTAATACCGAAGGCTCTGTCACCAACTTACGTCATCGCCGCCTTGATTTGTATGGCGCATTCACCAAAGCCAAAGAGTCATAAGGATCTCCCTAGTTCGCCGCTACCAAAGAGCGTGGCGGCGAGTAAAGCAAGCTGCAGGTTGATTCTGCGCAATTATCAGAGGCATGTCAGTTTTTCTCAACGGTGAGAAACAAGAATTGACCCAATAGGACATTCGGAGTATCACTCCAACTTCGTTCCGCTTTTATTAGGGGAAAGCTTTTGGAACATATTAACGAACTTCTCATGTCAATGAAGCCTTTGCTTGAGCAATATGGCTACGTTGCGCTGATTGTCAGCATATTTCTAGAAGGGATAGGTATCCCGATGCCTGGTCAATCACTGATGATCGCGGCATCTTTGCTCTCGTCAGAACAAGTCATGAACCTAAGTATGGTAATGATGGTATCGTGGCTGAGCTGCTTTTTTGGTAATACCTGTGGCTACTTAATCGGTTATTACTTTGAGGGGTGGTTAGATAAAAAAGGCTACATTTCCGGCCCGAAGATGCAAACGCTTCAATTGACGATCCAGAAATACGGCCCTACGTGCTTGGTCGTCAGTCGCTTTATTGAAGGAATGAAGCAATTTATGCCTCTTGCATGCGGTATCGCGAAAATGCCACGTAGAGAGTTTTTGCTCGGTAACGCCCTCGCGGCGACGGTTTGGGTATTGGTATTCAGCTTGTTAACTCACTTTGCATTTGAACATTTAAGCGTGTTGAGCAACCTGTACACCGAATACAAATATCTGGTATGGGCATTTGCTGCTGTCTTATTTACGTGGATGGTTTTAGGTATTGTTAAACGCAAAAAAGCCAAATCAATGCAATAACGACAGCCTCTTCATTGGCGCATAACTAAAGCTCGTGGTATCAGTGAGATACGTAATACGAGCTTTTATCTTTTTCTTTACGTGCAAAATTTAAACAGCCATTTAGACGTCTAGACGTTGACAATGTGTAAATGTGATATTAGTCTGCTCTTCTCTCTTATTATTAACATTGTCGTTTACATGTCCGGTTCCCAACAAACAACTAAAACAGTTGCACCTTCTGCGGTCGCACTGATCCCATTGATTGTATTCCTTGCGCTGTTTATTGGCGTAGGCACTTACTTATCTTTACAAGGCGTTGAATTTGCCTTCTACCAGCTGCCTGCACCCATCGCGGTATTACCAGCCATCATCATTGCGTTTCTTTTAAGTAAAGAGAAACTTAACCGCTCAATCGAACACTTCATGCGTGGTGTTGGCCACCCAGACATCATCGCAATGTGTATGATCTATCTTCTTGCTGGTGCCTTTGCTGCTGTAGCAAAAGCCTCTGGCGGTGTTGATGCAACGGTGAACCTTGGTTTATCCGCAATTCCAACCAGTATGATTTTACCGGGCATTTTTCTGATTTCTGCTTTTATCGCAACAGCAATGGGCACTTCGATGGGTACCATCGCAGCCGTTGCACCCGTAGCGTTAGGCATTGCTGAATCAGCCGGGATGAGCTTACCGTTAACTGCAGGCGTTGTGCTGAGCGGCGCTATGTTTGGTGATAACCTTTCTATCATCTCTGACACCACCATCGCGGCGACACGCTCTCAAGGTTGTGAGATGAAAGACAAGTTTAAAGAGAACATTCGTATTGCTTTGCCTGCGGCGTTGATCGCGATTGCAGTGTTCGCTTTCAACAGTACAGCGACTCAAGTGCCTGCAACTGGCGATATTGAGTGGCTAAAAGTCTTGCCGTACATCACTATTTTGATCCTAGCGGTATCTGGTGTGAATGTGTTTGTGGTTCTGTCGATTGGTATCCTTTTGGCTGGCGGCGTGAGCTTGGCATCGATTGACAATTACGGACTGACTAATCTAGCCCAAGACGTTTATAAAGGCTTTGGTAACATGCAAGAGATCTTCTTGTTGTCCATGCTAATTGGTGGTTTGAGTGAACTGATGCGTCGTCAAGGCGGCCTTGCTTTCCTAACCAATTTCGTTAGCAGCCTTATCCACGCGTTTGGCTCTAGCCACTCTAAGCATGCCAACAGCCGCGCGAGTGAGCTAGGTATCGCAGGCTTGGTGTCGATGGTCAATGGCTGTACGGCAAACAACACCGTAGCCATCATTGTATCGGGCAGCGTTGCTCGCCAACTGGCGGAAGAGAATAATGTCTCTCCTCGCCGCTCAGCAAGCTTGTTAGACATTTTCTCATGCGTGGTGCAAGGCGTGTTGCCTTACGGTGCTCAAGTACTGCTGCTAGGTTCCGTATTCAACCTATCGCCACTTGAAGTAGTTGCTAATTCTTACTACTGTTTTGCATTAGCGATAGCGGCTGTTGTCGCGGTGTTTATCAAACATCCCGCTCGTCAACCCGCAGTGCAAACCGAAAACTAACGACAAATACCAAAAAGGCTCCGGTGGAGCCTTTTTACTTTCTTCTTTATTTTCCTTGCCGCGAACAGATTTACTTCAAAACTGAACGCAAACTTTGCGCACTGTGTAAAGGTATCGCGAAGCGATGCGCCACATCGCGTAGAGCTTCCACCTGAGCCGCGTTGCTGATTGCTAATTCGCCTGCCACATCGAAGTGGTTATTCTCAAACCCAACTCTCACATCGAATCCAAGTAACATCGCACTCGCTAAACAGTCTTGCTCTCGCGCGCCAAAAGCACAAATGGCACATCGAATTTCTTCCTCGACAAAACGCGCCAAATTCAAACCTCGTAAATCCCATGGCGAAGACTGTTGAGCTTGGTGATAACGCCCTAACACCACTAAGGCATGCTGATACGTTTTAGGTAACACGCCCGCATCGCGTAGTTGGAAATAACGTTCAATGTCGGTTGCATCGTAGAGAATAATTTGGCTCACGATGTTGTGCTCTGCCAACCAATGGAAAAAGGCATGCCCTTCTTTCTCACTTGCGCGATCGGGGATTAACTCCCTCAATGCGAAAGAAGCCGCTTCAGGTTTCACAGCTTTGACTAACGCCCGCTGTTGTGGCGGAGAATATAAACCCACCGCTTCTGTGGTGAGCTGAACCATCATGGTTTCTCCCACCGCTTCTTTCACGGCATGGTAAATTTCCATGTTGTCGTCGATGTCTAATGAATGACGTCCGTTGGCGTCTCTAGCATGCAAATGGATCATGGCAGCCCCTACCGTTTGACAAGCAATAGCCTCTGCAACCAGTTCGTCTGTTGTCATGGGTAAGTTGACGTGATCGTGCTTGGTTTTTCTTGCGCCGTTTGGAGCCACGATAATAGCGATAGGTTCTCGCAAATATTGGTTTGCTACTTCCATGTCTCCGCCACCTCTTTTAACGTCAGTGAGAGTTTGCCGACTAGTTCATCAATATGATGAGACTGAATAATGAATGGCGGTGCGAGCAAAATATGGTGCCCATTAACGCCATCAATCGTTCCGCCCATTGGGTAACACATTAAGCCATTTTCCATTGCTCGCTGTTTGATGCGTTTGTCTGCCAATGTGGCTTTACTCAGAGGCGCCTTGCTTTCTTTATCCGCCACCAGCTCAATGCCCATAAACAAGCCTTTACCACGAATGTCGCCAATGTACGGTAAATGGGCCAATGCAGAAGTAAGCTCATTACGCAGCAAAGCACTTTGCTGATTCACCGCCGTTAATAAATCATCTTGGAAGATGGTTTGAATGGTTGCCACGGCAGCAGCGCACGCCACAGGGTGCGCCATAAAGGTATGGCCATGTTGGAAAAAACCGCTTCCACCGGCAATAGCTTGGTAGACTCGATCATTCGCAACCACCGCGCCAATAGGTTGATAACCCGCACCAAGCCCTTTAGCCATACACACCAGATCGGGTTCTGCCTCTTCTTGCTCAAATGCAAAAAAACTGCCACTGCGTCCAACGCCACACATGACCTCATCCAAGATCAATAACACATCGTATTGGTCGCATATTTCGCGAATACGCTTGAAGTAACCTTGTGTGGCAGGCACAGCTCCAGCGGTGGCTCCCACAATGGGCTCGGCGACAAAAGCCATGACATTATCAGCCCCCAACTCAAGAATTTTTGCCTCTAGCTCATTCGCCGCTCGCAATGAGTAACCCAATTCCGACTCATGACTCTGCTGATAACGATAAGCATAGCACGGGGCAATGTGATGACTCGGATGCAAGATAGGTTTGAACGGTTCACGTCGCCATTCATTACCTCCGACAGCCAAAGCCCCCAAGGTATTGCCGTGATAACTTTGCTGACGCGCGATGAATTGCTTTTTCTCTGGCTTACCTGATTCCACGAAATACTGCCGCGCCATTTTTAGTGCCGACTCCACCGCTTCTGATCCTCCACTGACTAAGTACACATGGTTGAACTGTTCAGGCATGTGCTGACAAATCAATTCTGCTAGGCGCTCACTGTTGTCACTAGTAAAAAATCCAGTATGAGCAAATGGCACTCGCTCGAGCTGTTCCAACATGGCTTTTTTAACGGCGTGATGACTGTGGCCAAGGTTTGATACCGCAGCACCACCACAAGCATCGAGATACTGCTTTCCATGCTTATCGAATAGATAAACACCTTCACCTCTATCGATGATTGGTAGCGTAGCATGGCAATGACGGTGAAATACGTAAGACATTTGAGTCCCTTCCAATGTGTAATACTTGCACACATCATCAGGAACAAACCCAAACGTGACAAGAGAATAAATCTCACCCTCTATGAGCTTTTGGAATACCACAAACCAAAAACACCAAAACCCTTGATATTTAAACAATAAAATAAAAATAGGCCAGCTTTTTTAAAGGCTGGCCTATGGGTAACCCAAAGCTAAAAACAGAATCGTTTTACGCGTTTAGTGCCTGTTCTAAATCGGCTAGAATATCGTCAACATGTTCAATACCCACCGATAAACGAATCATCTCTGGAGACACACCAGCTTGTTTTTGTTCTGCTTCGCTCAATTGACGATGAGTCGTCGATGCAGGATGGCAAGCCAATGATTTTGCATCGCCAATGTTCACCAAACGCTTAAAGATTTTCAAAGCATCATAAAAACGCACACCAGCGTCATAACCATCTTTTAAACCAAACGACAAAATCGCAGAAGGCTTACCTTTCATGTATTTTTCGGCGAGATGGAAGTGTTCAGAACTTGGCAATCCGGCATAACTTACCCAACTGACTTTGTCATTCTGTTCCAAGAATTCAGCCACTTTGAGTGTGTTCTCGGTATGGCGCTCCATACGCAGCGGTAACGTTTCTAACCCTTGCATAAGCATAAATGCATTCATCGGTGATAATGCTGCTCCGGTATTACGCAGTGGTACGGTACGCGCACGCCCGATAAATGCCGCCTCACCAAACGCTTCGGTATACACCACGCCGTGGTAAGAAGGTTCTGGTTGGTTGAAAACAGGAAAGCGGTCTTTGTGCTGTGCCCAAGGAAATTTACCGGAATCCACAATCACGCCACCCAATGTGGTGCCATGCCCACCAACGTATTTAGTGAGAGAGTGAACTACGATATCCGCACCAAATTCGATGGGTTTGCACAGCACTGGCGTCGCGACGGTGTTGTCCACAATCACAGGTACGCCTTGTGCGTGAGCAAGCTCCGCCACACGTTCTAAATCGATGATATTACCCGCAGGGTTCCCAATGCTCTCGCAGTACACCGCTTTGGTATTTTCATCAATTAACTCGGCCAAACTTTCTGGCTTGTCATCTTTGGCAAACTTCACTTGAATACCTTGATTTGGCAGCATGTGCGCAAACAAAGTGTAAGTACCGCCATAAAGTTGCGGCGTAGAAACGATGTTATCGCCCGCTTGCGCTAACGTCAGAATTGCATAGTTAATCGCTGCACTCCCCGCACTCACGACCAATCCAGCAATGCCGCCTTCTAACGCCGCCATGCGTTTTTCCAGAACATCGTTAGTCGGATTCATGATGCGAGTGTAGATATTCCCCGGCACTTCCAAGTTAAACAGATCAGCGCCGTGCTGCGCGTTATCAAACTCATACGCGACCGTTTGATAAATCGGTGTCGCGACAGATTTGGTGGTCGGGTCAGTTTCGTAACCAAAATGGATAGATAGCGTTTCGTCTTTCATGTTCTTCCCTGTCTTTCATCACTCAAATAGCGGCAAGCAAAGCACTTACCTTGCTTATAAAACTTATATTGCCCAATTTTTCAACAAATAACGTAGGGATGAATCACAGAGATAAAACGCTAATTCAACTGTCCAAGTAACCAGTGACGAAACGTTTCTGTCGCATTCGTACGTGTGTTCATGATCAAGTAATACCCTGCATTGGCAGGAATCGGTTTGAATGGAGAAACCAAACGCTCTGTCGTCAATTCATCCTCAATCAATGCCATTCGAGCCATCGCAATCCCAACGCCAGCTTCGGCTGCAGACATCGCCATATCCGTTCGATTAAAAAAGTGTCCGATATCGGTTTTAAAATCCAACCCCATCGCTGACGCCCAATATAGCCACTCATAGTCACGCGTCGCTTTTTCCCATGGCATCGCATCGTGTAGTAGCGTCGCCTCTTGCCATTGCTTCACTGGCATTGAGTTTTTTTGCTCACCAAACAACGTTTTTAGCCAGCCATGATCCTCAAGGTATTTTGGACTCATCACCGGTAGCAGATGCTCATCCAAAATCAGCTCCGCGTTAGCATTTCTATAAGGATGAAGACCATAGTCAATTGCGACGTCATAGTCTTTTATCTCACTATTTACCAGCGCACCTTCCGCAAAGATTTGTACTTGGATATCCGGATTATCATGATGGAAGCTTTCGAGCTTTGGGACTAACCATTTGAAAGCAAAAGAAGGCGTCAACTTCAAACGAATTTCATTGGTTTGCTTTTCTACTTTGAGCTCATCAAGCAATTTGCTCAGTTCCGAAAAGTGAAACTGCGTCGCTTGGTGTAACTGAGTGCCTTTTACGGTTAAACGAATACCGCGAGAGTGGCGTTCAAATAAAGTAAAACCTAATAACGCTTCTAAATGAATAATTTGTTGGCTTATGGCACCAGTGGTGAGGTGTAAATGTCTTGCGGCACCAGTAAAGCTGCTGTACTCCGCGACTTGGCTAAATAGGCACAAACCACTTATCAGATTACTTTTCATCCTTGAGCCTATAGTTTTTCTAAACGCAGTGTGTAATTTATATCGATTGTTAACAAAAGGTAAAGAAAAGAAACTGAGCACTCTGATAAATGTGTGGAGTGCATCAATGGAAGTCATCGTATTAGGCAGCGGCGTTATCGGCTTAACCTCTGCTTGGTATTTATCTCAAGCAGGCTATCAAGTTACCGTCATTGACCGCCAACCAAGCAGTGCCATGGAAACGAGCTTCGCCAATGCCGGGCAGATCTCATATGGTTACTCTTCACCTTGGGCTGCGCCTGGTGTTCCTGTTAAAGCCATTAAGTGGTTAATGGAAGAGCATGCTCCACTTAAAATCAAACCCACCCTGAATGCCGACATGATCCGCTGGGCGAGTAAAATGGTCGCGAACTGCACCCTACCTCGCTATCAAGTTAACAAGGCTCGCATGCTTTCGATCGCTAACCACAGCCGTATTTGCTTAGAACAGTTACGCCAAGAACACGCCATTGAGTATCAAGGACGTCAGTTTGGGACCTTGCAAGTATTCCGAACACATCAACAGCTGCAAGCTATTGAAAAGGACATGCAGCTCCTTGAACAAAGCGGAACCCGATTTAAGCTAATGGACGTCGAACAATGTATTGAACAAGAGCCAGGGCTTGCACTTGTGAAAGACAAACTGGTTGGTGGCTTGCATCTACCTGATGACGAAACGGGCGATTGCCATCAATTTTGCCAACAACTAACGGAGCTTGCTAAGGCACACGGTGTCCGATTTGAGTTCGATACTGAAGTAAGCAATTGGGTTACAGTAGGTAAAAAGATCATAGGTGTCCAAACGAACCGAGGACAATTTAAAGCAGACCAATATGTGGTGGCCTCTGGCAGCTACTCTACAGCGCTACTCAAGCAACTCGATATTGATATTCCGGTCTACCCTGTCAAAGGCTATTCACTCACCATCCCGATGGAAGATGAACACTTCTCTCCTCGATCTACTGTGATGGATGAAACCTATAAAGTCGCTATGACTCGATTTGATGACCGAATTCGCGTAGCTGGCACCGCAGAATTAGCAGGGTTTGATGCTTCCCTTCCACAAAAGCGCAAAAACACCATCGAAATGGTCATCCGTGATCTTTTTCCTCGTTGTGGTGACTTCAGCCAAGCTGAGTTTTGGAGCGGCTTTAGGCCAATGACGCCTGATGGCACACCAATTATCGGCGCGACTAAATACGATAACCTTTTTACTAACACCGGACACGGAACTCTGGGCTGGACGATGGCTTGTGGTTCAGGTCAATTGCTAGCAAGCGTAATGAAAGGTGAAAAAACAAAAGTGATGGATAATGCGGAGCTTAACCTTTGTCGTTACGCCTGAGGACATGACTGAACAAAAAACAGGCAGACACTTACTCCACAAAATGCATAACCACTGGCATTTTTAACTCATCAAAATCGCAGCACATTTAAATGACAATGTGCTGCATAATTAATCATAAGGCAAATCTTCTACCTAAAAGGAGCAAATAAGCAACAAGAACCAAATTTTAACAACTACTCTCCATTCTGTGTTCATCATCACGCTACAAAGGATTTGTAGCTAAAAAAGTTAACAATTGCATTACATAAAGGGTAATGTATTGTGTGAAAAACAACCACAAACACAACTAACAGGGAAAATACTCATGCAGTCATTAGTTGATTTTCTGAATGGAATTATTTGGAGCCCGGTACTGATCTATTTGTGCCTTGGCGCAGGTTTGTTCTATTCAATCATGACGCGTTTTGTACAAATTCGTCACTTCTTTGAGATGTGGCGCTTATTACTTTCAGGGAAGAGTTCAACAAAAGGGATATCATCATTTCAGGCACTTGCCGTTTCACTGTCTGGCCGTGTAGGTACAGGTAACATTGCTGGTGTTGCTGCTGCTATCGGTTTCGGTGGCCCAGGCGCCGTATTCTGGATGTGGGTCGTAGCCTTCTTTGGCGCTGCAACCGCATACGCAGAATCAACACTTGCACAAATTTATAAAGAAGAAGACGAAGGCGAGTTCCGTGGTGGCCCTGCTTACTATATTGAGAAAGCAATGGGACAAAAATGGTACGCTTGGATCTTTGCTATCGCGACCATCTTTGCTTGTGGTGTTCTACTTCCTGGCGTTCAATCGAACAGTATCGGTAACGCAGTAGAAGCCGCATTTGGCTCAGGTGACATGATTGAAACCGCTATTGGTACCTTCAGTTTTGCTAAAATTTTCACTGGTACGGTTGTTTGTGTCATTTTGGCTTTCATCATTTTTGGTGGCGTAAAGCGTATCGCGAACTTTACCCAAGTCGTTGTGCCATTTATGGCGTTAGCTTACATCATTACTGCGTTTGTCATCATCCTTCTAAACATTGGTGAGGTTCCACGCATTTTCGGCATGATCATTGGTGACGCATTCACACCAATGGCAGGCGTTGGTGCAGCAATCGGCTGGGGTGTAAAACGTGGTGTCTACTCCAACGAAGCAGGTCAAGGTACTGGTCCTCACGCAGCAGCAGCAGCGAGTGTTGATCACCCAGCTCAGCAAGGTCTTGTTCAATCTTTCTCTATTTACATCGATACACTACTTGTGTGTTCAGCAACCGCGTTCATGATTCTTATCACTGGCGCGTACAACGTAAATGGTGCGATTGAAGGTACATTCCTGGTTCAAAACCTACCAGCGGATATTGGTGCAAATGGTCCTGTTTTTACACAGATGGCGATCGAAAGCGCACTACCTGGCGTGGGTAAACCATTCATCGCAATCGCTCTATTCTTCTTCGCGTTTACGACCATTCTGGCTTACTACTACATTGCAGAAACGAACATTGCTTACATTCGTCGTACGTTCAAAGTAAATGGACTGATGTTTATTCTGAAAGTCATCATTATTTCATCCGTGTTCTACGGAACCGTGAAAACCGCCAACTTAGCATGGGCGATGGGTGATGTAGGCGTAGGACTGATGGCGTGGCTAAACATCATCGGTATTTTGATCATCTTCTTTATGTCGAAGCCTGCACTCAAAGCACTGAACGACTACGAAGAGCAACAAAAACGTGGTGTGACCGATTTTACATTTAACCCTGTTGCACTGGGCATTAAAGGCGCAGATTACTGGGAAGATAAGTACCGACGTAAAACGGGTAAAGCACCAACGGCAGACAGCAATAGCGCAGAAACTGTTGAGCAACCATCAACATAGCGTTATCACATAAATAAGAAAAAGCAGTGGTCCGATTGAGGACATAAAAAAGGGGGATTAACCAATGGTTAATCCCCCTTTCTTCATTATGAGTAGCAGCTTAGGCGATAACCGCTTCAACTTTACGAGCGATTTTTGCTTTACCTACAGGTAACACTTCACGACCAAATTCGTTGTTCAGTACTTGTGCCATTGCGAAGTAAATTGCACTTGCGCCACAGAAGATACCCTCGAAGCCAGCGATAGCACCGATCACTTCGCTACCAGTGAAATCACGAGCAGCAAGCAAGAAGAACAGGATAGTTAGAGAGCCAAATACCACTTGCTTCGCTGTTGGGTAACATAGAGAACCAATGAACATGAAACCAGTGAAGATGCCCCAAAGCGCTAGGTACCAACCCATAAAGCTTGCAGGGCTTGCAGGAAGACCCATGTGAGGCATTACGATTAGACCAACCAATGTTAGCCAAAATAGACCGTAAGAAGTAAACGCAGTTGTGCCGAATGTATCACCGCGTTTAAAGCACATGATGCCAACGATTACTTGGCTAAGGCCACCGTAAAAGATGCCCATCGCTAGAATCATAGAGTCAATTGGGAAAAATCCTGCATTATGAATATTGAGCAGAATAGTGGTCATACCGAAACCCATAAGACCTAGCGGTGCTGGGTTAGCCAGTTTTGTCGACATGTACAAATACCTTTTTTCAAAAATGTTGATAAAAAATGCGCGCGAATTTTAATGGGCTCCAGAACAAAAGAGAAAAGCTGTTATTGAAAACTTAGATTCCATAAATAAACCACTACATATATAAAAAAAGACCCTGCAAAAAAGCAGAGTCTTTATAGATGGTTAGGTTGTTTTTTACTCGATCACTGACAAGAAATCTCGTCCCAGAACCAGTTGCTTTGCGTTGGGCTTTCCCACACTCCTGGGCCATTTTTCGCAACAAAACATTTGTTTTGGTACGTCACTTTATCGCCGTTAGCGACTTGCGTTACACCCGGCTCCCACTGAATAAAATTGCCTGTCACTGGTGGTTCTGGCTCGGTTACTGGCGGCTCTGGCTCAGTCACCGGTGGTTCAGGTTCCGTTGTAGGCGGCTCCGTAGGAGTGCCTGAAACCAGCTTCCAAGGGTCTCCTTTCGTTGGCTCATTACCTTGTGACCACCATTTCGCTTCGTAAACAGCACCTTGGTAAGAAACTTGATCACCCGTGTTATATACTTTGCCAGAATCCCAAGCTGCCACACCACCTACAGGCGGCTCAACCGGATCCACTGGGTCTAACTTGTCAACTACACGAACTTCTGGCCAACCCGCATGAGATTGGTAGAAGTTAGTTACACATTTCTCATAATCACCTGCAACTAGCGCAGAGTAAGCCGTTTGGAAACCAACAAGTTCACATTCAAAAGAGTGGCCTCCCGGACGATCTGAGTAGTATTTCCAGTCTCCATCCCAGTTGGTGTACAACACGTCTGTCGCACCATTCAGATTTAAGCTGCCGTAAGGCGTCTGCTGCCAACAGGTATTGGTCTCATCGGCTTCAATTGGAATTTGATAATGAGCGGCAAGTCCTTCCCAATAGCGAATACGGTTAACAGGTTGACCTTTATCTTTGTTTTGCTCCCCACACTCAATACCACCATTGATCACGTTGATGGTGGTACCAAAGCCGTAACCAATGCCAGCATCAAGCTCACGCTGTGAAGGCACCCAAGTACGGTCAATCACATGTAGCATTGCAGGTTTCGGTGCTTGTGGGGTTAGGAAGAACCAGATAGCCGATGCTAAGTTCAGCCACGAATCCGCAACCAAGCCTGGATTTTTTAGCAATACAGATGCATCACCATCAAACATCACTTCAGAGAACGCGCCATAGTTAAAATGGTAAGAAAGCTGTTTTGCACCACGTCCAAAGTAACCTTGTCCAGGTTCACATGGCCAGCGTTTGTTTTGCCAGTCATTTTGACCACAACCTGTTGTGTAACCTTCTTGCCCTTCAGACCATCCCATTTCTCGCACATGAACCAAAGCTTGCTGCCACTCTTCCAACCCTAGCGGATTATCCGATACGTTATCGATCGAAATATGGCCACCGGTTTCTTGTGCAAAGTGAGCAAACGCTGTCACGATCGATTTTTTACAAATTGCATCCGAATCACGACCGTCTGTGTACTCACCACAGAATGCAGGGAACTTACCAATTGCACGTAGGAAACGCGTGTAAGTGTATTCAGGTGCCGCCATTTGAGTCAGGAAGTCCCACTCACTTTCGGGGAATACACGCTCTACACGCTTCACGTTTTCTGGGTTGGTTGTCGCCCCTGGAACAATCGCTTCAACTACTGAGTTCGGGCGTGTCTCTAATGCTTGTGACCAAATGGCATACATAGGATCAGAAGTTTTGCTTTGCTCTACGGCTTGAACGTCACCACGAGCAATAACATAACCATTCGGATTTTGCGGATCGGGCTGAATATTCATACTCGCATTCACTTGTGCTGCTAAGACACAACTCAATGCAAGAGGAAGATGTTTGAGTGCAAACATGTCTAGTCTCCGGATTTCAACAATACAATATACGAGGAATAACTAGACATATAGTGGATCATATATACGAAACACCGAGCCAAGTACGTTGATTCTGCGAGACAAAATGAATAAATAGGTCCTCACACACATTTTGTCACAAGAAAAATGTTACCTTGACTCAAAAGAAAAGCGGAGACCCTGTGAGCCTCCGCTTTGTGATGTTTCTCTCTTTATTGTTCTGCCGAAACCACCTCTAGCTTCGCGGTTGACTTTTGTTTAGACAGCACAAAATAAACCACACACTGAGAAATAATTGCGGCAAGCACAATCACTGGTGAGGCGTTGATTCCAGCTAAAAGAAAACACCCCAATGCGATCATTCCATTGAGTAATGCGTAAGGTAATTGTGTACGGAAGTGCTCATACTGTTCACACCCCGCTCCTGTCGACGACAAAATCGTAGTTTCAGAGATGGGAGAACAGTGATCGCCAAACAAGCCACCAGATAATACCGCACCAATACAAACCAACAGTGGTGCATCAATCGCGATGGCAGTTGGGATCACTAATGGCATCATGATGGCAAACGTCCCCCAAGATGATCCCGTAGCGAACGAGATAATACCGGCCAGTAAAAATGCAACCGCTGGCAATAACCAGTAAGGGAAACCGGCTTGAGCTTGTTCAGCAATGTATGCAGCTGCACCTAATTCTTTCCCAACCGAGCTAAGCGCCCAAGCCAAGACCAGAATCACCGCCACTGACATCATGTTTGACATCCCTTTCAGATAAACCTGAATACCATCCGAAAGCTTTCTTACGCCATAAAACGCCATCAGCGCAATCAAAGTAAAGGCTGCGAAGAAATATGCCGAAGAAAGTGCAGCCCTGAACGTTGAGCCTGCTACTTTTTGAAATGGAAAACCGTGTGGCACCAGAATGGTACATAGAACCACCAGCATAACGAGCAAAGGTGCCCATACAAAACTGGATTTTGCATTTTTATGCATAAACACATTCATGGACTCCTGCACTTTCCCAAAGTCGGAGCCCTGCTCTGCTAGTTGTTCAGCCTTCGCCATCGGTCCGAAGTCTAATTTGAAGAAAGAGACAATCGGCACAATCGCGATCGCAAGAAAGGCGTAAAACTGATACGGGATCGCACCAATGAAAGCATCCCAGTCACTCATACTGACATTCAGGGCAGTAAACTCTTTTTGAATCAACCCCATGATGTAAACACCCCATCCGATAAAAGGAATCAAGATTGCGACCGGAGAGGAAGTTGAATCGATAATAAAAGCTAATTTTTGGCGTGATACTTTTAACTTATCAAATAAAGGGCGAAAAACAGGGCCAACAATCAGTGGTGTACCAAGGTCTGAGAAGAAAATAACAACACCACCGAACCATGCGGACAGTTGAGCTTGGCATTTACTAGCCACCCATTGAGTGACCTTTTTAGCAAACGCCACACCACCGCCAGATTTCTCCATCAAGGCAACAAAGCCACCAATAAAGACCAAGAGCAAAATGACGCCCGCATTGTAGCTGTCAGTTAATTGCGGCAGTAGATAGCTTTTCATCAATGCACTAAACGAGTCTAGTGGCCCTTTTTCGACAAATGTCCCTTCGAGCATAGCGACACCACTCACCACACCCGCGAATAAACCAACAACGACATTTCTTGTGGTCAGCGCGAGGAAAAGAGTAATAAGGATGGGAATGAGAGAGGTAACGTCAGCCTGTTCCATAGCAATACCATTTATGATAATTAAACAACTAAAATGAATATATATTTAATTTAACCGCATGTATATATCTCTCACAAAAAAGTTGAACCACCTCTTCACAAACTTGAAGTACAAAAAAACCAGCCCGAAGGCTGGTTCTTATAAACTCAACTGTCTAGAGGAAAATTATTCCCACTCGATAGTCGCTGGTGGCTTACCTGAAATGTCGTAAACAACACGAGAAATGCCATCAACTTCGTTGATAATACGGTTAGAAACCTTACCTAGGAAGTCGTATGGTAGGTGCGCCCAGTGTGCCGTCATGAAGTCGATGGTTTCTACCGCACGTAGAGACACAACCCAATCGTACTTACGGCCATCGCCCATTACACCAACAGAACGAACTGGTAGGAATACCGTGAACGCTTGAGATACTTTGTCATATAGGTCTGCAGCGTGAAGCTCTTCAATAAAGATAGCATCAGCACGACGTAGCAAGTCACAGTACTCTTTCTTGATTTCACCAAGAACACGAACACCCAGACCTGGACCCGGGAATGGGTGGCGGTAAAGCATGTTATAAGGCAGGCCTAGCTCTAGACCAATCTTACGTACTTCATCTTTGAACAACTCACGTAGTGGCTCAACAAGACCCATTTCCATGTCATCTGGAAGACCGCCCACGTTGTGGTGCGATTTGATCACGTGCGCTTTACCAGTCTTAGATGCAGCTGACTCGATTACATCAGGATAAATCGTACCTTGAGCTAGCCATTTCGCGTTTTTCAGCTTCTTAGACTCTTCATCGAATACATCTACGAATACGTGACCGATAGTCTTACGCTTCTCTTCTGGGTCAGACTTGCCTTCAAGTGCTTTTAGGAAGCGTTCTTCAGCGTCAACTTTGATGATGTTCAAACCAAATTGGTCGCCGAACATATCCATTACTTGTTGACCTTCGTTTAGACGAAGTAAACCGTTATCAACAAATACACACGTTAGCTTGTCGCCGATTGCACGGTGAACCAGCATCGCGACTACCGATGAATCAACACCACCAGATAGACCTAGGATAACTTCGTCGTCACCCACTTGCTCTTTAATGCGAGCAACCGCGTCTTCGATGATAGATTCCGAAGTCCATAGACGCTCACAGCCACATACGCCAAGAACAAAGTTCTCAAGCATTTGTAGGCCACCTTTTGTGTGTGTCACTTCTGGGTGGAACTGAACACCGTAGTATTTCTTCTCTTCGTTCGCCATCGCAGCGTAAGGACAAGTGTCTGTCTCACCAACTTTTACGAAATCGGCTGGGATCTCTACTACTTTGTCGCCATGGCTCATCCAAACGTCTTGAGTTGCTTCAAGGTCTTTAAATAGAGCACATTCACCAGAAACTTTAACCTGAGCGTAGCCAAACTCACGTTCGTTAGAGCCCGCTACTTTGCCTCCTAGCTGTTCCGCCATGGTTTGCATGCCGTAACATACGCCAAGCAAAGGAACACCAGAATCAAACACATATTGAGGCGCGCGTGGAGAGTTCTCTTCCGTTACGCTTTCTGGACCGCCAGATAGGATAATGCCATCTGGGTTGAATTCGCGAATATCCGCTTCTTCTACATCCCAGCTCCATAGTTCACAGTAAACGCCGATTTCACGTACGCGGCGTGCTACTAATTGAGTGTACTGAGAACCGAAGTCCAAGATCAGAATACGTTGGTCATGGATATTTTTAGTCATTTTGAGCAGTCTTTTTAAGGCTAAGTGATTAAAACCGAGGCGAGTGTACTCGCCTCTTCTTAATGCTTCAAGGAAAAAGCAAACGTTTCCGTTGGGTAATTAGTTCCCTAGACGGTAGTTCGGCGCTTCCTTAGTAATTTGAACATCGTGTACATGAGACTCTTGCATACCTGCACCAGAGATACGTACAAATTCAGCTTTCGTACGCATATCTTCGATAGTTGCAGAACCAGTTAGACCCATGCTTGAACGTAGACCACCCATTTGTTGGTGTACGATCTCTTTTAGACGGCCTTTGTATGCGATACGACCTTCAATGCCTTCTGGTACTAGCTTGTCCGCTGCGTTGTCAGACTGGAAGTAACGGTCAGAAGAACCTTGAGACATAGCACCAAGAGAACCCATGCCGCGGTAAGACTTGTAAGAACGGCCATTGTATAGAATCACTTCACCCGGCGCTTCTTCAGTACCAGCAAACATAGAACCAACCATCACACATGATGCGCCAGCTACGATTGCTTTACAGATATCACCTGAGAAACGGATACCACCGTCAGCAATAACCGGAATACCATAATCATTAGCCACTTCTGCCGCATCTGCGATTGCAGTGATTTGTGGAACTCCCACACCCGTTACAATACGAGTTGTACAGATAGAACCAGGGCCGATACCCACTTTCACTGCGCTTACGCCAGCTTCGATTAGTGCTTTAGCACCAGCACCTGTTGCTACGTTACCACCGATGATGTCTAGATCTGGGTAAGCAGCGCGAGTTTCGCGGATGCGGCTTAGAACACCTTCAGAATGACCGTGTGAAGAGTCGATAAGTAGAACGTCAACGCCAGCTTCAACTAGTGCAGCAACTCGCTCTTCGTTACCAGCACCAGCACCAACTGCTGCGCCAACACGTAGACGACCACGCTCATCTTTACATGCGTTTGGTTTACGTTCTGCTTTGTGGAAGTCTTTCGCAGTAATCATACCGGTTAGTTGGAACTCATCATTCACAACCAATACTTTCTCTACGCGAGCTTCGTGCATTTTCTCTTGCACTTCTTCTCGTGTTGCACCTTCTTTAACCGCTGCCAACTTCTCTTTTGGCGTCATTACTGAAGATACTTTCTTAGAAAGGTCCGTCACAAAACGAACGTCACGACCAGTGATAATACCAACAAGCTCATTGCTCTCAGTGACAACAGGGAAACCTGCAAAACCATGCTTTTCAGTGAGTGCAACAACATCAGCGATGGTCGCGTCAGGGTTTACTGTAACCGCGTCAGTCACCATACCAGCTTCGAACTTCTTAACTTTACGAACTTCGGCTGCCTGCTGCTCAATAGACATGTTCTTGTGGATAAAGCCAATGCCACCCTCTTGCGCTAGCGCGATCGCTAGACGAGCTTCAGTAACAGTGTCCATAGACGCTGAAATCATTGGGATGTTTAGGGTGATGTTCTTAGTTAGCTGAGTGCGAAGATCAGCTGTGTTTGGGAGAACGGTGGAGTGTGCTGGCACAAGTAGTACGTCATCGAATGTCAGCGCTTCTTTGGCAATTCTTAGCATTTGCAATATCTCACAATTAGAGGAGTAAAAAGAACAATCCAATCTCATCGTTTCGCATAATGAGGGTAATCTGTGTTAGCAACAAGCTACATTTGGATTAGATATTGCGGAGGGATTATACGGTTAACGCAATCGCTTGACCACAAATTTTTTAATTTTTTTCTTGCAATTACCCCCTTGCTATGTATTATATTGCCGCTAATTTCCATACTCACGTCTAAGAGATTAGCTGTGCTCTCCAAGACCAATCAAAACATCTTTACTGTTTCTCGTCTCAACGCAGAAGTTCGTTTACTCCTTGAAAACGAAATGGGGATCGTTTGGCTCGTCGGAGAGATATCCAACTTTTCAGCTCCTGTCTCTGGTCACTGGTACCTCACTCTTAAAGACTCTCGCGCTCAAGTTAAATGTGCCATGTTTCGTGGTAACAATCGCCGCGTTACTTTCAAACCCGCTAACGGTAATCAAGTCCTAGTAAAAGCTCGTCTTTCTCTTTATGAGCCTCGCGGTGACTACCAATTGATCATCGAAAGCATGCAACCGGAAGGTGACGGCCGTCTTCAGCAAGAGTTTGAAGAGCTGAAAATGAAGCTTGCCGCAGAAGGGTTGTTCGCTCAAACCAATAAGCAACCTTTGCCTGAACACCCAAAACGTGTTGGCGTCATCACATCGAAAACTGGTGCCGCGCTTTACGATATCTTAGACGTATTGAAACGTCGTGATCCTTCCCTACCCGTTGTGATTTATCCGACAGTGGTACAAGGTGAAGATGCAGCCATTCAAATCGCACAAGCCATTGGTCGCGCTAACAGCCGTGATGAATGTGATGTGCTAATTGTGGGCCGAGGTGGTGGTTCATTGGAAGACTTATGGTGCTTTAACAACGAGATATTAGCTCGCACGATTGCAGCAAGCCAAATTCCTATTATTAGCGCCGTTGGACATGAAGTCGACGTGACAATAGCTGATTTTGTCGCCGACGTACGCGCGCCTACTCCATCAGCAGCAGCTGAGCTAGTAAGCCGTGATAACAGCCACAAAGATCAAGCTTTAGTTACCCGCCAGCATAAGTTAGCGAGCGCGATGCGTTACTACCTAGCACAACAAAAGCAGCAATCTGCGCAATTAGTGCACCGTCTAGAGAGACAGCACCCAAGCTATCGCTTGCAGCGTCAGACGCAACAGTTAGATGAGTTGGACATGCGCTTACAGCGAGCGATGAGTCGTTTTATTGCCTTGCGTCAACAGCGAATCGAGCGTCAACATTATCGGCTGCAATTAAATTCTCCTGTAACACGCCTTGCCGAGCAGAAGTCGAAGCTAGAACGTGTTGAGCAAAAGCTCATGGATGCAATGGATCGCAAGTTACTGACTATGCGCCATCAACTCGCGATTGCTGCAGAGAAGTTAGACACCGTCAGCCCACTAGCGACATTGAAACGAGGTTACTCAATTACTCAAACTGAGCAAGGTAAAGTAATTACGCAATCTTCAGATGTAAAGTCGGGAGATGTATTGATTACCCGGTTAGCCGAAGGCGACGTTCGTTCTACCGTTAACTGAATACAAACTCTGGTTAACTGACTTTCTGGAACTCAAATCGGACACGTGATTTTGATTTGAGTTCATTACACAAATTACAAAAGTAACTCGCAGCACCGCATGCTTGCAGCTTCTCCAGCTCCGCCTCACAATCAGGGCAAAAACCTACCTTTTTAAAATCCGATTCACACTGTGCACAATGGTATTGTCCTGTCCATTCCAGTTCGACATTGCAAGTCGGGCAAATGTTCTGCTGCATATCCCGTTCCTCTCTCTAAACTAAGCAATTTCGAGTAACGCATGCTACTCAAAATAACGAACAAGTATGTTGATCTTCATCACCGCCCCAACAAGTTTCACGAGGCGTTAACCATACTTGATACGTAGGATCTTATACTGATCGTCTGATATTTACTCCTTGATCAGCGATCACCCCTTAAAAGAATATTTATATAACCACACACCGAAAGCATAAGTTACATATTCTGCATTCCAATTTAAGACAGAATAAAAAACCCTAGAGAGATTTAAGTAAACGAAAAATCAGAATTTAATAAAAAGATCTTATTCAAAAAGCAGTGTTTACATTGGTGTGCATTTCGATAGTTTGAGCGTCGAGCTTAACGAGTTTAACTTGGATAAAAGCAAACTCATTTAAATGGCTCGCATGCGTTCCACCACAAGGGATTACCGCTAATTGACCTTCCCCTAAATCGCACTTCCAATAGCGAGAATCCGTTAATCTATCGCCGTGGCATTCCATGGTGATCATCGCATCTCTTTGAAGCCATTCAACCAGTTGGCCATTCACTTTTTCTGCAATCGCCTGGAGGTCATTCAGCATATCTGCACTGTTTAATCCTCTTTTACGGAGTGTTTTGCCTAAACGGTACGTATCGAGGCACTTGTCTGGAGTGACATAACTAGTAACTTGCGCATAGCTATTAAAGTCATAATAACCATGTGGGTCTTTGCGGTCTGCGTCTTTTCGCCAATAGTCTTCCGATAGTACTTTATTCAACGCCAAATACGCTAAGTGTCCTGCAGTGTGGCCTCGACTCAAAGCATTTTGATAGTCTTTATCTACCGCTAATGTTACCAAGTCATTAATTGCAAATGATTCCGTACGTGATAAAACATGCACGACGACAAACACCCAACCTTCAGCATCACGCTTTACAGGGATGTCACTACCCACATACAAAGCACCACTCTCCTGCTCCACTGCTCCAACTTGGCAATCTACTACGTCATGCTCAGCCCCATTCACCTTCAACGTTCCTTTGTCTGCAGGGTGATCCGGCCATATGTGACTAACGGGATGGAACGGCGTGACATCTGTAATAACGTAAGTCACTTCTTCCGTAGATTGAACGAGCTGTATTTGTGCTTCTAATTGCCATGTTTGATGACAAAAACGAGTCTTTGTTGCTGTGATAGTCATTTTTACGATTACTTTTGATAAAAAAATACCCAAGTAGAAACTTGGGTATTCGAATTTCATTATTTATTGCGGTTTTTCACCATCGACATCATACGTTTGCGTTTACGCTCTTGTGATAGCGTAAGCTTATTCGTACGGTTCTCGTATGGGTTATCACTGTTGTGGAAGTTAATGCGAATCGGTGTTCCCATAATTTCCAGAGACTTACGGAAGTAGTTCATCAGATAACGTTTATACGAATCTGGCAATTCACGAACCATGTTACCGTGGATAACAACGATCGGTGGGTTGTAACCACCTGCGTGTGCGTATTTGAGTTTGATACGACGACCACGAACCATTGGCGGCTGGTGATCATCCACTGCCATCTTCATGATACGCGTCAGTACTGACGTACCCACACGCGTTGTCGCCGAGTTATATGCTTCTTGGATAGATTCAAACAAATGACCAACGCCAGTACCGTGCAGCGCAGAGATAAAGTGGATACGCGCGAAGTCGACGAATCCTAGACGGCGGTCCAGTTCTTTCTTCACACTTTCTTTCACGTCACTGTCTAGACCATCCCACTTGTTAACGGCGATGACAATTGAGCGGCCAGCATTCAGTGCAAAACCAAGCAAGCTTAGGTCTTGGTCTGAAATATTTTCACGTGCATCAATCACCAGTAGAACGACGTTTGCATCTTCTACCGCTTTCAGCGTCTTAACAACAGAGAACTTTTCAACCGTTTCATTGATACGACCACGACGACGAACACCTGCGGTATCAATTAGTACGTATTCGCGTCCATCACGCTCCATCGGGATATAGATAGAATCACGCGTCGTACCAGGCATATCGTATACAACCACACGTTCTTCACCCAGAATACGGTTAGTCAGTGTCGATTTACCTACGTTAGGACGACCGATGATCGCCAACTTAATCGGCTGCTCTTGAAGGCGTTTGAACTCTGCTTCTGCGTCTTCTTCAGTGTAATCTTCAACAAGAGGCTCTTCGTCTTCGAATCCAGTCAGGTCTTCAATCTCACCGTCTTCAGACTCACTTGTTAGTAGATCATCAAAGAATGGAGATAAAGCACGCTCAAGCAAAGCGGTCACACCACGGCCATGAGCGGCCGCAATCTGGTACATATCATCCACGCCGAGCTGCCAAAAGTCAGCACACGCCGCATCGGCATCAATACCATCGATTTTGTTTACTACCAGCATCGCTGGCTTTTCAATTTTACGCAGATGAGCAGCAATTGCTTCATCTGAAGGTGTCAGACCAGCACGACCGTCAACAAGGAACAATACAACATCAGCCTCATCAATCGCGGCTAATGACTGTTCTGCCATCTTTGTTTCCACGCCTTCTTCTGTGCCATCGATACCACCAGTATCAATCACAATGAATTCGTGCTCTTCACCAAGTCTCGCCTGGCCATATTTACGGTCTCGCGTTAGGCCTGGAAAGTCCGCAACCAACGCGTCACGAGTGCGAGTCAATCGGTTAAATAGTGTAGATTTACCTACGTTCGGACGCCCTACTAGAGCTACAACAGGTACCATAACAACCTCTACAATAATCTTTCTTCTGTAGTTATAGGTAACGACTTGCTCGATGCCAAATCAAACCAGCTTTTTACCTATAACCACGTCAGGGTTAATAAATTCAAACAACAAAACGGCTCCTAGCTGTCACCAGCCAGGAGCCGAATGTGAATTATATCACGATATTATTCGTTAATGGTTAGTTTCTTTACATCGCCGTTGCGAGTTGTAATCACATAACCATCCGACAATAACGTCGGGCCAACAGCCAAGCCGCTATCATCGACAAACTGCTGCGCAACAAATTCGCCCGTTGAACGATCCATCCAGTGAAGGTAACCAAGCGTGTCACCGACAACGAGATAATTGCCAACAATAACTGGCGCTGTAAGTTGTCGGTGCTCAAGCAAGCTGTTTTCCCACAACTCAGTCCCGCTTCGTGAATCAACGGCAACAACATGATCTTTTTCCGTTATCACAAAGATGCGACTACCATCTGTAGAAATGTCTGTCGCAGATGAGTAATTACGCTTCCAAATCGGGTTCGCTGAACGCAAGTCAATGGCGATAAGTTGACCATTGTATCCAATGGTGAAAAGAGTACCGCCTAGCACAATTGGCGATGAATCAACGTCAACCAAACGATCAATTTCTGTCGCGCCTTTTGGCGTACCAACAGGCTGTTGCCAAATCAACTGACCACGCTCAACGATAGCAGCTGCGAGTCGGCCATTTGCCGTTCCCCAAAATACACCGCCGCCAATTGCAGTCGGAGTACTGTCGCCACGTAAAGTTAAGTTCGGCACTTCTGTGCTCAATGCCCAGCGTTGCTCACCTGTACTCTCATTAAGGGCAATCAACATGCCTCGGCTAGTATTGATGATAATAAGGCCTGAATCTGCAACTGGCTTCGCCAGTACCTCACCACCAACTTTTACACGCCAAACAATTTCACCTGTTTCTTGGTCAAGAGAGATGACTTCACCATTCTCAGAGCCAATGTAAAGGTTTCCGTATGCCGCTGTGATACCACCAGAGAGACGAGCAATGACATCTTCTTCTAGGTCCGTTTGCCAACGTTGTTTACCATTCTCAGGATCCAGCGCTTTTACTAAGCCATCACGACTTGCCACGAACAATGTATCATTCGCAAATACAGGGGATAGTTTTGAAAAGTAATGACCAACACCATCGCCAACCGATGTGCTCCACTCACTACTGGTTGTAAACTGACTGTCTACCTGAGGTAGTGGCGCCATTACAATGGTGTCTCTCTCACCTGCACAACCGGCAAGTACTCCCATTGTTAACGCCCCTAGCAAGGCTTTCTTAAAGACTCTTTTCATCCAATGCGGTCCTTATTTCGCCAGATCGTCCAATTTCATTTGTAGTGTCGGGCTTGCATCTGCCGCTTGCTGAGCTTCAGTATACGCAGCGTACGCAGCATCTTTGTCACCTTGGCGAATCGCAATATCGCCACGAAGTTCAGCAATACGACCTGTCCATGCTGTATCAGTGACGTTACTTAGCTCTGCCGTTGCAGCGTCGAAGTTACCCATTTCCGTCTCAATACGCGCAATGCGGTAACTAATCAATGGTAACAACGCAGCATCTTGAGTGTTGCTTTGCGCCCACTTCAGTTGCTCCAATGCAGCAGAAAGGTCTTGAGCTTCAACTTGTGCTTTAGCAAGTTGTAGCGCAGCCAATACTGAATATTCTTTTACTTCATTTGACTCAATGAAAGCTTTCACGTCAGCTTGAGCATCAGTGCCTTTGTCTTGCAAAGCATTCATTGCTGTCGTGTAGCTTTGAGAAGCTGCTTCACTCGCCTGAATCACAGAATCCTGGTAGTAACGCCAGCCGAATAGACCACCTAAACCAACAACCGCACCGATGATGACGGCTTTGCCGTTTTCCTTCCACCAGTCTTTAATGGCTTCAACTTGTTGTTCTTCAGTATCGTAAAGTTCCACTTCCTGTCCTCTTAAAACATGTAAATGGCAGCTTAGCTGCCATTGTTCCTATTTCGTTTAAAGGCTCCACATTTGGGAGCCTTAGCTTACGAACTAGGATGTAATTTTGTTAGATTACTAAAAGACTTAAATCAGTGCTGCGATCTTTTCTGCAACTTCTGCTTGGTTGTAAGTCTCTTGCTCACCACCAGCCAAGTCTTTCAGTACTACGGTATTATCCGCAACTTCGTTTTCACCCAGAACTAATGCTACAACAGCACCAACTTTGTCTGCGCGTTTAAACTGTTTCTTGAAGTTACCGCCACCGAAGTGATTCATCACACGAACGCCTGGAACAGACTCGCGAAGCTGTTCTGCTAGCTTCATTCCTGCCATCATGGTGCCTTCACCCGCTGTGACTACGTACACGTCAACACTGCGACGAACGTCTGTCAGTTCCAACGTTTCTAGCATCAGTACTAGACGCTCTAGGCCCATTGCAAAGCCAACCGCTGGTGTTGGTTTACCACCTAATTGCTCTACAAGGCCATCGTAACGACCACCACCACATACAGTGCCTTGAGCACCTAGGCTCTCAGTGATCCACTCAAATACCGTGCGATTGTAGTAATCCAGACCACGAACTAGACGTTCGTTAACTGTGTATTTGATACCTGCGGCGTCTAAAAGTTCACATAGACCTGCGAAGTGTGCTTTAGATTCTTCACCCAAGTAATCTGAAAGGCGAGGCGCATCACCTAAAATAGCTTGAACGTCTGGGTTCTTCGTATCCAGAACACGCAATGGGTTCGTGTGCATGCGACGCTTACAATCTTCGTCTAGCACATCAATATGTTGCTCAAGGAATGCAACCAGTGCAGTACGGTAGTCTGCGCGGTCTTCTTGAGAACCGATAGAGTTCAGCTCAAGACGGACATGTTCATTGATACCTAGCTCACGCCATAAACGCGCCGTCATCATGATAAGCTCTGCATCAACATCTGGACCATTTAGACCAAACACCTCAACACCACACTGGTGGAATTGACGGTAACGACCTTTCTGCGGACGTTCATGGCGGAACATAGGTCCCATGTACCACAGACGCTGTTCATCACGGTTGATCAGGCTGTTTTGGATACATGAACGTACACAACCCGCCGTACCTTCAGGGCGAAGTGTTAGGCTGTCGCCGTTACGGTCATCAAAGGTGTACATTTCTTTTGAAACGACGTCTGTTTCTTCACCAACAGCGCGGCTGAATAGGTTTGTTTCTTCAACGATTGGCATGCGCACTTCGTTATAACCGTATGCGCTAATTACATTTTTCACTGTGTTTTCTAATTTTTGCCACAGTGGCGACTGAGTTGGGAGGCAATCGTTCATGCCTCGAATTGCTTGAATTGTTTTTGCCACAATACTTACCGTAATTCTCGTTGAGATTAATCTTGTACTTTAACTTCGATGCGGTTTTCGCCATTCATCATAGCTGCTTTCGCACGGATCTTAGCTTCTAGCTTATTCACAAGGTCATCGTTATCAAAGCGCTCTTTCTGGCGTTTACCATCTTCGTAGAATGCGCTCTTCTTGTTACTACCTGCTAGACCTAAGTGAGAAACTTCTGCTTCACCAGGGCCGTTTACCACACAACCGATGATAGACACATCCATTGGCGTGATGATGTCTTCTAAACGTTGCTCCAGTGCATTCACCGTACCAATCACATCGAATTCTTGGCGTGAGCAGCTTGGGCACGCAATAAAGTTGATGCCTCGAGAGCGAATGCGCAGAGATTTAAGGATGTCGAAACCGACTTTGATTTCTTCAACTGGATCGGCAGCCAAAGAGATACGCAGCGTATCGCCTATCCCTTCAGATAACAGCATACCTAAGCCAACAGATGACTTAACAGCGCCAGCTCGAGCACCACCCGCCTCTGTGATACCTAAATGAAGAGGCTGATCGATTTTCTTCGCCAGCAGACGATATGAATCCACCGCAAGAAAAACGTCTGAAGCTTTCACGCTAACTTTAAATTGGTCAAAGTTAAGACGATCGAGATGGTCTACGTGACGCATCGCCGATTCAACCAAGGCTTCTGGCGTTGGCTCACCGTATTTCATCTGTAGGTCTTTTTCCAAAGATCCACCATTGACACCAATACGGATCGGGATGTTTTTATCGCGAGCGCAATCAACAACAGCGCGAATGCGCTCTTCATTGCCGATGTTACCTGGGTTGATACGTAAACAGTCAACTCCGTACTCCGCAACTTTCAGCGCGATACGATAGTCGAAATGAATATCAGCCACTAATGGTACAGAAACTTGCTGTTTAATCAGTTTGAAAGCTTCTGCTGCGTCCATCGTAGGCACAGAAACTCGAACGATATCTGCGCCGACTTTTTCTAGTGCTCGGATTTGAGCGACTGTCGCTTCTACGTCAGTCGTGCGAGTGTTAGTCATTGACTGTACTGCAATTGGCGCACCATCACCAATTGGCACATCACCCACATAAATACGCGTCGATTTACGACGAATAATTGGAGATTCGTGTTGCATAATTTTTTATAACGGTAGAGTGAATCTAGCTACTTTGCCTGAAGTATACCCAGAAAGGTCGACAGGTTCACTTGCAAATGTCATTGTAACCCCTTCCGGTGCGCCTAATATCACTTTAAATGGCGCTTTTCCGGTAAGTTCTACATCTTGTCCTGGCTTATGAGTACCACTTACCAGCGTTTTACCATTGGTGTCTTTTACTTGAATCCAACAGTCCGCTTTAAACTTCATAGTAAGAAGTGTCATGCCTTCAGGTACTACTGGCGCAGGCTGTTCCTCTTCCGCCGCTTCAATCACGGCAACAGGTTCTTCAGAATCTACGCTTGTTGTATTTTCAGTTTCAGTCAGCAAAGGATCCGCCCCTTGCTCAACGGGTGCTTCAGTCGATTCAGCAACGCCTTCATTAGTTGAAGCAACTTCTTCAGGAGTGCTTGCGATTAACTCTTCAGCCGTCATCAAATCGATATCAGCTAATTCTTGAGCAGTGGGCTGCGGCGCTTCAACACTTGAATCCGTTACTTCCTTAGTTAGGCTATTCTCTTGTTGGTTTTGCCACCACCATGCCGCTGAAATGCCAATAATGACCAGCCCGATAACCCAAGTAAGGAGCATAATACGGCTATTGTGCTTCTCGTCTTTTGTTTTACGAGAGAAGCTTTGCATTTCAATTTCTTGCTCTTGAGGCTGAGCATCGGCAGTCTGCTCTAACGCCGTCAAAACCACCTTCTCATCAAGACCTACGAATTTTGCGTAAGAGCGTAAGTAACCACGCGTAAATGTCGCGACTTGTTGAGATTCAAATCGGTTATTTTCAATATCTTCAATCACAGAAATGCGAAGCCTCAGGCGATCGGCAACTTGCTTTTGGCTCATTCCCAAGGATTCACGTTTGTTTTTCAGTAATGTGCCAGCTTCAATAGAGAGTGGCACTTCATTCGTATTTTCGTGTTCTGTCATAATGGCGGTATTTAATCTGTTTTAGTGGCTAACGTGGTCATGTATTTTCGTTATTGTTCTTAAGCCTCTTTAAAGATAGCTAGCCAAAACGCGTTAACCAAAAATAATAATTTTAAGAAACTCTCAGCGATCTGAGTGCGAATACCCGTTTTGCAAAAATCAGCAAAACGTATGTGAGAAAGTGCTGAGAATTATCGGTGTCATCGTTAGTGTTACATATCATGATAAGCGAATGCGCAACGAAGACAAAAACTCTTTACACTCAAACTAACAGATAGCTCAAGCTTTTGTCCAAACTTTGACAAAGGAATTCGAAATTATACCCAAATAACCTTAGGTTGAAGAGTGATAGTCCCAAATCTTGGCGAAAATGTCCTAAACAATAAACAAAATAGCCAGAGCGAATGGCTCTGGCTATTTTTGAATTCCGGTCGTTTATACAGCTTTCACTTCAATGGTATCGGCACCGCGTGACGCTTTCAGCATTGCCGTACGTTTAGTTCGGTCAATTACATCACCGACCAACTGACCACATGCGGCATCAATGTCATCACCACGTGTTTTACGAACCGTAACTGTGTGCTCGTATTGCATCAATGTTTTTTGGAAGCGATCAATACGTGAGTTACTTGGTTTCTTGTAAGGTGAACCTGGGTACGGGTTAAACGGAATCAAGTTAATCTTACATGGTGTGTCTTTCATCAATTCAGCCAGCTCGCGTGCATGGTCCATGTCATCGTTCACATGATCAAGCAACACGTACTCGACTGTTACCTTGCCACGGTTTGCATTCGATGAAGCAATGTAACGACGAACGGATGCTAGGAAATCTTGAATATCCCAACGATCGTTAATTGGCATGATTTCACTACGCAGCTTATCGTTTGGCGCATGAAGAGAGATCGCTAACGCAACGTCGATTTTGCCCGTCATCTGATCAAGACCAGAAACGACACCTGATGTTGATACGGTTACGCGACGCTTCGACAAACCAAAGCCAAGGTCATCCAGCATTAACTCCAATGCAGGAATCAAGTTCTTCATATTAAGAAGCGGCTCACCCATGCCCATCATCACGACGTTCGTAATTGGGCGACGGCCTGTTTCTTTCTCAAGACCAATTTCACGTGCAGCACGCCACACCTGACCGATGATCTCTGAAACTTTCAAGTTACGGTTAAAGCCCTGCTGTGCTGTTGAGCAGAACTTACATTCCAATGCACAACCTACTTGAGAAGATACACAAAGCGTTGCGCGATCATCTTCTGGAATGTAAACCGTTTCTACATCCTGATCACCAACCTTCATTGCCCACTTGATCGTGCCGTCTGAAGAATGCTGAGCTTCTGCTACAGTTGGTGCTTTAATTTCACACTTGTGTAAAAGCTTTTCGCGCAGCTTCTTGTTGATGTTTGTCATTTTTTCGAAGTCATCTACACCGAAATGGTAGATCCACTTCATAACCTGATCGGCACGAAACGCTTTCTCGCCAAGTTCTTCCGCGAAAAACTGACGCATGCCTTTGCGATCAAAGTCGAGTAGATTGATTTTTTCAGTGGTCATGTTGCCTCTCAATGACTGAAACAAGAATAAGGGCGCGAATTGTACAGCCTTTATTCAGCTACAACAAGGGGTGTAAGACCCTGAGTTTGCTAAGGCATTAAAATAAAAACGATTAAATTTCAATCAGACTTTACGGTGAGAATAATGATTAGACAACCGACAGCAAAAGCGTAGAAGTGGTGCAGAGAAAGCAGTGAGAAGAAACACACGTAACTAAGCTTTCCCCCCTGTAAGGTGCTCAGATTAGCCAACGTCTTCGCGAGTACTTACGAATGAACTAGCCGATGAAATGGAGAACGCGGAATAAAAAACCTCGGACAATTCCGAGGTTATTACGAACTAGATCATCACGCAAAAGTGATGCATGAACGAGTTAGCGAGAGAAAACTTCTGATTCAGGGAAGAAAAACTCAATTTCACGAGCGGCAGACTCAGGGCTATCTGAACCATGAACTGAATTGTGACGCATGCTGAGTGCGTAATCAGCACGCAAAGTGCCGCATGCCGCTTCCTCTGGGTTGGTTTTACCCATTAGCTCGCGGTAACGTGCAATCGCATTTTCACCTTCCAATACCTGAACCATAATAGGACCAGATGTCATGAACTCTTTTAGAGGAGGGAAAAACTCTTTACCTTCATGCTCTGCATAAAAGCCGCTTGCCTGATCTTCTGTCAGGTGAACCATTTTGGCAGCGATGATACGTAGGCCAGCCTTTTCAATACGATTGTAGATTTCACCAATTAGGTTTCGCTCTACAGCATCAGGCTTAATGATTGAAAATGTTCTTTCTAGAGCCATAAAATTTCCTTTCTGTACTTGTAATAATAGTTGTGCTTTTAAAGTGACTTACTGGGTAAGAGCAGCACTCAAACAAGAGAGTGCTGCAATCAATCTTATTTTCCAGCTTGCTCATTGAGGAAACGAGCAAGTGTACGAACACCCATACCCGTTGCTCCCGCAGCCCATTTATCAGAAGCGGCTTTACGATACGTACCCGCACAGTCGAAATGTAACCAGCCTTTTTTGTAGTCCTCAACGAAGTAAGACAAGAATGCAGCTGCAGTACTTGCACCTGGAGAATAATCACCAGAGCTGATATTCGATAAATCGGCAAAATTAGATGGCAGCATTTCTCGATGGAAATCAGCAAGTGGTAGCGGCCACAAGCCTTCTTTTTCCTGGTTTGCCGCCGTAAGCGCTTGATGCGATAGCTCATCATCAAAGCTCATTAGCGCATGGTAATCGTTACCTAACGCATTCTTCGCTGCGCCTGTTAACGTCGCGCAGTCAATGATTAACTCAGGCTTTTGCTCACTGGCGTAGATAAGACCGTCTGCAAGCACCAAGCGACCTTCCGCGTCGGTATTCATAATCTCAACGGTTTTGCCGTTTTTGTAAGTGATGATGTCGCCAAGCTTAAGGGCACGGCCAGAAACCATGTTCTCAGCACAACACAAGATCAGTTTTACGCGCTTGTTTAAACCGCGCAAGATAGCTAATCCTAGGCCACCAGTTATAGTACCCGAGCCACCCATATCTGCTTTCATAGCACTCATGAAGGTAGAAGGCTTCAAGCTGTAACCACCGGAATCAAAGGTGATGCCTTTACCCACAAGACATGCGAATACAGGTGCGTTTTCGTCACCAGTTGGGTTGTAGTCTAACTGAAGCATCGCAGAAGTACGCTCAGAACCACGGCCTACTGCGTAAATACCTTCCCAACCTTCTGCCAACAAGTCTTTGTCTTTGACGATACGAGCTGTCACCGTGCCTTTCGGCGCAACAGATTTGATGAATTCAGCAGCCATTGTCGCTAGCTGACGAGGAGCAACTTCTTCTGCCGTTTTGTTGATAATATCGCGGGTAAAATCAGTCGAAGTAATACGAGCTTGAAGCTCTGCTTGCTCTTCATCAGACAATGCTGCCCACTCAACTGAGCCATGTTTTTTAGGGTTACGGAACCCTTGGTGGAAAGCCCATACGCTCTCTAGATCCCAGTTATCACCAGAAAGAAAAATAGAACGAATTCCTTGGCCATCTAGCTGACGAGCTGCACGTTGAATTGCGCCGAGATCATGACCTTCACCTAAGTGAATAGTTGCGCCGTTTTCAGCGAATGAAAGCAGTGCTTTTTCACCCCAATGTGGTGCTGCCGACTCTTGACTTAAAAATACAGACATCTGTGTAGACATGGTTTCTCCTTGTCTTATAGCAGCGTTGCCTACGCTGCTTCTTTTTAATAACTCACGGATGTTAGCATTATGTAGGGCAAAAATGTCAATTGGATAAAAAAACGGACCTAAAGGTCCGCTTTTTTTAGTAAGAATTGTTAACTAGGCTGTGTTTTACAGACTTAGTCTGCTTCGTCCATCCAGCACATGATAACGGCTTCTAGAATCTTTTCATTAGAACGGTTTGGCTCATCGTCAAACTCATCTAACTCCATGATCCATTGATGAAGATCGGTAAAACGCACTGTTTTTGGATCGACATCTGGAAACTTGTCACAAAGTTCAATCGCGATATCGCGAGAATCTGTCCATTTCATTGCTCATCTTCCTTTTGCTTCTTCCCTATATTGGGAAGATAGTTTTAGTGATCTTCTGAAGCGTGGTTTAGTGTGTATTTAGGAATTTCTACCACCAAGTCTTCATCAGCAATTCTCGCCTGACACCCTAGACGTGACTCAGGCTCTAGACCCCACGCTTTATCTAGCATGTCGTCTTCTAGTTCTTCACTTTCTTCGAGTGAATCAAAACCTTCACGGATGATTACGTGGCAGGTAGTACACGCACATGACTTCTCACACGCATGTTCAATACCGATACCGTTTTTTAGCGCTACGTCTAGAACGGTGTCACCAGAGTTTGCTTCCAACACTGCACCTTCTGGGCACAAATCGTCGTGTGGTAATACAATAATCTTAGGCATAACTACTTATCTCTTATATATCGTCTACTGATTGACCTGACAACGCAGCTCGAATCGATTTATCCATACGGCGTGATGCGAAATCTTGGCTCGCTTTATCGGTATCTTTAATGCCCTGCTCTATCGCATCTGCATCATCACCATTACGCAGCTCAATCAAGGCTTCGATGGCTTTAATCAAGTTTTGTTTCTCTTGTTCTGATAGTAAGTCATCACCATCAGCTTGCATCGCTGCAATCAAACCTTCTATCACTCGGTCGGCTTCAACACGCTGCTCAGCTAAGGCACGAGCTTGCATGTCTTCTTTTGCGTGCGTCATTGAATCACGCAACATATCCGCCACTTCATTGTCACTTAAGCCGTAAGAAGGTTTTACTTGAATCTCTGATTGAACACCAGTGCTCTTCTCCATTGCCGTAACAGAAAGAAGGCCATCAGCGTCAACTTGGTAAGTCACGCGAATATGTGCCGCACCCGCTGCCATCGGAGGAATACCTTTTAACGAGAAGCGAGCAAGTGAACGACAGTCATCAACCATTTCACGTTCACCTTGTACCACATGAACACTCATCGCCGTTTGGCCATCTTTGAATGTGGTAAATTCTTGCGCACGCGCAACGGGAATCGTAGTGTTGCGGGGGATGATCTTCTCGACCAAACCACCCATGGTTTCAATACCGAGCGACAGTGGAATCACATCAAGAAGCAACATTTCAGAGTCAGGTTTGTTACCCGCGAGAATATCAGCTTGAATACCCGCACCGATTGCGACGACTTCATCTGGGTTAATGCTTGTCAGTGGTGTACGGCCAAAGAATTCGCCAACCATTTCTCGTACAAGCAATGTGCGTGTTGAGCCACCGACCATGACTACTTCAAGTACATCTTCCGCATCTACATCCGCATCTTTCAGCGCACGGCGGCAAGACATCAGGGTTTTCTTCACTAGCGGACGAATCAGATCTTCGAACTGCTCGCGAGTCACGGTGCCTTTCCAACCAAAAACGTCAACGTCAACACTGTCTTGCTCAGAGAAAGCAATCTTAGCTTCAGTAGCAATGTTCAACAGTGTACGGTTCTTTTCTGCAGAAAGCGGAGCTTCTAGACCCGCTTGCTCCATTAAATAATCGGCAAATAGATGGTCGAAGTCGTCACCGCCTAATGCAGAGTCGCCACCTGTTGCTAATACTTCAAATACGCCTTTCGATAAACGTAGGATAGAGATATCAAAAGTACCGCCACCTAGATCGTAAACCGCAATCACACCTTCTTGACCAGAGTCTAGGCCATAAGCAATTGCCGCAGCGGTTGGTTCATTAAGTAGACGGAGAACATGAAGACCAGCTAATTTCGCCGCATCTTTTGTACCTGCACGTTGCGCGTCATCAAAGTAAGCAGGAACGGTAATAACGACACCAGCTAACTCACCACCTAACGTATCTTCAGCTCGCTTACCCAATACTTTTAGGATGTCCGCAGATACTTCAATCGGGTTTTTGTCACCTTGAGGTGTTTGCAGAATTGGCAGGCCATTTTCACTCTCTTTAAAACGATAAGGAAGTGAAGAGTAACGGGACTTAATGTCCTTTAATGAACGACCGATCAAACGTTTTACAGAGATAATCGTGTTCTCTGGTTCAAACTCTGCTTTGGCTTTGGCTTCGTGGCCGACCGTTAACGTTTCCTCAGCGTAATTAACGACTGAAGGTAAAATAGTACGGCCCTGCTCGTCCGCAAGTGGAGTTGCATCGCCGCTACGTACAGAAGCAACCAAAGAGTTGGTAGTACCTAAGTCGATACCCGCTGCTAACTTATGCTCATGAGGTGCCGAGCTTTGGCCCGGTTCTGCGATTTGAAGTAGTGCCATGATAGGTCCTTGTCACGCTTACTAGCCGAGGAGTTTGTCTTCGACTAGCTCAATTTCGTTCTTTAGTTTGGCAATGAATTTTAGCTTACGAACTCGGTCTGCGGCTTCAGTCCATAGACCATCATCAAGCTCTTGCTCGACGCTTGCCAGATGCTGTTTGTACATTTTGCTGACCTTAGAGTCGAAGTCAAAAAGCGCCGATTCAGGATCGGACTTGTCAGCAATCTCTTCCAGTTCTTCGCGCAGTTCCATTTGCTCCATTAAGAACATCGGATCTTGCATTGTTTGCTGTTCACCTCGGATCTCAACACCTTGCTCTGCGAGGATATACTCGGCGCGAGAAATAGGATTTTTCAGAACTTGATAGGCATCGTTGATTTGCGCCGCCTTTTGCACCGCCATCAAACGGTCACGTTCTGAGCCCGTTGCAAAGTTATCCGGGTGGAAGCGTTTTTGTAGTTCTCGGAACTGAGAAGAAAGAAGGCTACCATCCAGCTTAAACTGACTTGGTAGCCCAAATAATTCAAAGTGATTCATTAAGTTCGGGTCCTAGTAAAGCCTTCCGGACTCGTTTGCCCAGAAGGACAATCAATTAGACGTTGAAGCTTTCACCACAACCACATTCACTTTTCGCGTTAGGGTTGTTGAATTCAAAACCTTCATTCAACCCTTCTTTCACGTAATCCAATTCAGTACCATCTAGGTACACTAAGCTCTTTTGATCGATGATAATTTTCACTCCAGAGAGTTCAAATACTTCGTCTTCTTCATTGAGCTCATCAACAAACTCAAGTACGTATGCCATGCCGGAACAGCCAGTCGTCTTCACTCCAAGACGTAAACCGATACCTTTGCCTCGGTTATCTAGGAATGCTCTTACGCGACTTGCCGCTGATTCTGTCATTGTGATGGCCATACTGCACCTTAGTCTGTCTAAATTTCGATTGGAATGGGAGCGTCAAAGCTCCCATTATATTACGGAATAATTATTCTTGGTGTTTTTTCTTGTAGTCAGCAACCGCTGCTTTGATTGCATCTTCAGCAAGAATAGAACAGTGAACTTTCACTGGTGGAAGCTCTAGCTCTTCAGCAATCTCAGAGTTTTTAATTGCTGCCGCTTCATCAACTGACTTACCTTTTACCCACTCAGTTACTAGTGAGCTTGATGCGATTGCACTACCACAACCGTATGTTTTGAACTTCGCATCTTCGATGATACCTTCAGGTGTCACTTTGATTTGAAGCTTCATTACGTCACCACACGCAGGAGCGCCAACCATGCCGCTACCTACTGATGGATCTTCTTTATCGAATGAACCAACGTTACGTGGGTTCTCGTAGTGATCAATTACTTTTTCGCTGTATGCCATGATAAATTACCTCGAATCCTCTATTTCAATCCCTGAGATTAATGGTGAGCCCATTCAACAGTGCTCAAATCAATCCCTTCTTTGTACATATCCCATAGAGGAGACATGTCGCGTAGCTTAGTCACTGCAACGCGGATTTGTTCAATTGCGTAATCAATTTCTTCTTCAGTCGTGAAACGACCAAACGAGAAACGAACCGAGCTGTGAGCCAATTCGTCATCCATGCCTAGGGCACGAAGAACGTAAGAAGGCTCAAGGCTTGCAGACGTACAAGCACTACCAGAAGATACCGCTAGATCTTTAAGCGACATTAGTAGTGATTCACCTTCTACGAATGCGAAACTGATGTTTAGATTGTGTGGTACACGCTGCTCAAAGTCACCGTTTACCGTCACTGCTTCTAAGTCTTTCACGCCATCAAAAAGACGGTTACGAAGCGCTAAAGCATGATCGTAATCTTTTTGCATGTCTTCTTTTGCAATGCGGAATGCTTCACCCATGCCTACGATTTGGTGAGTAGGTAGTGTACCAGAGCGGAAACCACGCTCATGACCGCCACCGTGCATTTGCGCTTCAAGACGAATACGAGGCTTACGACGTACGTAAAGTGCACCGATACCTTTAGGACCGTAAACTTTGTGAGCAGAAAGTGAAATTAGATCAACTTTCATCTCTTGAACGTCGATTGGTAATTTACCTGCAGATTGCGCAGCGTCCACGTGGAAAACAATTTTACGCTCACGGCACAGTTCGCCGATCGCTGTAATGTCTTGAACCACACCAATCTCGTTGTTTACATGCATAATAGACACAAGCACGGTGTCATCACGCATGGCTGCTCTAAGCTTCTCTAGATCGATCAAGCCATTTGATTCTGGCTCAAGGTAAGTCACTTCAAAGCCTTCACGCTCAAGTTGACGACATGGGTCAAGAACGGCTTTGTGCTCTGTTTTACAAGTGATTACGTGCTTGCCTTTCTTCGAGTAAAAGTGCGCTGCACCTTTAATCGCAAGGTTGTCTGATTCTGTCGCACCAGATGTAAATACGATTTCGCGAGGATCTGCATTTAGAAGGTCAGCAATTTGCTCACGAGCAGTATCGACCGCTTCTTCTGCCTGCCAGCCGTAACGGTGCGAACGTGACGCTGGGTTGCCAAATGTGCCATCCATTGTCATGTACTGAACCATTTTTTCAGCAACACGTGGATCAACTGGACATGTAGCGGAATAATCAAGATAAATCGGCAGTTTCATTCTCTACTCCAATGTAAAAAGCTGACCGCTAAGAGCGGACGTTTACACCGATGGGCGCGGCGGTTGTATTTTTGTTTGATAGCCCATGGGTTACCGCCAGATCAATGTCCTGACGATCAGAAATTTCGAGTACTTCATTGTCTGTCATCAACTCACCAAGAGTGATGTTATTCAAAAAGTCACTAATGCGAGAGCTTAGGTCACGCCACAGCGTGTGAGTAAGGCAACGTGTTCCACCTTGGCAATCTCCTTTACCTTGGCATTTGGTTGCATCTACTGACTCATCAACGGCAGCAATCACGGTACCAATAGCGATACTGTGAGCGTCGGCACCAAGTCGGTAACCACCACCAGGACCACGAACGCTGGCAACGAGACCTGCTTTACGCAATTTTGAAAATAGCTGCTCTAAGTAAGAGAGCGAGATCCCTTGACGCTCTGAAATATCAGCCAGAGGTACAGGGTTTTGTTGCGAATGCAGTGCCACATCCAGCATGGCTGTCACCGCATATCTTCCTTTAGATGTAAGTTTCATACCACACCGTATCCACATGGTTTGTAATGGTTAAGATTTTTCCATACCTGAGTAATTTGGTCAAGTATTTATTTGACCATTTTACTCAGGTATTCATCCTCACATCTAAAGTGGTTATTATTCACTCAGAACTTCTTTTCTATCGAAGTCAAAACGCCTCGTAGAATATTAAGTTCTTGGGTTTCTGGTCGAGCACGAGAGAACAAACGGCGCAACTTATTCATCACCTGTCCAGGTTGCTCTTTGTTAATAAACTGGGTCTCAACCATCACCTTTTCAAGATGCTCGAAGAACAATTCGAGTTCTCGATGACGCGGGTATTCTTCCGATTCATTTGGGGAAAACTGGCTTTGCTCTAAGTTCAAGTGTGCAACTCGCACTTCGTAACTGAGAGTTTGTACAGCCATCGCTAGGTTAAGCGAGCTGTACTCAGGATTAGCGGGAATACAAACATGGTAGTGGCACTTTTGTAGCTCTTCGTTTGTCAAACCAGTTCTTTCTCGGCCAAACACGAGCGCAACCGGATGCTTTCGGCCTTCAACTGCAAATTTCTCACCGCATTCACGTGGCTCGAGCATTGGCCATTCTAATGTACGAGAGCGGGCGCTAGAACCCACAACAAGGCCACAATCTTCAACCGCTTCTTCTAATGTGCCGACAATCTTTGCATTTTTAGCAATATCACCAGCACCCGCAGCTAAAGCAAGAGTTTGTTCATCCACTTCACATTGTGGATCGACTAATACTAGTTGGTTTAAACCCATCACTTTCATTGCTCGAGCTGCTGAGCCAATATTGCCTGAATGAGAGGTACCTACGAGTACAATTTTTACTTGATCCAACATCTGTGTTTGCTACCTAAATTAAAACCGCAGAATGTTATCATAGTTTTTTAAGACACCCTAGAGGCAAGCAGACCTCTCTTCTCATTCTTGGTTATTGTTCTCGTCCGCAGTATGATCTGTACACTCAGTCGGCCGCAATTAGAGTAAAAAATAACCACTTCCCTTTTTGATTATCTCTGGTATACTCGCCGCCGCTTTCATTTGTTCTTTAACATCCGTTGGGAAATTCGTATGCATCCAATGCTAAACATTGCTATTCGCGCTGCGCGAAAGGCAGGCAATCATATTGCTAAATCATTAGAAAACACTGATAAAGTAGAATCTACTCTTAAAGGCACTAATGACTTTGTCACTAACGTAGACAAAGAAGCAGAATACATCATCATCGATACTATCAAGCAGTCTTACCCTGAGCACTGTATCGTTGCTGAAGAACAAGGTCTTATCGAAGGTAAAGATAAAGACGTACAATGGATCATCGACCCACTGGATGGCACCACTAACTTTGTAAAAGGTTACCCAACTTTCGCGGTTTCTATCGCTGTTCGTATTAAGGGCAAAACTGAAGTTGCTTGTGTTTACGATCCAATGCAAAACGAGCTATTCACTGCACAACGCGGTGCCGGCGCTCAACTAAACAGTGCACGTATTCGTGTTGCTCAACTAAAAGACCTTCAAGGTACTGTTCTAGCAACAGGCTTCCCATTCAAGCAGAAACAACACGCTGAGTCTTACATCAAGATCGTTGGTGCGCTATTCACTGAATGTGCTGATTTCCGTCGTAGCGGCTCTGCTGCTCTTGACCTTTGTTACGTGGCTGCTGGCCGTGTTGATGGTTACTTCGAGCTAGGCCTAAAACCTTGGGATATGGCAGCAGGTGAGCTTATTGCTCGTGAAGCTGGCGCAATCCTAACAGACTTTGCTGGCGGCACTGACTACATGAAGTCTGGTAACATCGTTGCTTCAAGCGCTCGTGGCGTAAAATCTATCCTTAAGCACATCCGCGAAAACGGTAACAGCGCGATCCTTAAGTAAGATTTGAAAGTCATATATAGCCCGTCACGCTGATGACTTTAGAAAGCCCCGCTCATTGAGCGGGGCTTTTTTATTTCGAACAATCAGCCTGTTTGTAGAAACGGTCGTAGTCAGATAAGTGGTCTATTTTTACGTGCTTAACCTTCCATATTTGTTCCTTCATTAAAAACTGCAGCGAAACCGTGACTGGCTGGTATACATCACCAAAGCCGTTTACAGAAAGACATCCAACTCCTCCATCCTCACTGTACTCTTCAAAGTAAGACAGCTCTGTAACCAAACTTGATGGGATAGATGATAAAAATGGAAATTGATGACCAAATTTTATTGGGTGAGACTTAATACTGTTCAGCTCTTCAATCGATAGATTTGGTCCTGCCATAGCTTCTACCACCTCTATATACTGCATCTTGTATAAATTATTACGTATATCAAGGTAAGTATCGTGGAGTGGACTTGCGATGCAGGGCGTTGAAACACTTAGTAAAACCGGAATAGGTAGAATTCTATTTAGCATAACCAACTAAACCCCAGCTTCACGGAGCGCTTGATCAATTTTACTCGGCTTAAATCTGTACTTACAAAGCCCCCACTCGCACTGCTCTAAAAGCTCACGGACATTTACCTGCCCAGTAACTCCAAAGGAAACAACACCAAAAAGAGAAACACTCCCACTGTATGTCAAAACACCATCACGAGTAGTTTTAAAAGTAACAGAAACGGCTTTTAATTTTATGCCCAGCTCTTCAACCATTTCTTTTGAAACTTCAAACTTAGTAAATCCAAGCTCACCAGATAAAGTTACTTTACCTGACTCATCAACTGCTAACTTGAACCTTTTCCCTCCAGTAACTAGCTTGGTGGTAACACCTTTATTGTGCTTGTAAGAAATCTCTACAAACTTCAGTAACTGTACTTTTATTTCAGCTTGCCTTGACATTATTTCCTCCCGAAATTGTTGAACATACTTCCGATATTCAACTCAATCAAAAAACTACAATTCAAGCTGGAAGTACCTCAAAAAAAAATGAAACTTTCAAATCTATCAGGCATAAAAAAACCGCTGATTGTTCAGCGGTTTTTGTTTTCGGTTCTCAATCTGCCTTATGGCATTTCGTCGAACTCTGCACCCTCTTTTTCTACTTGAGGTGGCATCAAGTGCTCTTTCTGGATACCCAGTTTTAGAGCCAGTGCTGATGCTACGTAGATAGAAGAGTAAGTACCTACAGTGATACCGAGTAAAAGTGCGGTTGCAAAGCCGTGAATCATAGCACCACCCTGCATGAACAGTGCAATTACCACGAACAACGTCGTACCAGATGTAATCAATGTACGGCTCAACGTTTGAGTGATTGAGGCGTCCATAATGTCTGAAGGTTCACCCTTACGCATCTTACGGAAGTTTTCACGAATCCGGTCAAATACAACGATGGTATCGTTGAGTGAGTAGCCCACAACCGTCAGTAGCGCAGCTACGATAGTCAGGTCAACTTCAATTTGTAGAAACGAGAAGACACCTAGCGTGATAATTATATCGTGAGCCAATGCCATTACCGCACCAGCCGCTAGACGCCATTCAAATCGCATCGATACATAAAGCAGAATACAGATCAGCGATACCAAGATCGCTAGACCACCAGCTTCTGTTAGCTCATCACCAACGTTGGGACCTACGAACTCAATACGACGCATTTCTACGCTTTCGCCAGTACCATCTTTGATAGCACCAATGATTTGGTTACCTAGCGTTTCACCAGAAACGTCATCACGTGGACGAAGACGAACCATGACTTCACGAGCACTACCGAAGTTTTGTACTGTCGCATCGCCAAAGCCTTTTGAATCTAGTGCTGCACGAATCTCTTCAAGGTTTGCTGGCTGTTCAAAACCGACCTCGATAAGAGTACCGCCAGTGAAATCTAGACCCCAATTAAGCCACTTGGTTGACAAAGTGAAGATAGAAGCAGCAATCATTATAATTGAAAAAACGAATGCTACTTTCGACCAACGCATAAAGCCGATCGTCTTCTCTGCTTTTAGAATTTGAAACATATTAATTCCCAGCCTTAGATCGACAATTTATCAACGCGTTTGCCACCGTAGATCAGGTTCACGATACAACGTGTACCAATAATGGCGGTGAACATTGAAGTTAAGATACCGATAGATAGAGTAACTGCGAAACCTTTCACCGCACCTGTACCGACCGCAAATAGAATGATTGCAGTAATTAGTGTTGTGATGTTCGCATCAGCAATCGTGCTGAATGCATTCGCGTAACCTTGGTGAATCGCTTGTTGTGGACTACGTCCATCACGAATTTCTTCACGGATACGCTCGAAGATCAGTACGTTCGCATCAACTGCCATACCGACTGTTAACACGATACCGGCTATCCCCGGAAGCGTCATGGTAGCGCCTGGAATCATCGACATAACACCAATGATAAGCACTAAGTTTGCCATTAGAGCAATGTTTGCAATCAAACCAAAGCCGCGGTAGTAAAGCAGCGTAAATAGCATTACGGCAACCATACCCCAGATACATGCTTGGATACCCATATCGATGTTTTGCTGGCCCATTGATGGACCAATGGTACGTTCTTCAACGATAGAGATAGGTGCAATCAGTGCACCAGCACGTAGTAAAAGTGCTAGGTTGTGTGCTTCTGCAGCAGAGTCGATACCTGTGATACGGAAGTTACGACCAAGAGCCGATTGAATCGTTGCTTGGTTGATGACTTCTTCATGCTTATCCAGAATAACTTTGCCTTCAGGCGTACGACGGCCACTGTCTTTGTATTCTGCAAACACGGTAGCCATTAGCTTACCAATGTTCTTCTTAGAGAACGCAGACATCTTATTACCACCTTCGCTGTCTAGCGAGATGTTAACTTGTGGACGACCATATTCATCAACACTTGAGCTTGCATCTGTGATGCTTTGACCGCCAAGAATAACGCGCTTCTTAAGCACAACTGGGCGACCATCACGGTCCATCTTGATTTCACTACCTGCTGGCGCACGACCATTTGCCGCTGCCGATAGGTCAGCTTTATCATCAACTTCACGGAATTCAAGCGTTGCCGTAGCTCCGAGAATTTCTTTTGCACGAGCAGTGTCTTGAACACCAGGCAGTTCAACTACAATGCGACTAGCACCTTGACGTTGAACCAATGGTTCCGCAACACCTAGTTCGTTGACACGATTACGTAAAATCGTAATGTTTTGCTCAACAGCATAGTTACGGATCTCTTGTAAACGTTGCTCAGTAAAGGTTGCAGTAAGAGCGTAACGGCCATTTGAATCAGAATCGACAAAAATCATGTCCGGGTGATTCTTTTCTAGCGTTGCTTTCGCTTCTGCTAATTGCTCTTCGTTACGCAACAACACTTCTACCGCTTCTTTTCCAGAAGGGCGGATTGCACGGTAACGAATCTTGGCGTCACGAAGTTCGCTACGGAAAGCTTCTTCTTGTTGACCAACAAGCTTTTCCATCGCTGCATCCATATCCACTTCCATTAAGAAGTGAACACCACCGCGAAGGTCAAGACCTAGCTTCAATGGTGACGCGCCAATCGCTTCTAGCCAATCGGGTGTAGAAGGTGCAAGGTTAAGTGCAACAATTGTGTCTTTGCCTAGCGCTTCGCTGATGACATCACGAGCACTGATTTGTGTGTCAGTGTCGTTAAAACGAACAAGAATTGATCCATCTTCGAGAGCAATGGATTTATGAGAAAGTTGCTCTTTGTTAAGAGCAGTAGTGACAGCATCCAGCGTTGACATATCTACAGAGGCGCCACGCGCCCCTGTAACTTGAATAGCCGGATCTTCACCGTAGATATTTGGAAGTGCGTATAACGCAGCGGTGATGATGGCAAAAAGCACCATCAAGTACTTCCATAATGGATAACGGTTTAGCACAGCGAGGATCCTTTAGCTGTTTTATAGAGACTTAAGCGTACCTTTTGGTAGCACTGCAGTGATGAAGTCTTTCTTGATTACTACTTCATTGTTCGCGTTAAGCTCAATTGAAATGTAGTCATTGTCTTCAGCAATCTTAGTGATTTTACCCACTAGGCCACCGCTAGTTAAAACTTCGTCGCCTTTGCCCATAGAAGCCATTAGGTTTTTGTGTTCTTTTACGCGTTTCGCTTGTGGGCGATAAATCATGAAGTAAAAGATCACTGCGAACATGCCAAGCATGATTAGCATTTCAAAACCACCGCCTGCTGGCGCGCCTTCTGCTGCTGCGTGAGCCTGAGAAATAAACATTAAAACATCCTCATTATATTTTATTGATAATCAAACAAATTGGGCTTTCGCATTTTAGATTCAAGTCTGAGAGTAACTAATAGAGATCGCTCTCTCAAAAATAACGTGCGTTAGCCTACTTTATTAGCAAAAGCCTCTGGCGACATGCCAAAGGCTTTAATTCTTTTAGTTTTTCAATTACTGCTCTTTTGCTAGTGGTGGCACTTCACGGCCACGACGCTCATAGAACTCAGTAACAAATTCATCGAAGCGATCTTCATCAATTGCTTTACGAATGCTTTCCATCAGACGTTGGTAGTAACGCAGGTTATGGATTGTATTCAAGCGAGCGCCTAAGATTTCATTACAACGCTCTAAATGGTGAAGGTACGACTTGCTGTAGTTTTGACAAGTGTAACAGTCACAATGCGGATCCAATGGTGTTGTATCCGTTTTATGTTTCGCATTACGGATCTTGATCACACCACCAGTCACAAATAAGTGACCATTACGTGCGTTACGCGTTGGCATTACACAGTCAAACATGTCGATACCACGACGAACACCTTCAACCAAGTCTTCTGGCTTACCTACGCCCATCAAGTAGCGAGGTTTGTCTTCAGGAAGTTGAGGACAAGTATGCTCAAGAATACGGTGCATGTCTTCTTTAGGCTCACCTACTGCCAAACCACCAACCGCGTAACCGTCAAAACCGATTTCCGTTAGACCTTTTACCGACACATCACGTAAATCTTCGTAAACACCACCTTGGACAATACCAAATAGGTTGTTCGGGTTTTCTAGCTTCTCGAAGTGGTCACGTGAACGCTGTGCCCAGCGTAATGACATTTCCATCGATTTCTTCGCTTCATCGTGTGTCGCTGGGTAAGGCGTACACTCGTCAAAAATCATAACGATGTCAGAGCCCAGGTCTTTTTGAATTTCCATCGACTTTTCTGCGTCCATGAAAATCTTGTCACCGTTTACTGGGTTACGAAAGTGAACACCTTCTTCAGTGATCGTACGCATCTTACCAAGGCTGAATACTTGAAAGCCGCCTGAATCAGTAAGAATAGGACCGTGCCAGTTCATAAAATCGTGCAGGTCACCGTGCATTTTCATCACTTCTTGACCAGGACGTAGCCACAGGTGGAACGTATTACCTAGCAGAATTTCTGCACCAGTACCTTTTACTTCTTCTGGTGTCATACCTTTAACGGTACCGTAAGTACCTACTGGCATGAACGCAGGAGTTTGAACAGTGCCGCGTTCGAAAGTCAGTTGACCACGACGTGCATTGCCGTTTTTCTTCTTAAGATCGAATTTTAATTTCACGATGCCTCCGGGTGTCAGAGAAACAGTCTGACTGAGTGTTTAGGGCTCTACCCTACTTTAAGGAGCGGTCGCTTTTCCTTGCGAGAGACAAAGCAATGGATGCTTTATTTCCTAGCTTACTGCTAGCACTCGTAAATCTATTTTTAACTACGCCGTTTTCTTCTTGATGAACATTGAATCGCCATACGAGAAGAAACGGTATTTGTTTTCCACCGCATGTTTGTAAGCATTCATGGTGTTCTCGTATCCAGCAAATGCACTCACCAACATGATCAGTGTTGATTCAGGCAAGTGGAAGTTTGTGATCAAGCAATCCACTAGCTGATATTCGTAACCAGGGAAAATAAAGATTTCAGTATCGCCAAAGAATGGGGCCAGCTCAGTCCCTTTTTGCAATGCGTCTTGCGCTGCACTTTCAAGTGAACGCACAGATGTGGTACCAACAGCAATAATTCGTCCGCCACGCGCTTTCGTCGCTTTAATTGCTTCGACGACTTCTTGTGGTACTTCTACGTACTCGGCATGCATGTGGTGATCGTTGATATTTTCCACTTTTACCGGCTGGAATGTACCCGCCCCAACGTGCAAAGTAACGTAAGCAAACTCTGCACCTTTCGCTTTGATTTTCTCCAAGAGAACATCATCAAAGTGAAGGCCCGCTGTAGGTGCCGCAACCGCACCTGGCTTTTGATTATATACCGTTTGGTAACGCTCTTTATCTGCATCTTCGTCTGGACGGTCGATGTAAGGAGGAAGCGGCATATGGCCGATTTCTTCCAGAATTTCTAGTACCGTCTTATCAGAACTAAATTTCAGTTCAAATAAAGCATCATGGCGTGCAACCATCTCTGCTGAATATTCATCATTCTCGCCAACAATAATGGTTGTACCTGGTTTTGGTGATTTAGAGCAACGAACGTGCGCGAGGATGCTTTTCTCATCCAACATGCGCTCCACTAGCACTTCTAATTTACCGCCCGATTCCTTGCGGCCAAAAAGACGAGCAGGAATAACACGAGTATTATTAAACACCACTAAGTCACCGGGTTGAACTTGGCCCAATACATCAGTAAATGTGCCATCAATGAGCTCTCCGGTGTTGCCGTCCATTTGCAGCAGTCGGCTAGCGGTACGCTCTGGTTGAGGGTAGCGAGCGATGAGTTCATCTGGAAGGTCGAAATGGAAATCTGATACTTGCATGTTACTTGTCTTATCTATTGGTCAAATCACGTCTAGGCGACGATAAAATTGCGACGAGTTTTTCGCAGCAGACTAGTATATGTTTACATGCTGCAATAGCAAGCAAATCACCAGAATATAGCAGTAAAAGCCATGGTGAAGAGTGTAATAAAACGTGAAAAGCCTCGATGACTTGGCACTATTTTTAATTTGAGCCCCAAAGAGAGAACATGAAAAAAGCAAAGCAACGTATACCGCTGCTTATTAGTTTGGCATTCCAATCGCCCTATCAAACCTCACGCTTTCGCCACAAGAATAACGGCACGAATAAACCCAATAACCAAAACCCTAGACTGCCACCTTCATCATCTGAGCCTTTGAAATCACAGTTATTGGTCGCAATGCCATCGTGACACTCTTTATTGTCACCACTTTCATTGTTAGCACTTTTGATAAAATTCGGCGCAATGATGTAACGACTTGGTGGCGCATCGGCAGTGATGTAAGACTGTACCCAGTCGTAATAGTGGCTCACCTTGGTATAGAAACTTGGGATCGTCAAAGAGCCACACGTTGGTAGAATAAGAGGGCCGCCACTAACAATACCAATTTGTTTGCCGGTCGCCACATCGACCAACGGGCCACCACTGTCACCTTTACATGCAGAGTTGCCATATTGGGTATGGCTATCCAGCTCCAATACATGGTTTTGTGTTGGTAGCGTACAAATTTTGGTTTGGTTGTCTCTTGAATCAATGATCCCCGGAAAACTGCTGCCAATTTCTAAACGCTCATAACATTTGTCGATGGGCAAAAATGTGCTAATGGTGGTTTTGAGCGTATTAGAAGGTTCAGAAGCATCCGGCTGAGTAGACCCCCATCCAAACACTTGCACATTTTCGACACGTTGATTGGTCAGGTAATTATCGTTCCAGTCCGCCGCCAAACGTGCTTCGATACTCTCCATGTCAACTTTACTCGCTAGGTCAGCAAAGCTCGCGTTTGCCACTGGGCGCGTGAGATACAGCAACGCGATGTCTGAATCTAAACCGGTTTGGATAGGTTTTACGTTGCCATTACTGTCGGTCTCAGCTTTTGAAATCCGGGTGTAATCCGGATGAACCACAACGTGAGACACCGGATAGAAGTTATCAAGCCCTGCAGAATTAAGTTCATACACATTCGCATTCACCGACAGCTCACCCGGCGGGGTCACATAGTAGGTTGCTTCATTGGTTCCTTGTCCCATCACCACACAGTGCGCCGCAGTCAGTACCCATTGCTCTGTCAGCATCGTTCCACCACACAGCGGAAACTCTGCCATATTACTTGCTCGCAAAGTAACGCGGTCAACAGGATCGGTTTGTTCATCTCCTAACACAATCGCCTGTGTTGATGGCACACTGAATGCCGCCACTGCCAGCGCAATAAGTTTGTTACAGGTTGTTCGTTTCATCTAGGTTGCTGTCTTCAATTTGGTAAGCCTGGACGTATCTTCTTCGAGAGAAGAACCTTGGAAAATCCAGCGAATAAAAATGTGCGATTCAATTCATTGGATTACCTTGGGAACACATTCAATATCAACTAAAAATGCCAACTGACTCGCACACAAACCGACTTATTCAAATTAATAAAAACACCAATAAAACACAGATTACGCAGACCATCAGCATTGTGCTATTTAATTGATGAAAAACGAGTTAGCTCCCAGATATACAGAAAAATATTCTCTATATTTAAGAGAAGGACAATGCCGCTGGAGGTCTCTATGATAAAGGTTGAAGACATGATGACTCGTAATCCTCATACCTTACTGCGCACGCACACCTTGCGTGATGCAAAAAGCATGATGGATGCGCTTGATATTCGACACATTCCGGTTGTTGATGCCAATAACCACTTACAAGGCTTGGTGACTCAACGCGACATTCTTGCTGCTCAAGAATCGAGCTTGCACCCAGATGAGGCTGAACAATCTTTTACTTTAGACACACCGCTCTACGAAATGATGCACACCAATATCATGACGGCAGAGCCTATCGCGGGGCTCAAAGAGAGCGCTATCTATATGCAAAAGCATAAAGTTGGCTGTCTACCTGTTGTCACCAAAGGTCGATTGGTCGGCATCATTACTGACAGTGACTTTGTGACCATTGCGATTAACTTATTGGAACTGCAAGAAGAAGTGGAACCTGAAGAAATCGAGCAGGAAGAGTAGTACGCAAGCGTATTCTCTTTGTTGTAAGTTTCGTTTTTACACCGGTTAAACGAAAAAAGAGCGGCAGGGTTGCCGCTCAAAATGCCATTACTGACGCTGATTAAGGAAGTGTTTCTCTGCCAATTAGAATTGGTCTTCTTCGGTCGAACCTGTCAATGCTGTCACTGAAGAGTTACCACCTTGGATAGTATTGGTCATTCTATCGAAGTAACCTGTACCTACTTCTTGTTGGTGCGCAACAAACGTATAGCCTTTTTCAGCTGCTTGGAATTCAGGACGCTGAACTTTCTCAACATAATGACGCATACCTTCACCTTGAGCGTAAGCATGCGCCAGTTCAAACATGTTGAACCACATGTTGTGAATGCCTGCTAGCGTGATGAATTGGTACTTGTAGCCCATGTCTGCAAGCTCTTGTTGGAACTTAGCAATGGTTTCTGCATCTAGGTTTTTCTCCCAGTTGAATGAAGGCGAGCAGTTGTACGCCAACAATTGATCTGGGTATTCAGCGTGAATTGCTTCTGCAAACTCACGTGCTTCTTCCAAACATGGCGTAGCCGTTTCACACCAAATCAAGTCTGCATATGGTGCGTAAGCCAGGCCGCGAGAGATAGCTTGGTCGATACCCGCGCGAACGCGGTAGAAACCTTCTTGAGTACGCTCACCTTCGATGAAGTCTTTATCATATGGGTCGCAATCTGAAGTAATGAGATCCGCCGCATTCGCATCAGTACGAGCAATAACTAATGTTGTTGTACCCGCTACGTCAGCAGCCAAACGAGCTGCAACGAGCTTTTGTACCGCTTCTTGCGTAGGAACTAATACCTTACCACCCATATGACCACACTTTTTCACCGATGCTAACTGGTCTTCAAAGTGAACGCCCGCGGCACCGGCTTCGATCATCGATTTCATTAGTTCGTAAGCGTTAAGCACACCACCAAAGCCCGCTTCAGCATCCGCTACGATAGGTAGGAAGTAATCAATACCACCTTCATCTTCAGGCGTCTTACCAGCAGCCCACTGAATTTGGTCTGCACGACGGAATGAGTTGTTGATACGCTTTACTACTGACGGTACAGAATCTACTGGGTAAAGAGATTGGTCTGGATACATCGTCGAAGCGGTGTTGTTATCCGCCGCTACCTGCCAGCCTGACAGATAAATCGCTTCAATACCTGCTTTAGCTTGTTGAACCGCTTGACCACCCGTTAGCGCACCAAGACAGTTTACGTAACCTTTTTTCGCACTACCGTTGACCAGTGACCAAAGTTTGTCTGCACCACGTTGTGCAATTGTGTTTGCAGGCACCATAGAGCCACGCAGTTCCACCACCTCCTCGGCAGTGTAAGTACGCTTCACATTTTTCCAGCGTGGATTAGTTGCCCAGTCTTTTTCCAGAGCTTCAATTTGTTGGCGGCGAGTTAAGTTAGTCATTGGTCTATCCCTCTTTATAATTTGCACTTTATGCGTGTGCGTTGAGTTTCCGTTCTCAGGCAGTACTTCCCTATCTGCCTTGAAAATCCTTCACGCTATTGGTGTTACAGTTATTCTTTATTAATCCAGGTAGTCATAACCAGGAACTGTCAAAAAGTTGGTCAGTTCATCGCTCGTCGTGAGCCTTGCCATTAAGTCTGCTGCTTCTTCAAATCGACCCGCATGGTAGCGCTGCTCGCCAATTTCTTGCTTCACGACTTCAATCTCCTCTTTGAGATAGAGCTCGAACAGCTCTTTAGTGACCTTTAACCCGTTGTCTAGCGACTTGCCGTGTTGAATCCATTGCCAGATAGAGGCGCGTGAGATTTCTGCCGTTGCTGCGTCTTCCATTAGTCCGTAAATCGGCACACAACCATTGCCAGAAATCCAAGCTTCGATGTATTGCAGCGCAACGCGAATATTGTGGCGCATTCCGCCTTCAGTGCGCTCGCCTTCACAAGGCTCAAGCAGTTCAGCTGCTGTAATAGGCGCATCCTCTGCACGGCTCACATCCAACTGGTTGGTGCGTTCACCCAGCACAGCACTAAAGACTTCCATAGCAGTGTCAGCCAAACCTGGATGAGCCACCCAAGTACCGTCGTGGCCGTTGTTAGCTTCTAACGATTTGTCAGTCTGGATCTTGTCTAATACTTTTTGATTCTCTTTCGGGTCTTTAGCTGGGATAAATGCGGCCATTCCTCCCATCGCGAAAGCACCTCGTTTATGGCAAGTACGTACCAATAATCGCGAGTAAGCGTTTAAGAATGGCTTGTCCATCGTTACCACTTGGCGATCTGGCAGTACTCGGTCTGAGTGTTTTTTCAATGTTTTGATGTAGCTAAAGATGTAATCCCAGCGACCACAGTTCAAACCAACGATGTGTTCTTTAAGCGAGAACAGAATCTCGTCCATTTCAAATACCGCTGGTAAGGTTTCAATCAGCACAGTCGCTTTGATGGTGCCTGTATCCAAACCGAAATAGTCTTCCGTGAAATGGAACACTTCGCTCCACCACTTCGCTTCGTGATGCGATTGCAGTTTTGGAAGGTAGAAATAAGGGCCGCTGCCTTTTTGAAGTAACGCTTTGTAGTTGTTATAGAAATACAGAGCGAAATCGAATAGTGCACCTGGAATGATCTGACCGTGCCACGTAACGTGTTTTTCTTTTAAATGAAGGCCGCGAACACGGCAGATCAACACCGCTGGGTCATCTTCCAGCTGATAATGTTTGCCATTGCCAGGATTGGTGTAACTGATGGTGCCATTAACAGCATCGCGCAAGTTAATTTGACCATCCAGCACTTTACTCCATGCAGGAGACATTGAATCTTCGAAGTCTGCCATGAACACTTTTACATTCGCATTCAGTGCGTTAATCACCATCTTGCGGTCAGTTGGTCCGGTAATCTCCACACGGCGATCTTGCAGATCTTGTGGGATTCCTAGGATCTTCCAACTTCCTTCACGGATGTCTTGTGTCTCTGGTAGAAAATCTGGTAGCTCACCAGCATCAATACGTGCTTGCTTCTCTTCTCTTGCTTCCAGCAACTCTTCAACACGTCCGGCAAATTTTTCACACAGTAGAGATAAAAAGGTTTGGGCTTCAACAGGGAAAATTGCTTGATGTTCTGGAGCAACGACTCCATTCACCTCAAGCATGCCTTGGGTTTGCTTTAGTTGTTGTGTTTTTTGTTCTGTCTGAGCAAGCATAATCATTCATCCTTAACGTGCTTTATCAATCTTGGGTAGTCAGCGTAAAGCTACATTTGTAAGTTATGAACAACAAATTACATCCTTTAACTTTGTGTTCAACTCGTCTAGCCATGTCGATAGATTGCGTAATGCTACGTGTATTTTCAATCTAGACATAAGTCGTATCGCCTTTAAATAAGCTATATCAACAAAGGGTTTAGTGAAACCCCTAATATAAACAAAACAGAAAATTCAAAGTTTTATTCCGCAAGGTAAAAACCATCTATCAAGCGCCTTACTTTGTAAGTTATTACGTAATAAAATTACATTAAATTTAAAGTCGCTTTATAATTTCAAACAAGCGTATGAATATTGACAGGTAAACAAACACCTTGTATTCACAAGGGCTGAAGAGATGGATTTAAACAGGAGTCAAACAAGGTATGCAGGGCTTTGTGTAAAATTAACATTGTGAAATTTCACTATTTTATGAAAGCTTCATCAAAGAAGAGCTGTAAAATTTTACAAGTCAAAGTTTACCAGCAGAATAAAATACTAGAAAGCGCACTGTTTCCAGTGCGCTTTTAGATAAATAATGGAGAAGTAAGGGCTAATACTAATAGCTAAAGCAGCTCTGAAACGACTTCTGCAAGTTGATTAAATGTTTTCGTTCTTGACGAGCTCGGACGCCAAACTAAGCCGATTTCGCGATAAGCTTGTTTACCAGGAGGATCGATCACGACTAAATTCTGGTTATGCAGCAAGCCATGGTCGATAGCCATTTGAGGAATGAACGTTGTTCCCAAACCATTCGCAACCATTTGCACCAGTGTATGGAGGCTGGTTGCCGTAAACGGATTGATTTTTTCTTTGTCTGTTAATTTACACGCTGATACCGCATGTTCCGTTAAGCAATGTTCTTTCTCTAGTAGAAAGACGGATTCGTCAGGTAAATCCGCGTAACGAATCGGCACAGGGACCGATTGGGCTTGATTAGCGCTTATAACCATTCGAAACGGATCCTTACCCACTACTCGGCTTTCCATCCCATCAATTTCGACTGGTAACGCTAAAATAAGCACATCCAGCTCACCATGTCTGAGCGCTTGAAGTAAGTTTGTCGTCGTGTCTTCTCTTAATAAAAGATTCAGTTGTGGAAAACGGTAGTTCACCTCTTGTACCAAATCACACAGTAAAAACGGAGCAATTGTTGGTATGCATCCTACTTTTAGCTGGCCTTGCATATCGTCGCCTTGGCACATACGTCCAAGCTCGACCAAATCTTGCCCTTTTGCTAACAGCTCTCGCCCCTGCTTTACTACCATTTCTCCTGTTTGGGTAAAAACCAGTGGACTTTTCTTGTCTTTCTTTTCATATAATGGACAGCCAATCAACTCCTCTAAGTTTTGAATACCCTTACTTAAAGTCGACTGACTGACAAAACAACGCTCTGCAGCGTCACTAAAATGTCTTGTTTCATGCAGTGTGACTAAATAGTGTAACTGCTTCAAACTGGGCCATTTATTCATAATTGTATTTGTATCTACCGCCGTTCCAGTGATCGAGTTAAGAGTTTTGTTATTATCGTTTTTTTCGATTAACTCAATCTATTTATTTCGCTTTTTTCAATACTACAATCTGTACTATAGTTTGTCTCGTACAAACACGAACCAAACCGACACAACTGAATTCGGTTTGGAGCTAACCATACTTTTTAGGAGCAAAAAAATGGTACTAGTAGGTCGTCAAGCCCCTGATTTTACTGCAGCAGCTGTTCTAGGTAACGGTGAAATCGTTGAAAACTTCAACTTTGCAGAGTTCACTAAAGGTAAGAAAGCAGTAGTATTCTTCTACCCACTAGATTTCACTTTCGTTTGCCCATCTGAGCTAATCGCATTCGACAACCGTCTAGCTGACTTCCAAGCTAAAGGTGTTGAAGTAATCGGTGTTTCTATCGATTCTCAGTTCTCTCACAACGCATGGCGTAACACTGCTATCGAAGATGGCGGTATCGGTCAAGTTAAGTACCCACTAGTTGCTGACGTTAAGCACGAAATCTGTAAAGCTTACGACGTTGAGCACCCAGAAGCAGGCGTTGCTTTCCGTGGTTCTTTCCTAATCGACGAAGAAGGCGTTGTACGTCACCAAGTAGTTAACGACCTACCACTAGGCCGTAACATCGACGAAATGCTACGCATGGTTGACGCTCTTAACTTCCACCAGAAGCACGGCGAAGTATGTCCTGCACAATGGGAAGAAGGTAAAGCAGGTATGGACGCATCTCCAAAAGGTGTTGCAGCGTTCCTATCTGAGCACGCAGCTGACCTAGGCAAAAAATAATAGACCTTCACCCTAGCTCAACGGGTGTGATGGTTGGATGTATATAAAGCAATAAGCTAATGCGGAAAACCGCAAACGCCAATCAGTCTAAGTAAAGTCCTATCAAAGCCCAGAGCCTCTGCTCTGGGCTTTCTTTTTCCTTCAGATAAACCGCCAAAATGAGGTAACGCTTTAGCGTAAACTTTACCTCTATTTATCATCCCCTCCATACAGATTCTGCTTACTGGCCCTGTTAATATCTTAGCCACAACACTTATTTGTAACGTTAGCAGGATGAATGAACGTGGTTACTCACCTAGAAGTCTGTATTGATAATATTGAATCTCTGCACTACGCCATTGCTGGCGGCGCCACTCGGATTGAACTTTGCTCCTCTTTGGCTTTAGGCGGACTAACACCCAGTTATGGCTTTATGCAGCAAGCGGCTAAGCTTTCTAGTGTTCCAGTTTATGCCATGATCCGCCCACGCCAAGGTGACTTCTTCTACAATGCAGAAGAGATCGAAATGATGCGTTGGGATATTGAAGCGGTTCACCAATCAGGCTTGAGCGGTGCCGTGTTCGGCGTGCTCACTCAAGACGGTGATATTCATATGCCTTACGCGGCTACGCTGTGTGAATTTGCTCAAGCGCTTGGCTTAGGCGTGACCTTCCATCGTGCCTTTGACCAGTGTCGTGACGCTGAAAAAGCTTTGGAAGAAGTGATCAGCTTAGGTTGTGAACGTATTTTAACCTCCGGTCTTGCGCCTTCAGCACCACAAGGGATCGATGTGCTTAGAGCTTTGGTTAAGCAAGCCCAAGGACGCATAGCAATCATGGCGGGTGCTGGCGTTAATGCGAGTAACGTACGTGAGCTAGTAGAAGACACTCAAGTTCCTGAAATCCATCTGTCAGGCAAAACCACACGCCCTAGCCAAATGACCTTTGTTGCTGAACAAAGCAAAATGGGCGCATCCGATGTCGATGATTTTTTAATCCCCATCACAAGTACACAAGCCATTACCGATGTCGTAGCAGCTCTCAAATAGACCACCGTAACCTCACGCGCATAGCTTTTGAGTGCTAACATATTGTTTATCAAGGAGTGAGGAAATGTGTATGTCTAAATTGAAGAAAAAGGAATACGAAAAGGAGCTCAAAAACCTTCAAGTTGAGCTCGTAAAACTTCAAGAGTGGGTCAAACACAAAGGGTTAAAAGTGGTGGTTCTGTTTGAAGGACGTGATGCTGCGGGCAAAGGCGGAGTGATAAAGCGAATTACAGAAAAGCTAAACCCGCGTGTTTGTCGCGTAGTGGCTCTGCCTGCACCGACAGAAAAAGAAAAAACGCAATGGTACTTCCAACGTTACGTCGCTCATTTACCATCTGCTGGTGAAATCGTTTTATTTGACCGAAGTTGGTATAACCGAGCAGGTGTCGAAAAAGTCATGGGGTTCTGTACTCCAGACGAATACGAGGAGTTTTTACGCTCTTGCCCTGAATTCGAGAGAATGTTGCAACGATCTGGGATTATTCTGATTAAGTATTGGTTTTCGGTTTCAGACGAAGAGCAGGAAAAACGTTTTCTAGGTCGAATTAATACGCCGATCAAACGTTGGAAATTCAGCCCAATGGATTTAGAGTCACGTCATCGCTGGGCGGAGTATTCGGAAGCAAAAGATAAGATGTTTGCCTATACAGACACGAAAAACTGCCCTTGGTGGGTCGTCCCTTCAGATGAAAAAAAGAAAGCGCGCTTGAACTGTATCAGTCATTTACTAAGCCAGATTGATTACAAAGCACTTGAGTACTCACCCATCGAATTACCTGAACTCAATAAAGAAGGTTACGTCAGAGCGCCCATTGATGATCAGACCTTCGTTCCTGATAAATATTAACGTGCTTTCCTTCTCTCTAATAAATAGGCCAGCCTAAAAGCTGGTCTATTTGTTGAAGTCAGTTACTTCAGTACGTCATCAATACTTTGATCACCTAGGTGGCGTACATCTTTCCCTTTCACAAAGTAAATAATGTATTCACAGATGTTCTGGCAGCGGTCCCCCACGCGTTCAATCGCGCGTGCAGACCACATCACTTGCAGAATATTAGGGATATTTTTTGGATCTTCCATCATGTAAGTCATCAACTGACGAATCACCGCTTCATACTCGGCGTCTAGTTTGTCATCTTGTTTGTGCACCTCTGCTGCCGCTTCTACATCCATACGGGCAAACGCGTCTAAAACCTGATGCAGCATATTAATTGCCTGACGGCAGAGAGGCTCTAACGACACTTGGAATTGTCGTTCTTTTGATGATGGGCTTTCAATGGCAACGTAAGCAATACGTGTCGCCACGTCACCGATACGTTCTAAATCAGTGATCGTTTTGATGATAGCCATAATTAAGCGCAAGTCTTTTGCCGTTGGCTGACGCTTAGCAATAATGCGTGTACAGGCGTCATCGATCGAGACTTCCATCGCATTCACTTTATGATCGTCACGCACAACCTTACGCGCCAGTTCGATGTCTTCTTTATGCAAGGCTTGAATAGCATACGAAAGCTGCTGTTCTACCAAGCCCCCCATGGTTAATACATGAGTACGAATCGATTCTAGCTCTACGTTAAATTGTCCTGAAATATGACGTCCAAAGTGCATGATGTTCCTTATTCCGTATAGAGTCGCGACTTAACCGTAGCGACCCGTAATGTAATCTTCGGTCTGTTTCTTCATTGGCGAAGTGAAGATCGAATCCGCGTCAGAGTATTCAATTAACTTACCCATATGAATGAATGCAGTATGATCACTCACCCGCGCCGCTTGTTGCATATTATGGGTAACGATAACGACAGTATATTGAGTCTTCAGCTCATTGATAAGCTCTTCAATAGTTAAAGTTGAGATTGGATCCAACGCTGATGTTGGCTCGTCCAATAACAGGACTTCCGGCTCAATCGCCACCGCACGTGCAATGACCAAGCGCTGTTGCTGACCACCAGATAAGCCAAATGCGTTCTCATGCAAGCGGTCTTTTACCTCATCCCACAACGCCGCCGAGCGCAAGGATCGCTCCACTGCGTCATCTAAACTGCGGCTGTTTTTTACACCTTGTAAGCGTAAGCCATAAACTACGTTTTCATAAATAGACTTAGGAAATGGATTGGGTCTTTGAAACACCATCCCCACTCGGCGTCGAAGTGTCGCAACATCGACATTAGGATGATAAACATTCTTGCCGTGGAGACGCACTTTACCTGTGACTCGACACCCTTCCACTAAGTCGTTCATGCGATTGATGCAACGTAATAACGTCGACTTTCCACACCCTGAAGGACCGATAAAAGCGGTGACTCGCCCTTTGGGAATTCGCATCGAAATATCATGCAGCGCCTGAGTTTGACCATAGAACAGATTAAGGTTCTCGATTGAGATGGCTGTTTGTTCATCCGTTAAATTATGAACATCCAATGGTGGCTCATAACCTAATGTACTATCAAAATTAAACATACTTAATCTTGTCCTAACGTTCTGTATTTTTCTCGTAAATTATTGCGAATACTGATTGCTGTTAAGTTTAGCCCGACAATCACTGTCACGAGTAAGAAAGAGGTAGCATAAACTAATGGTCGCGCCGCTTCGATGTTGGAGGTTTGAAAGCCAACATCGTAAATGTGAAAACCTAAATGCATGAACTTTCTATCCAAATGCACATAAGGGAATTGTCCGTCAACCGGTAAACTGGATGCCAATTTCACGACCCCCACCAGCATCAGTGGCGCTACTTCGCCAGCTGCACGTGCAATCGCAAGGATCAAACCTGTGATAATAGCTGGCGTCGCCATAGGTAAAACCACACGCCATAGTGTTTCGAACTGAGTTGCACCAAGCGCCAGAGAACCATGTCGTACTGAGCTCGGAATACGAGTTAAACCTTCTTCAGTAGTCACAATCACAACTGGAAGCGTCAGCACGGCAAGAGTTAGTGCAGACCATAACAAACCCGGCGTACCAAAGGTTGGTGCCGGTAGCTTCTCCGCATAGAATACGTTGTCGATAGAGGCACCTATCGTATAAACGAAGAAGCCTAAACCAAACACGCCATAAACAATCGATGGAACACCCGCTAGGTTTATAACTGCAATACGAATCACTCTGGTTAGAGCGTTATTCTTAGCGTATTCATGTAGATAGATAGCGGCGATCACCCCAAGTGGCATCACAATGATCGACATAATGAGTACTAAGAAAACCGTACCAAATATCGCAGGGAACACGCCTCCTTCGGAGTTTGACTCTCTTGGATCTTCAGATAAAAACTTCCAAACCTGTTTTCCCCAATGCATGACTTTATCAGGCAGTGACATTTGGTTTGGATACCAGTAGTCCAAAATATCTTCGAGCGGAATCGATACTTGTGACCCCGTCATATCCTCGGCAATCAAGGCGTAGTCAGAGAGCTGAAGTCGTAAACCATCAAGTTGCAAATCTAACGTCGCAAGCGCTTTTTCTATCTGCTCTTTTTTCGTCTGATTTTCCTTTAAGAAGCTTTCTGTCAGCGTGTCATTCAATTCATGCTTGCGCTTTTCTAATCGCAACTGCTCTAGCTTCCAACCAAGCTCTTTAAGCTGATCGACCACCAAAGAATCAATCTCATGGCGCAGAGTTTCTGCATCATCAAGCTTTTTATTTAGTACCGATTGAATATCACTGGTGTATATATTATCGCCATCTTGAAACGCCACCAGCTTACCAAAGAAATAACCACCGCTACTGCGCTCTATCACCGCCCACTCTTTTGGCGTCGTGGGCTCATCCAACTGCATTTGCAATACGGAGATAAAATCGGCGGGATACAACTCTCGGTTAGCGATTTTGATGTTGAGTCGCGTGGCAAAATCTTCATCGTCTTCTAACTGTTGTGCTGCGCTTTCAGGCAAATAACTCTTCGGTACAAAGCTGCGCTCATACACTTGACCAATCAGAATAGTATTTTCATGTAGCACTTCGCCTTGTACAGGAGTCAGCGCTGCAACATTCCACTGATACAAGGGCGCTGGCCAAAAGTAAGTCAGGCCTTTCCAGCCGATAAGGAGTAACAACCCTAATACCGACAACAAACTGATGCTGACTGCACCGCCTGTTAGCCATATCCACGGTGCGCCAGAACGAATCCAATTTAACACGTTATTACTCGCTCTTTATTCAAACCATTATTACAACGCACGGTACTTATCTCTCAGTCTCTGACGAACCCACTCCGCAAGCGCGTTTACTGCAAACGTAAACACAAACAAAATCAATGCAGCTAGGAACAGCAGGCGATAATGCGAACTTCCAACTTCCGACTCTGGCAACTCAACGGCGATGGTCGCCGACAGGCTGCGCAATCCTTCCAAAATATTCCAATCCATTAATGGCGTATTGCCCGTTGCCATTAACACAATCATGGTTTCGCCAACAGCGCGTCCCAGGCCCATCATAATGGCAGAAAAAATACCTGGGCTTGCAGTAAGCAAGACAACATAGATTAAAGTTTGCCAAGGCGTGGCCCCTAATGCCAAAGAGCCATCCGATAAATGCTTCGGTACAGAGAAAATAGCATCTTCGGCAATGGTAAAAATCGTCGGGATAACAGCAAACCCCATCGCTAGCCCCACCACCAATGCATTGCGTTGATCGTAACCAATACCATGCTCGGTTAAGAATAAGCGCATATCGCCACCAAAGAACGTCTGCTCAATCGTAGGCGAAATCCACACTCCAAACCCAATCAGTACCAATATGACAGGCATGAGCACTAAAGCATGCCAACCATTAGGCAGACGATTCCGCAAAGGTTGCGGTATTAATGCCCATAGCCCGCCCATAATCATGGTGCTCAAGGGCAAAACAAACAGCATAACGACGATCGTAATCAGGTGATCTTCGACAATAGGCGCGAACCACAATCCCGCGAGGAAACCAATGATCACCGTCGGCAGTGCTTCCATTAGCTCAATCGACGGTTTTACGACACGACGCATGCGTGGCGACATAAAGTAAGCCGTATAAATAGCACCTAGCACTGCGAGCGGTACTGAAAACAGCATCGCAAACATCGCCGCTTTTATCGTTCCAAACGCAATAGGTACTAGGCTGAACTTAGCCTCAAAGTTATCGCTCGCCGAAGTCGATTGCCACACAAATTCAGGCTCAGGATACCCTTCGTACCACACTTCTTGCCATAATGAAGACAATGAAATTTCCGGATAGGCATTGTCCACTTCCGCAACATTTAACGCATTATTTTGCCAAGTGATTAAGTAGCGTTCATTGTTAGACATTGCTGCGATTGCGGGCGCTTGATTATACGCACGCTTAAACAACACCAGTTTTTCACTGGTTGTATAATGGCTTTGCAACGTGCCGTTGGTGTAAAAGCTATAAAATCCTTTTCGATGAGAATCCGGCAACAAATACTTAAGCTCTGATGCCAATTTAAAATCACGAATATGCGTTAACGTGCGTTTTTCTTCTTGCAGCGTATCAAACCATTGCGACACCCGACCATCGTTGTGCGTCACCAAAAGCGAGTAAGCACCAGCCAATAAGTCTATCGTACGAACGGAATGCTTCTTATCACCTTGAGTGAGATCGACCACCTCTCGCACAGCAAATTTACGTGCGGTTTTCTTTAACACGATCAACTCAGAGCCATCGCGCAAATAAAGCGTTTCACCGTCAGGTGTCAACAACATTTGCTGAGGCGTATTAAAGCCTGAAGAGAACGTAAAATCGATCGTTGTAGGAGACGTACCCAAAGACGAAGCCACTTGCCAGCGAGCTTTCACTTCACCGCTTTGCGTCTGCCAAACAACCGTTGGTAAGGGCGTCGAAGCTGCAAATACAAACTGAGTCACAGGATCTTGAGGCGTACTTAGTGTCAGATCCATGCTGGTGTCTAGCTCAATCACTTCCGGAGGACGTGTATTTTCTCTCAATGTGGCATTAAATTCTGGCTTGAAAAGGTTCGCTTTACCCTGCCCATCAACAAATCCATACCAACCTAGCCCAGGAGCAGATTGAGAGAAAGCGACGGGTTTCTGGGCGATTTGCTGTGTATACACCGCAGGTTTCGTAGGATCGTCCATCGACAAATATTGAATCTCACCACTTTGGGTTAGAACGAACGCGAGCTGAGCGTAATCATCCACTGAAATCGCAAGTGGTGTTTCAATATGAGTGGCTCGAATGGCTTGGTTGGTTTTGATCTCCGCATCAGAAAAAAGCGGAATGATCACCATGGCGAGGTAGACAAAGATCAAAATAAGCGCCGCAAGTACGCCGACACCACCGGATGTCACTGCAAGTCGAACTAAACGATCTTTTATCAGTCGTTTCTTATCTTTTTCCTGCAATGAAAACTCGGCTTGTGCCATTTAAATCTCTACCTTTTTTGACTTAGTACTAGAATATGTCGTTAAGATGACAATTATATTACAGATCACATTAAACACCTGAAAAGAATACAACTCTTATGCAATGCGTGGTATGAAATAAATCTGTAATGAAAATCTCATAATGTTCTCACTCATCCATTTTTCCAAGATGAGTACGTATTACTTCACTTTTGGCTAGGTAAGGTTATGAGCGCAGAAAAACTATATATAGAAAAAGAACTGAGTTGGTTGTCTTTCAACGAACGAGTATTACAAGAAGCTGCCGATAAAACCGTCCCTTTGATCGAACGTATTCGCTTTCTTGGGATCTTTTCCAACAATTTAGATGAATTTTACAAAGTACGCTTTGCGGACGTGAAGCGCAGAATCCTAATCAGCCAAGAGCGCGGTGGCAGTGATAGCCCTAAACGACTGTTAACCAAAATGCAGTCGAAAGCACTAAAGCTTAACGAACAATTTGATGAGCTTTACAGCGAATTGATTCGAGAAATGGCGCGACGTCGCATTTTCTTGGTCAACGAACAGCAACTGGATGAATCGCAACAAAAGTGGATCGCGAAATACTTCCGTAGAGAGGTAATGCCGCATATCACTCCCCTCCTAATGAAAGACGAGATTGATGTTCTGCAATTTCTCAAAGACGAGTACGCTTACATCGCCGTAGAACTGCGTAAAGAAGAACATTACCAATACGCTCTGATCGAAATTCCGACCGATCACCTTCCCCGCTTTGTGATGGTACCAGAACAGAAAGGAAAGCGTCGAAAAACCATCATCTTACTTGATAATATTATCCGCCACTGTTTGGACGAGCTGTTCAAAGGCTTTTTTGATTATGATGAGCTTAGCGGCTATGCGATGAAAATGACGCGTGACGCTGAATACGATTTACGCAATGAAATCGAGTACAGCTTGCTTGAACAAATGTCAGAGGGTGTCAATCAGCGACTGACAGCAAAGCCCGTTCGCTTCGTCTACGAACGCGATATGCCGCCTCAAATGTTAGAGTTTCTGTGTAACAAACTTAATATCTCTAACTACGATAACCTTATCCCCGGCGGACGCTATCACAACTTTAAAGACTTCATCGGCTTTCCAAATGTTGGACGAGAATATCTTGAAAATAAACCTCTCCCGCCAATGAAATGTGCCGATTTCGAAGGTTATGCCAACAGCTTTGACGCGATTAAAGCGAAAGATATTCTGCTCTATTATCCCTACCACACTTTTGACCACATTAGTGAGTTAGTGCGCCAAGCCTCCTTCGATCCCAAAGTACTTAGTATCAAGATTAACATTTATCGCGTCGCGAAAGATTCTCGCTTGATGAACTCTTTAATTGATGCGGTGCACAACGGCAAAAATGTCACTGTGGTCGTCGAACTGCAAGCTCGCTTTGATGAGGAAGCCAATATCGAATGGTCAAAAGTATTAACTGAAGCGGGTGTGCACGTCATCTTTGGTGCGCCTGGTCTTAAGATTCACTCAAAGCTACTGATGATTAGCCGCCGCGAAGGTGAAGAAATTATTCGCTACGCACACATCGGCACAGGCAACTTCCATGAGAAGACGGCACGAATTTATACCGACTTCTCCCTGCTTACGGCAGATCAAGAAATCACTAATGAAGTCCGTAATGTCTTCGGTTACATTGAGAATCCATACCGACCAGTGAAGTTCAATCACCTTATGGTATCTCCTCGTAATTCTCGAACCCAAATCTACCGCTTAATTGATAATGAAATTGCGAATGCCAAGCTAGGGAAAAAAGCCGCTCTTACGATCAAGGTCAATAACCTAGTCGATAAAGGCATCGTCAATAAGCTTTATGGAGCAAGTACTTCCGGTGTAAAAATAAACATGATCATTCGAGGTATGTGCTCATTAGTACCGGGCATTGAGGGGATCAGCGACAATATTCGCATCATCAGTATTGTTGACCGCTTTCTTGAGCACCCTCGCGTGGTGATCACCCACAATGATGGCGATCCGCAAGTTTATATCTCCTCCGCAGACTGGATGACAAGAAATATTGATCACCGTATCGAGGTAGCAGTACCAGTCCGTGATCCACGTTTGAAACAGAGAATTATTGATATAACGAATATCCATTTTACCGATACAGTAAAGGCTCGTTTAATAGATAAAGAAATGAGTAACGCTTACGTACCACGAGGTAATCGCAAAAAAGTTCGCTCTCAAATCGCTATCTATGACTATCTTAAAAATATAGAAAAGCAAACTAGAAAACAAAATTCAGATGCCTCAAATACTTGAACAAGATACTCGCTACATTGCCGCGATAGACCTCGGCTCAAACAGTTTCCATATGGTGGTGGCCAAAGTTGTTGGCAGTGACCTACAACTGGTTAGTCGTCATAAACAACGTGTTCGCTTAGCATCAGGACTCGACAGTGAATTGAACTTAAGTCACGCCGCAATGGAGCGTGCGCTAGAATGCTTAGCCATGTTCGCTGAAAGGTTGCAAGGGCTTGATGAGTCAAATGTACGTATCGCCGCCACACACACACTAAGACGCGCTAAAAATGCCCACCTTTTCATCGAGCGTGCAAAAGAAGTGATGCCTTTCCCAATAGAAATTATCCCTGGAGAAGAAGAAGCCCGCCTGATTTACTTAGGCGTCGCGCACACTCAAGTAGAATCCAACTCCAAACTAGTCATCGATATCGGAGGCGGCAGTACCGAGATGATTATTGGACAAGAATTTGAGCCTGAGCTTCTCAACAGTAAACAGATGGGATGCGTCAGTTTTACAGAGCAATACTTTAAAAACGGCAAACTGTCAGGAAAAAACTTCAGCAAGGCGATGTTAGCTGCCGAACAAAAACTCGAGTCCATCGCTTCAACATATCGTAAAAAGGGCTGGGATATTGCTCTCGGCTCATCAGGAACCATCAAGGCGATTCAAGAAGTGCTAGTAGGATTAGGTTTTGAAGATGGCCTGATCACAGCGAGTCGACTGGATACACTTATCGAAACTCTGTGTAAATTTGATTCCATTGAAGATATTGAACTGGCGGGTCTAACAGAAGAACGTAAACCCGTATTCGCAGCAGGCGTAGCGATTTTGTCCGCGATTTTCAAAGCGCTTCGCATTGAGCAAATGTTTTTCTCCGATGGTGCTCTACGCGAAGGCCTGTTGTACGAAATGGAAGAACGTTTTGCACGCTCCGATATTCGCATGCGCACCACAGAAAATTTAGCCAACAAGCACCGAGTCGACTTAGAGCATGCCGCTCGTGTTAAGGGGCATGCACGTGAGATGTTATGTCAGGTACGCTCTGAACTAGGCATTAAGAAAAAGAGTGAGTTATTTGACTTACTAGAGTGGGCAGCGTTGCTTCATGAAGTCGGATTAAGTATCAACTTGCGTAGTTTCCATCGCCACTCTTTTTATATTCTGTTGCACTCCACCCTACAAGGCTTCAACCGTGAGCAGCAATTAGTGCTTGCAACATTAGCTCGCTTCCAGCGTAAAGCGCTCAAATTGCAAGAACTACCAGATTTCAACCTCTATAAACAGAGTGACGTTATAAGCCTCATCAAAGTATTACGACTTTCTATCGTATTAAATGGGCAGCGTAATGAAGATCCATTGCCTGATATCACCTTATCTATCAAAAATGACGAATGGATTCTCACCTGCACAGATGAAGCATGGCTAGAAAACAATAAATTACTTCACGCGGATTTACAGGAAGAACAAGAACGTTGGGACAGCGCGAAGTGGACACTCACTTTCTGATCTCGTACTGTCCATACCTAAATAAAAAGTCGGCTTACAGGCCGACTTTTTTTAACTCTTCTTCTGCAAAATCTGCCGTAATGGGCACATAACCATCTTTCTCAACCAACGCTTGTCCCTGAGCAGAAAAGATAAAGCGAATAAATTCAGCTTCAATTGGTGTTAATGGGTAATCAGGGTGCTTATTCACGTAAACATATAAGTAACGTGATAGTGGGTACTTACCACTAACAATATGTTCTCGCGTTGGAGTCACGTAGTCATTTCCCATTTTAGCCACAGGGACTAAGCGCACGCCTGCCACTCGATAACCGACACCGGAATAACCAATTCCACTGATGGTTGACGCTACAGCTTGCACAACTGACGCGGAGCCTGGCTGCTCGTTAACTCGAGTCTTGAAATCGCCGCCACACAAGGCATTACTTTTGAAGTAACCATAAGTTCCAGAAACGGAGTTACGACCAAACAACTGTACGTTTCGCTTTGCCCACTGTGATTCAAGACCGAGTTGCTGCCAGTTTGTTACAAATTGACTTTCGCCACAGCGTAGCGTGGCGGAAAACAAAGCATCTAATTGACTAAAGTTAAGACCTTGAATTGGATTATCTTGATGAACAAAAATACCGATTGCATCGATGGCTACCCTAAGCGCCGTTGGCTTGTAGCCATGTTCACGTTCAAACGCTTCTATCTCTCTTAAACGCATAGGGCGACTCATGGGACCAAACTGAGCTGTTTGTTCGGTCAATGCTGGAGGGGCAGTAGAAGAGCCAGACGCTTGGACTTGCGCATTAATATTCGGGTAAATGGATTTAAACTCTTCAACCCAAAGCGTTGTCATACCCGCAAGTGTATCGGAGCCAACAGAGAGCAAGTTCCCGACAATCCCCGTCGTTTTATGATAAGTCGGCAATGGTTTATCTTGAGCGGCAGCAATAAAAGAACAAACAAGCGCGAATAAACTGAATGTTTTTGCCAATCGTAAAGCCATTATTTCACCACCAAACGTTCAGGCAATACAAAAGAAAACTTACTGCCCACACCTACTTCACTGTGAATTTCTAAATGAGAGTCATGGTGACTCAGCGCGTGTTTTACAATGGCAAGCCCTAAACCACTTCCACCAGTATCACGTGATCTTGCTTTATCCACTCGATAAAAACGCTCAGTAAGTCGATGGAGGTGCTGAGGTTCAATACCATCACCACTATCTTCCACCTCTAAGCATGCGCCTTGAGAGGTCTGGAACCAACGAACATTAATGTTCGCACCAGGCGGTGTGTATTTGACGGCATTATAAACGAGGTTAGAGATAGCACTACGTAACTGGTCATCATCGCCCAGCACGCGTAGGCTAGCATCAACATCAAATTTCAATTTATGTTGGTTGTCCCCACTAAGGCTAACCGCCTCTTTTTCTAACACTTCAAGCATCGCGGGCACATTCACGACTTCCTCAAGCTCATGCATAGGTGCCGCTTCAATTTTAGATAGTGTCAGTAGTTGGTTCACCAAACTGTTCATGCGGTTAAGCTGCTCCGTCATGACACCATGAGCTTTGCTCCACATTGGACCTACGACCATATCAGGGTCTTCTGTCATCTCAAGATAACCTTGTAGCACCGTCATTGGTGTACGTAGTTCATGAGATACGTTGGCGAAGAAGTTGCGACGCATTCCCTCAAGTTGTTTTAACTGGCTCACATCACGCACTACCATCAAGTGCTCACCCTCGGTATACGGTACGATACGTAATTCCAGCATGCGTTCGACGTTGAGTGGTGAACGCATTTCTAATGGCTCAGAAAAGTCTTTCTTGTTGAGGTACTTGATAAAATCAGGTGTACGAATGAGATTCGAGATAGGTTGACCTGAATCTTCTGGCCAATGGAAGCCCAGTAAGTGCTGAGCCAGCTTGTTGCACCAAACAATATTGCCTTCAGCACGGAATACCACTACCGCATCGGGTAGCGATTCTGCACCATTTCTGAATCGACGAATAAGATTAGTAAGCTCTTTTCGTTTGCGGCGTTGGCGCTGTTGTAAGCGATACAACCCATTGAACAAAGATTCCCAGTTACCGCTACCAGATGGTGGCGTGAGGCGTTTTTCATCCCATAACCAAGAAGATAAACGTACTTGGTTATGCAAATGCCACACAAGCTGCAATGCCGTAGCAGCCAAAAGCAACCACGGCATATAACCGAATATCCAACCTACTATCACCCATGGGGTGTAAAAAAAAGCCAGCTCCCAGGCCAGCTTTTTCCACGTTAATCTTTCAACCACTCATAACTCCAGAAATGGTACCGATAAGCTGCGTGTTAATTTATGCCTTCGTCGAGAAGCGGTATCCAGCACCACGAACAGTTTGGATCAGCTTATCATGCCCTGCAGCTTCCAATGCTTTACGCAGGCGGCGAATGTGAACATCGACCGTACGGTCTTCGACATACACGTTGGTGCCCCAAACATTGTTTAATAGCTGCTCACGGCTGTATACGCGTTCTTGATGCGTCATGAAAAAATGAAGCATCTTAAATTCTGTAGGGCCCATGTCTAATGGCGCATCATTAGCCGTAACACGGTGCGATACAGGGTCAAGCTTCAATCCCTGTACATCAATTACATCTTCTAGTGCAGTAGGGGTAACGCGACGAATCACCGCTTTTAGGCGTGCAACCAACTCTTTAGGAGAGAATGGCTTAGTAATGTAGTCATCCGCACCGACTTCTAAACCGCGCACTTTATCTTCTTCTTCACCACGAGCGGTAAGCATCACAACTGGAATGTTGCGCGTTAATTCCTCTCGCTTCATATGTTTGATGAAGTTAATGCCACTACCGCCTGGTAACATCCAATCCAGTAAAACTAAATCAGGGAAGGGTTCAGCCAGTTTGGTTACTGCAGTATCGTAATCTTCCGCTTCTACCGCTTGGTAACCTTTCTGCTCAAGTACGAAGCACAGCATTTCGCGAATAGGAGCTTCGTCTTCAACAACCAGAATCCTTCTAGACATAATTGAGTAACCTTATGTTCGTTGAGCTAATGAATTTAAGAGACAAAGCGCCTCTCTTTGCATAAGCATTATCACTACCAATTATGACACTTTTGTGACCTTTGAAAACAAATTTTCATATAACTTTCTTTTGAGGTTCATTCGGATATTTTTCATTTCTATTAAGACATCAGCACAAAAATTCCCTATGATTAGTCCCTTGTCATCAAGCCTAGAGAAGATTTATGTGGTTTAAAAACTGTCTGGTATACCGCGTTAACCGCGAGGTTACTTTTAACGCCGAACAACTAGAAACTCAGCTGTCTGAATTCCGATTCACCCCGTGTGGCAGTCAAGACAAACAGAAATTTGGCTGGGTCAGTGCAATGGGTAGACATGGCGATATGATGACTCACGTGTCAGAAAACCGCATTCTGATTTGCGCCAAGAAAGAAGAGAAAATGCTACCTGCCTCTGTGATCAAAGAATCATTGAATGCAAAAGTAGAAGCAATGGAAGCGCAAGAAGGTCGTCCTCTGAAGAAGAAAGAGAAAGACAACCTGAAAGATGACATCGTAATGGATTTACTGCCGCGCGCATTCAGCCGCAGCAGCCACACTCACGTGCTCATCATGCCAAAAGAAGGTTTTATCCTTGTTGATGCAAGCAGCTATAAAAAAGCAGAAGATGTATTAGCATTGCTTCGTAAAACCATGGGTAGTCTACCTGTTGTTCCTGCTATTCCAGAAGTGGCGATTGAAACTACGCTAACCGAGTGGGTGAAAAGCGGTGACACACCTCAAGGTATCAGCATGATGGACGAAGCTGAGCTAAAATCCGTACTTGAAGAAGGTGGTGTGATTCGCTGTAAGAAGCAAGAGCTAACCACTGATGAAATCCGCAACCACATCGCTGCGGATAAAGTCGTGACGAAACTTGCGCTTAATTGGCAAGATCGTATTGAGTTCATTATGACGGAAGATGCAGGCATCAAACGTCTAAAATTCTCTGATGAATTGAAAGATCAAAACGATGATATTCCACGTGAAGATCAAGCAGCTCGATTTGATGCAGACTTCTCTCTAATGTGTGGAGAGTTCAGTGCTTTCCTTCCCAACCTATACGATGCGCTAGGCGGCTTACCGAATCCTAACGCTTAATTTTGTATAAAGGTTAACCATAACGCCCTCACTTTTTTTGAGGGCGTTTTTCTATCTGAAGCACAATTACCCTAGTCACAGTTCACATTTTGACGTAAAATTTGCGCCCCATTTCCATTAGGTGGAATTGGCCTGACTTGTGATCAGATAAAAGAGAATTGAGCAATGACAACTGAGAAAGCATTCGTGCCTGAGCTACTATCTCCAGCGGGCAGCCTGAAAAACATGCGTTACGCATTCGCCTACGGGGCAGATGCAGTTTACGCTGGCCAACCTCGCTACAGCCTTCGCGTACGTAACAACGAGTTTAACCACGAGAACCTAAAAATCGGTATCGATGAAGCCCACGCCCTAGGCAAAAAGCTTTATGTGGTATGTAACATTCAACCACACAACTCGAAGCTAAAAACGTTCATCCGTGATCTTAAGCCAATCGTAGAGATGGGTCCTGACGCATTGATCATGTCAGATCCAGGCCTAATTATGATGGTTCGTGAAGCTTTCCCAGAAATGCCAATTCACCTTTCTGTACAAGCAAACGCTGTAAACTGGGCGACCGTTAAGTTCTGGGCAGCGAATGGCGTGGAACGTGTGATCGTTTCTCGCGAGCTGTCACTAGAAGAAATCGAAGAAATTCGTGAGCATTGCCCTGAAACTGAGCTTGAAGTATTCGTTCACGGTGCATTATGCATGGCTTACTCAGGTCGTTGCCTACTTTCTGGCTATATCAACAAACGTGACCCTAACCAAGGCACTTGCACTAACGCATGCCGCTGGGAATACAAAGTTGAAGAGGGTAAAGAAAACGACGCTGGTGATATCGTAGAGAAATTCGACCCGACTGAAGCACAGCCTGTCGAAGTACAAGACGAGCGCCCTGAAACCACAATTGGTCGCGGCAAACCAACAGATGAAGTCGTTCTGCTTTCTGAAGCGCACCGTCCAGAAGAAAAAATGGCGGCCTACGAAGATGAGCATGGTACTTACATCATGAACTCTAAAGACCTACGAGCGGTTCAGCACGTTGAACGCTTAACTAAGATGGGTGTTCACTCATTGAAAATTGAAGGTCGTACTAAATCGTTCTACTACTGCGCACGTACCGCTCAAGTTTATCGTAAAGCAATTGATGATGCTGTAGCAGGTCGACCATTCGATGAAAGCCTAATGGGTACACTAGAAAGCCTAGCTCACCGTGGCTACACTGAAGGCTTCCTACGCCGTCATACACACGACACTTACCAAAACTACGATTACGGTTACTCAGTCTCTGATGCTCAACAGTTTGTTGGTGAATTCACTGGCCAACGTCGTGGTGACATGGCTGAAGTAGAAGTAAAAAATAAGTTTCTTGTCGGTGATAGCCTTGAACTAATGACGCCAAAAGGCAATATTGTTTTCACGCTAGAGGCAATGGAAAACCGCAAATCAGAGTCTATTGAAGACGCGAAAGGAAACGGTCACTTTGTATTCATTCCAGTACCAGCAGAGCTAGATTTAGAATATGGCCTATTAATGCGTAATCTAAACTCAGGGCAGGACACCCGTAACCCGACTGGTAAGTAACCATGGCCTTGCTCATTACTGATAAATGCATTAACTGCGACATGTGTGATCCCGAATGCCCTAATGGGGCAATCAGTATGGGAGAGAGCATTTTCGAAATTGATCCAGCGCTATGTACAGAGTGTAAGGGGCATTACGAAAAGCCGACCTGTCAGTCAGTGTGTCCAATTACAAAATGCATAATCACTGATCCGAACCATGTCGAAACTGAAGAGCAGTTGCTTGAAAAATTCGTGATTATTCAAGGGTTAGCATAAGAGCAATTAGGTTCAACTTTGACATCAAAGTTGAACCTTTTCTCAACCTGATTTTTCAATAGGGATAATATTGCAGAATAGCTCTTTTTCAAAATGATACTCTAGTCTCTCACGCCAATTCTCCGCTTGAGAAACAGGTATTAAATAAAAGTTTTCTCGGCTCGTATCAGTAACGAAAGCCATCCCATATTGCATCAGCTCATAATGCACATCATTAACAAAACCCGGATCAAGGCGTTGACGCCCAGTCAGGTGATTCACATCCTCTCGAGTCAAAGAGACTCCTTTAGTATCACTGCTAAATCTGTGTCTTAACCACTCTGCAAATTCTTTTGCACAAATCATAGTCATGGTTTTGTCCTTGATTTACTCTTCTAACAGGAAAAGGGCATATCCCTGCCTTACACACTTGTCTGCGTTGTTATCGCTTTTTAGCCAACTGACAGACATATTGCTAAGAAACCAGAGTATCGTGACGAAAGATCTTTTTCTAAACAAAGAAGTTACAACTTACCCATACTACAACTCTTTGTTTAATTTAGATTTCTATAATATGTCCCCAAAACTAATTGGGTTAGTTTTTGTATTGGTATTATTCAATGTAGACAAAAGTATGATGTTTCTCCAGTTTCATAAAAGAGATCACCAAGTACAGATAAACCTGGAGAGTAACACTAATTAGGATTGATAAGCGGCAAGCATTGAGGTGGAACGACTTTTTTTCGTTTGGGCTTAGAGGTTGTTTTTACCCGTGGAGGGGTATCAATAAGTTTCGCTTTCGGGGCCCAACTTGCGAGCTCAACACCGCAGCCATCGCCTACTGGAGGTGGTGCTTGATCAACACAATAGTCGCTCGAATCAGGACAAGACAACCTGACGTGAAAGTGGTAATGATGCCCCCACCATGGACGTACTTTACGTAACCAAGAACGATCTTTGCCGTTTTCTTGCAAGCAAAGTTGCTCCTTAATAACAGGATGTACAAAAATTCGTGCAACATCCTTACTTTTTGAAGCGTACCGAATTAGCTTAAAGTGCCGTTCTTCCCAGCGATGATTAAGTATGGAATAACCTTTTAAATCCACCACACTCATGGGCTTAGGAAGTTGTAATTCGTTATAAGAAAGCGGTTGGTCAGCAAGTCTTAACCAGATATCGATATCTAACCCGGTTTGATGACTAGAATGACCAGAGGAGAACCTTCCACCTCTAGGTAAAGATAAATCACCAATTAGCAGAGTGGTGTTGAGATTTTGATGAGCTTTAAGCGCCAGATTTTCAATAAACTCTATCGTTTTAGGGTGCCCATAGTAGCGCTTCGTTTTACTACGTAAGACTTGATAACCAACGCCATCGAGAGGCAAGGGTAATGCACCATCTAAACAACCGTTAGCATAACTACCAATAGAGGAGGAAGAGTTTCGGGTAGGATTAACCGCAGACTCCCAAGGAGTAGAACATACTGAAGCTGAGAAACATAAACCCAAAGTTACAATGAAACTCAGCCTCATAGCCTTTAACCTTTAGTAGTGTTCGCCATTATCGTAATAAGCTTTAGGAGATAAGGCGGAAAAGATAACTGCAACATCAATATCGGCACCAGCGATACCGCGCACTTGTTGCGTAATAAGCTTGGCAACTTCATCTTGCACTTCCTGGCCACGGTCGAACCAAAGCACTTCGACAAAAGGATATGCAGCACTCACCTCACCCTCATTGAAAAACGTAGTGTAGATATACTCAAAAGTAAAATCCTCACGCGGACAGTCCATTAGAGGCTGAAGTTCATCCGTAAGGGGTTTTGATAATGCCTGAACAGCTTGTGGCTCTACAGCACGGAATCGAAAATGTGGCATAAACTTACTTCCTAATTATTAGCATTAATGCATGATGATAACAGGAACCAAGTCAGTAATCATCCAAGTCAATGTAACCACTAACCTTTCAATAAATTGTGAATCAGATGTGCTCGATAACGAAGAAAAAGTGTTATGAAATTCGAAGGTAAACCAGAAAGAACAAAGCGATACATCAACATTTAGTAATTACATTACTAGAAAATAAATCTACCTGAAGCAAAGGTATGCCATATTCGTTGGATAAACATACACCTGACATCGGAACTATACGTTAGGAATAAAAGACATATTCGTTAGAAATAAAAGAGCCCCTGACCTAAGCCAGAGCTTATGAACATGGGGGATAGGTGAAGTGGACCAATATCCCGGAGATATGAGCTTTCAATCCCCCGATACTTTGGTATCAGAGGAGTCGACAACTCTTCCAACTAGTCAGCTTCTCTTTTCTTCAGATGCAAAAAAGCCCCAGCATTACTGCTGAGGCTTCAGAGTATGGCAGGGGTGGAGAGATTCGAACTCCCAACACGCGGATTTGGAATCCGCTGCTCTGCCAATTGGAGCTACACCCCTGTAATTCGTGTTTATTGAGACGACGCTCAAATAAGTGGCGGAGTGGACGGGACTCGAACCCGCGACCCCCGGCGTGACAGGCCGGTATTCTAACCAACTGAACTACCACTCCGCAGTGGTATCACTCGCTTTAATAAGCAAGCGTCCGCTTTTGTCTTCACTTTTCGAAAAAGTGAAAATAAAACTAAAGCCTGGCGATGTCCTACTCTCACATGGGGAAGCCCCACACTACCATCGGCGCTATTTCGTTTCACTTCTGAGT
>NZ_JAWOTI010000011.1:0-153104 GCF_033338775.1 Vibrio sp. Vb1018
GAGTGGCCAAAGGGAGCAGACTGTAAATCTGCCGGCACTGCCTTCGATGGTTCGAATCCGTCCCCCTCCACCATATTGAAGAAGCCAGCTCATTGAGCTGGCTTTTTTCGTTTCAGGATCTTGATAGCATAGTCCTACTACAACGAACCTTTCACTCCTAACCGAAACTCTTCTCGATTGAATACCTATCACGGTAAATAAGTGATCAGAAATAGCGTAGGGAAAATGCTTGAGAACAAGGCGCAATTTTTTGATAAGTAGTTATTCTACAATCAAAAATTGCAACGCAGTTATCGAGTATTTTAACAAGCTAGAATGACCAGTTATTTACTACGATTGGTATAACCTATACTCAATCTCACTAAAGCAACCAACCCCATGTGAAACTCCACAAACAAAAGGCTGAGGAGCAGATCTTTACCCTACAAACAATGTACTAGCTATTTTGATTTTGTTAGTTCGTATGACCTTAATATGAATGTTCAATATAAATAGGAAAACACTTGAGGACTTACTAGAAAAAGTGGGCTCGCAAAATTACCAAACGGACTCAATTAGTGATGTTTGTATAAAAACACGTACAAGAAATATAAATGATAGATACAAAAAATCCCGCAGGGGATGCGGGATTTTTACTAGTGACTAAATTGGTTTAAAGGTGACTAGCCTTGAATACCAACGATTAACCATGGCGCATTAGGCGCAGTCAAGTCACGCTCTAGGTGCCAGATATCTTCGATTTCTTCTTCAACACCTTCTACTGTGTCACGGTAACGACCGCTAAACTGCAGACTAAGCTGTGCTTTATTTGCATCGTAATCAGCACGGACGATCTCCGCATCAACGTACATTACGTCAGTATGCTGCTCACCGTCGAGCTTCGCGCGCTCTGCTTTTAGGTCTTCAAACAAGCTTGGAGAAACATATTCTTCAATAGTTTCTAGCTGGTTGTGATTCCACGCACCTTGCAGGATTCGATAGTGTTCACGAGAACCATTAATGAACGCTGCTTGGTCAAAACCCGGTGGGTAGTTATGTGGTACGTCTGTTTGAGCGCCAAAACCACCAAAGCCACCATTATTTGTGTTTGGTTGTTGCTCAAAGTTTTGCATGTTTGGTTGCTCAAACTTAGATGCGTTGCCACCAAATGCAGGCTGTTGACGATGCTGGTTCATACTGCCCTGCTTCGCACCTAGCATACCGCGCATTAGTTTAAAGATGACAAAGGCAATCAAACCAATAATTAGGATATCCATAAACTGGATACCTTCAAAAGCACCGCCAAAGAATGCAGCAAGTAGACCACCAGCAAGAAGTCCGCCTAGCAGACCACCCATAAGGCCTTTCTTACTTGAAGACTTTGTCGTCTGATCTTTGCCGACCGTATTGGTGTTTTGTTGCTGTTGTTTCGGTGCTGGTGCAGTTTTGTAGCTCTTACCGAAAGACTTACTGCCACCAAACTTCTTCGCTTCCGCGATAGGCGTTACAGCAACAGTAAACATCAATAAAGCAACAATAGAAAATAAACGTTTCATCGTTATCCTTAAAGTTAGCTATCTAAGATAGTGCCCCATTTTCAAGACGAAACAATCGTTGTTTCAAACAGTAGCACGCCAAAGATGATTTTTAAGTCATCATACTCTGTATACCGATTGATGAAAATAGCTTATAGAAGCTGACATGTATCAGAATATTGCCAAAAATGCAGACTGCTCACACTGCTTGCAATTCAGCTGAAGGCGCTTGATCAATGTAAAAAAAGTATGGAATAAGTTCACTAATACTCCAGATTGTTTTACTTGAATTAGAATCAGTGACACAGCTCAGAATCCTACACCTTGAGGGCACTTGGACACATTGCCTTGTTGACGGTTAATAGGTAGCTGACTATCATATTGAACGATGTTCAATAAAGTAGTTTGAGAGTATGGCGCGCAGAAACGATCACACCCGAGAAGAGTTAGTGAATTTGACGTTAACAACGGTCAAAAACTTTTTAGATGAGAATTCTTACCACGAACTCAGTCTTCGTAAAATCGCTAACATGATTGGTTACGTGCCAAGCACATTGGTAAATGTTTTTGGTAATTATAATTTGTTGTTGCTTCATGTTGTCGCTCAAACTTTAGATGAGTTATCTCAAGAAGCACGCAAAGCGACTAATGACAGCAAAGACTCCCATCAAGCGCTTTTTGAACTCGCTTATTGCTACCACGATTTTGCTCAAAAACACCCATACCGTTGGCAGTTAGTGTTCGAACACAACATGAATGGAGCAGAACTTCCGGAATGGCATGCCAAACGTATCGATGGTATGACGGGAATGCTAGAGTCACTATTGGCTCAAATCGCACCACATCGTACTGAATCCGAAGTGATTCAAGCGAGTCGAGTCCTTTGGTCTGGCGTACATGGCATTACTTTACTCAGTGTTGATGATAAGTTTTTCTCTAGTGAACCGATTGATGGCAAAGAATTGATCAGTAATCTTCTTTCTAACTACCTCACGAACTGGTAACAAAGGATTATCCATGTCATCCGACAGACAGCCGTCCTTACTTACGCAGAGAAAATTCCTGCCCTATTTCATTACTCAATTTTTTGGCGCTTTCAACGACAATATTTTTAAAAACGTTTTGCTGTTGTTTGTCGCATTCGCTGGCTCCAGTGCACTGCCTATTTCGAGCAATTTGTTCATCAACCTTGCGGCAGGCTTGTTCATTCTACCGTTCTTTCTGTTCTCTGCTTCCGCTGGCGTATTAGCCGACAAATATGAAAAGTCATGGTTTATTCGTAAGGTCAAACTATTTGAAATAGCCATCATGCTGTTAGGTGCCATCGGATTCATAACCGAAAGTTATGGTGTGCTTTTATTGCTACTGTTTTTAATGGGCACACAGTCAGCATTTTTTGGCCCAGTTAAATATGCCCTTTTGCCTCAAAAGTTAAATGCTAAAGAGTTAGTGCCCGGCAACGCTCTTGTTGAAGCTGGTACCTTTATCGCCATCCTTATTGGCACCTTAGGCGCTGGGATTATAGCCTCTGCAGACAACGCAAAATACCTCGCCGCATTTTGTGTCGTGATCTTCGCATTGTTAGGCTACTTGTCGAGCCGCTCAATCCCCTTTGCTGCAGCCAGCGCGCCCAATCTCTCTTTTCGTTGGCAACCATACAAGCAAACCAAACACACGCTCTCTATCGCCAAATCCGATCGAGTTGTTTTTCAATGCATAATGGCAATAAGCTGGTTTTGGTTTTTAGGCGCCGCATATCTAACACAATTCCCGAATTTCACTAAGATTTACCTAAATGGCACCGAGAGTGCGGTGTCTTTCTTGCTCGCTCTATTTTCCATTGGTATCGCGCTAGGGTCGCTACTTTGCAATTGGATCTCAAACCATCGTATCGAAGTCGGTATTGTGCCAATTGGTGCCTTTGGCATTACGGTATTTGGGTACCTAATGGCCACTTCCATTCCCAATGATCTACCTACTTTCCATAACTTTGTAGACTTCTTTAGATATGAGCCTTTTTGGCCATTATTTTTCTACCTATTGATGATTGGCGCTTCGGGCGGTTTGTTTATCGTGCCTCTTTACGCATTAATGCAGCATCGAGCAAAGGAAACCGAACGTGCTCAAGTCATCGCAGGGCTCAACATTTTTAACTCTCTGTTTATGGTCGGCAGCGCTGTCTTAGGTATTGTGTGCCTCAGTGTAATCAAGATGACAATTCCTCAGCTGTTTGCATTGTTAGCCGTTTTAAATTTCTTAGTCGCCGCTTACATCTTTTTGCAAATTCCTATTTTTGTAGTTCGCTTTGTCATGTGGATGCTTACGCACACCATCTATCGAGTTAAGCATAAGAATCTACACAACCTACCCGAGCATGGTGGGGCATTGATTGTATGTAATCATGTAAGCTACATGGATGCATTGCTACTTAGTGCCGTATGCCCAAGGTTGATTCGTTTTGTCATGGAGGAAGATTACGCCAACCTACCTCCATTAAGGCGCTTTTTACGTCGAACTGGGGTAATTCCAATTTCAGCGAGTAACAGAAGCTCTATCAGACGTGCATTTAACGATGTGGAAGCTGCGCTAAGCGAAGGTCATATCGTCTGTATTTTCCCTGAAGGAAGATTAACTTCAGATGGTGAAATGAATGAATTCATGCGCGGTATTGATATCATTCTACGTCGTAGCCCAGTACCCGTCATACCTGTTGCACTTAAAGGCTTATGGGGAAGCTATTTCAGCCGCGCAAAAGGTCGCGCATGCTGTGGCTTACCGACTCGATTTTGGTCAAAGCTAGAAATTGAGGCAGGACAACCGGTGCCACCAAATGAAGCAACGGCAAAAACAATGTTCGATAAAGTGCATCAACTTAGAGGCGACTGGCGATAAATACACTTGAACACATGTTTAGGATAACTGAACATGTGTTCAAATCATTAAGACAAACTGACCACACCCAGTGCGATATACTCTCCCTTTCATTCACAACAGCGAATAAAAACCTTGAATAGAAACTACCTCCTGTTTGGATTGGCGTTACTTTTTTGTCTAACCCCTCTTGCCTCCTCTCCCATTGCTCTAGTTATCGGTTTTCTACTCGCAAGTTTTGGTTTTGTGCCTTCCGAGCTGCCCATCGCTTCTTTTACTAAAAAGCTGCTGTCTTACTCGATTATTGGCTTAGGCTTTGGCATCAACTTTGAGCAAGCACTTGCAGTCACATCGGATGGTATCGGCCTGATCATCGCCACTATTACAGGCACACTGATCATGGGCACTCTCATTGCCAGGGTAATTAAATTGGAGCGAGTAACCGCTTACTTAATCTCATCAGGTACTGCAATTTGTGGTGGTAGCGCAATTGCTGCTGTGGCACCGGCCATTAAAGCGAAAGACGAGCAGATTGGATTAGCACTGGCAACGGTATTTGTCCTGAACTCCATTGCACTCTTTGTGTTTCCTGTGATTGGACATGCTTTAGGGCTAGATCAACACACGTTTGGCACATGGGCTGCGATTTCCATTCATGACACATCTTCTGTTGTCGGGGCTGCCTCGGCCTATGGGGAAGAAGCACTAACGACGGCAACAACATTGAAACTCGCGCGCGCTTTATGGATCATTCCTGTTGCTTTGATCAGTGCCGTCATCTTTTCAAGAGGCCAAAAAGAGAATGGAAAGAAAAAACTAGCTATCCCTTATTTCATTTTTTGGTACTGTGCAGCTATCGCGTTTAGCGACTTATTTCCTCAATTTGAAATGGTCTATCACGGCATTTTCATTGGAGCAAAGCAAGCGTTGGTTGTATGTCTGTTCTTGATAGGTTGTAGCATTTCAATTTCAAAACTAAAGTCTGCTGGAGCTAAGCCACTGTTGTTTGGTGTGACTCTGTGGGTGTTAATTTCGACCACTTCTCTAAGTTGGTTACTGTTTTAGATATTGGTGGTCTGCTTATCGCGTTGAGGGGACGGCATTTCCCGTTTGCTATTTTTGTATATAACGACCAACGCAATAGCGATCAAAAATGCCGTTAGCTCTGCAAGAGAGCGGGCTAGCCCTTCACTACTTATCGCGATACCAATTTGTAGTGCTACTGCCGCAATTAAAACTAGCTTTGCCATCCTGAACCTTATGCATTTTCTCTCCACGAAGAAGCATAATTATGATTCAGAGTTATAAGGATACGAAATTCTCTTTATGACTAATACATAGCAAAATTGACTAATGCTGAAGTGATGACAACAGCCACTCTTTCACGGCCTTACGTGAAATTTTGATCCCACCTTCTAGTAGAGTTTCTGGCATTACATGGTATCCCACTGGCCATTTAAACTTCTCTAACTTTGATTGCAAGTGCTGGTCATACTCCGACTTGCTGCGCAATCCATTGGTCTGAATCACAGCTACTGGTCTATGACCAAACTCCGCGTCTTCGACTGGAACCACTATACTCTGCACTACACCATCAATTTGGTTCAAAGCGGCTTCAATCTCTTCACAATGGATATTCTCACCACCAGAGATAAACTGATTGTCGGCACGGCCGATTATCTTTAATTCATCACCTTGCCACTCGCCAAGATCCTTGCTGTCAAACCAGCCTTTCTCATCCAGAAATGGGGTAACATGTCCTTGATGGAAATACCCTGCCGCTAATGTCTTACCGCCAACAAAAATGCGTTGGTCAACTAATTTTATCTTACGGTGCTCCAATACATGCCCAGCATTACTGGTACTGTCAATTCTCTTTGCGGTAACGGTAGAGGCCGCCTCCGTCATCCCATAACCTAACCATGTCTCAATGCCTTGCCCTGTTGCTCGTAGTGCCAACTCGTGATCAACGTGGCTGCCGCCCAGTAGCACATGTGTCAATGACAAATGTGCATCATCATCCAATAACCGTTTGAGCTGAGTCGCAACCAAAGAAGCGTGTGATACGCCCTGAACATCATCAACAAGTTTCCCTGAACCGACTTTTAGTGTTGCTCCGACATATAGCCAACGATAGACAATCGCCAATCCAGAGACGTGATACAGCGGAAGCGATAATAGCCAAGCATCTTGCTGAGTGAAAATGAACTCCTGCAACAAGCCCTCTGCAGACGCAAGATGCTGTCGATGTGTATGAACCACAGCTTTAGGCTCCCCTGTAGAGCCAGAAGTAAATACTACTGAAGCGAGCCGGTCATGATGATAGCTATCTTCAGTCAACGAATCACTCTCTTGCTGTGATACTACAGGCGATGAAAGCAATGTTGCCTTGAGTTTTTGTATATCATGTTCAGAAAAGGTCGAAGCGCACTCCTGAGAAAACCAGATAAACCGAGTTTGATCAGGCCTGTAAAGTGTAGCAAGCTTACCCTGCAACTTATCTAGTGGTTGTTCCATGGTCAGCGCAGCGAGCGCACCTAACTGTTTGGAGGCAAGATAAAACAACAGTGTTTCTACTTGGTTCTTGCCAACCAAAGTCAGCACATCCCCCCGAGTTACACCCAAGTCATTCAAATAGTGAGTGTATTGGTCAATACGCTTCGAGAGTTGTTGCCAGTTTAATACTTCTGTTGATGTCTTGAGTGCAATAGAAAAAGGGCTCGTTTGAGCCCAATATTTCCATGGTGCCTTCGCAATATTGTCTACGCAGAATGCCACACAATCTCCTGGTCTTTTAGAGGAAGAACGGGAAGTTCACACTTAGGCCAGCCCTGCTCTAGCTGAGCTTTGAGTAAGCCAATCGTATCCAAACCTGGAACTTCATCAGGCAGCTGCCTTTGGGCAAAGCGCGCTAATTGAGTTAAACCGAGACTGGATTCAATGCTCGAGCTAATCACTGCTTTCATCCCCAGTGACTTCGCTTTCTCTATCAGTGTAATACAAAAATCCACTGAACCAATGAGTGTGGGTTTGATGATGATCGTTTTCACACCAGTTAGATCTTCAAGACGGAAATCTTCACGACGAACCGCATCTTGCAATGTTTCATCCCAAGCGATAGCAATACCAGTATTAATCGCAAAAGAGAGACTATCGCCAGGAGAGCGGCACGGCTCTTCTAGAAACGTGATTCGTTGACGCAGAGACGGAGCAATGTACTTAGCGAACTGCTGCGCTTTTTCTGGTGTCCAAGCGCGATTGGCATCGAGTCGAAGCGTTAATTGAGGGATTGATTCAAGAAAAAGGTTCACAAGCATGCCATCGCGAATTGGCTCATAAAGTCCAACTTTCACCTTAGCGACTTTCTTACCTTCCATTTCGTTCAGCTTTGGAATGAGCTCATCTGGGTCGCCAGTGCATAGTGGCGCTGTTTGGTATTTACCTTGTTGTGGTAAGCCACCAGCTAATTCAAGCTGTGCCATCGATAAACCAAACGCAACCGACGGGTACATCTTGGCATAATCCACATCCAACTCTGCTACCCAACGCTCCGCCTGTTCTTGTAGCTGAACACCCGCATCTTCGGTGCTCTCTAAGCTAAAACCAGGAAGAGGAGCGACTTCTCCAAGCCCTGTTTTACCATCTTCGGAAAGCGCAACAACATAACCAACACGTTCGGTTAGCTTGTTGTCACGTAGGATGACACCACTATCCATGGGCAAGCTATAACGATAAATTTTCGCTTCACGCATAATTCAAGTCCTATGTAATGCCGTATATTTGAGCGTTCTGACGAGCAATCCCACCAGCCTCCCAGAGGGCGAGGCGCTCAGGAAAAAAGGAACAGAGGAGCTAACACGCTCCTCATTTAGACGGATTATGGGTTGCGAGGGAATTTATCGAAGTCTGGGCGACGCTTCTCGTTAAAGGCATTACGACCTTCTTGGCCTTCATCAGTCATGTAGAACATCATCGTTGCGTTACCCGCTAGCTCTTGCAGACCCGCTTGACCATCACAATCTGCGTTTAATGCAGCTTTCAGGCAGCGCAATGCCATTGGGCTGTGCTGTAGTACTTCACGACACCAACGAACGGTTTCTTTCTCTAGATCCGCTAGTGGTACAACTGTGTTTACTAGGCCCATGTCTACCGCTTCTTGAGCATTGTAGAAACGACATAGGAACCAAATTTCGCGAGCTTTCTTTTGGCCTACGATACGAGCCATATAAGATGCGCCCCAACCGCCGTCAAATGAACCCACTTTAGGGCCTGTTTGACCAAATTGAGCGTTGTCAGCTGCAATTGTTAGATCACACATCATATGCAGTACATGACCACCGCCAACAGCCCAACCAGCTACCGATGCGATCACTGGTTTTGGACAAGTACGAATATCACGTTGGAAGTCCAATACGTTTAGGTGGTGCGTACCTTGGTCATCTTTGTAGCCGCCGTAGTCGCCACGGATCTTCTGGTCACCGCCAGAACAGAATGCGTCTTCACCTAGACCTGTCAGAATGATCACGCCAACACCAGAGTCGTAACGCGCATCTGCCAACGCATCAATCATCTCTTTTACCGTTTGAGGACGAAACGCATTACGCACTTGAGGACGCGCAATGGTGATTTTCGCGATACCATCTTCAGACTTATGGTAATGAATGTCCTCGTATTTCTCGCCGCAATCTTTCCATTGAACCGGAGCGTAAAGTTCTTCTTCAGAAATGCCTACTGTTTTAGCCATGGTGATTCCCATTGTTCTCGTTACTCTCACCAAAGTGAGACTGAATTATTTGCTTGGTATGTATCGCAAACTGTTTGGGCTGCTCTTGATGGACGTTATGACCAGCGCCTTCAACTTGTCGATACGCCAACCCGCTACGTTGTGCCAGTTGGCTAAATTTTTGGTCTTTCTCACCACACAAGTAATACACTGGTATGTTCTGCTTTTGCAGTGAGGGCAACAAATATGCCTGTTTGGCTAACGATGTCGTCATCAACATATTCGCCACCGCTGAGCCAAGATTATCACTTCGCTTCGCAATGAATGTTTGTCTTTGCTCATGGTTTAGTGAAGAAAACACCGCTTGTTGGTACCAATCGTTCAAAACACGTTCAAGTGGTTCAGTTTTGAAACGCATTGCCCAGCGAGCATCATTCTCTAATCTCACCTGTTTCTCTGACTCAGTTTGAAGCCCGAAGTTTCCCCCTTCAATAATCGCGCCTGCAATATTGAGATCTGGAAAGCATTGATGGGCAATACCATGCATCGCAATGCGGCCGCCCATAGAGTAACCAATCAAAATAAGTGGTTGTTGTGAGGGAAATAATAAAGATAGTGTGGAACCAAGAAGTTTGCAGCAATCATTCAGATCGCTGCAAGAAATAGATTGGCTATGCCCATGACCAGGGAGGTCAACCGTAACACGTTCATATTCGGGTAATGCATTTAAACACGCGAGCCAATCGGCACCGCTACCGAGTAAGCCATGCAAAAACACCAAAGTGGGCAACGTTCTACTTTGGTGTTTTTCTAATACAGGGAAACGTTCAAAGTAAAGCATTCAGACTCTTATTAAATGCCTTGAGTGTCTCAGCAGCTTGGTTAGATGGGGTTTGAACCTCGACCAGCAACGTTCCTTGGCCGTGACATAAATGCTCTTTTACAGATGATTGGAATTGCTCCAGTGTAGAAACATGCAAATACGCCAAACCAAACTGCTTTGCCGCGTGTTCAAACTGATAACCATGAGGCATTTGATAATATGTCGTTCTGCGCTCTGGTGGTACTGGCAACATATCAAAAATCGCACCGCCGTCATTATTAGTAACAACAAGTATCGCCGGCAGTTTATTGTGAGAAAATAGCGCCAGAGAATTGAGATCATAAAGTGCTGCTGTGTCACCGATATACATTAGTAACGGATTACCTCTTGCCCGTTGCACGCCTGATGCCGCAGCAAACAAACCGTCAATCCCTGACGCGCCTCGATTAGTGAAAACCTCTACACCATCCAATTTTCCGTACATATCAACAAGCCGAACAAACAAGCTATTACCCAAGAAAACATCTACGTTTTTTGTGCGCTCGTTGATGTCTGCTGCCAACGCAATTTCGTCAATGGCAGACGCTGAATCAGATAGGAAGGCTTCTGCGATACGTTGATGAACTCGCTTAACGTCATTCGCTAACCTATCAGCCCACCCAGCAAATATTGACTTCTCAAAACTAATGCGAGAAACCCACGTTTTAGGAGGCTCAACCCAGTGCATTTGCGCCAGATGATTTTGGTTATTCCGGTCCATACAAGGTGAGACATACCAATACTGAACGTCTTTACTTTGTTGATTTTTCGATACTTGTTTATCAATCCATTGGTTCAAACGTTTGGAGATGATTCGGCTACCAAATTGGATAATAAGTTCACAAGATTCAAGCTCGTTTGCGAACTCGGGAAGTTGAAGCCATACATCGTAATACGCCCAATCCGAACTGAGACCACTTTGCGGGTCTGCAAGTACTGGCCATCCCATCTTTTGTGCAAATGCCTGCGCCGACTTCGCTTGTTCAAGCGGTAAGCTGCCAATCACAACCAAGCCTTTTTTGTCCGAAAAAGGCGGGATGTTTGCCTGTGACAAATGGCTAAAACGCTGAGTATAAGTGCCGCTTCCTTTTCGCCATCCGGCGACCGAATCTAAGTAGGTTTGATAATCCGATTTTGCGCCGTTGGAATACAAAGGCTCTGGAAATGCACAATTAATATGAACGGCACTACCCTGCAATTGCTGAGTAAACATCACTTCGTCAACAGAGGTCAGCAACCAGTTAAGCGACGTTGCTAAATTTGGGCTTGGTAAATTCAAACTGGCCGAAACATGATGTGAAAAAATACCCAATTGATTTATCGCTTGGTTTGCACCACAGCCGACAAGTTCTACTGGACGATCTGCTGTCAGCAGCACCAGTTTTTCACCAGTAAGTTTGGCTTCGGCAACCGACGGTAATAAGTTCGCCACTGCCGTACCAGAGGTAACGATAATTGCCACGGGTTCCTGAGTAGCTTTCGCTAAACCAAGAGCCATAAAGCCCAATCCACGCTCATCAAAATGAGTATGAATGGAAAAGTCGGACTGTTCTGCCGCTTCTAAAGTTAAAGGCGTAGAACGAGATCCGGGAGCGATACAAACATGCTTAACGCCAAATCGCTGAAGCTCAATCAATATGGTTTCTGACCAAACTCGATTGAGCACCGCTTGGTCATGACTCATGATGCGACTCCCAATGGCGGATGATCAGAAATCAGCGTAAGTAACGTCGACATTTTCTTATCAAGTTCTGCCCACTCATGTTCTGCAATGGAGCCTGGAACAATCCCTGCGCCCGCAAACAGTTGTACTTGCTCACCGAGCACAAGCGCACTTCTGATTGCGACACAAAACTCTGCTCGTTCATGGCTTATGTAACCCATTGACCCCGCGTACCAGCCGCGTGCAAACGGCTCATTATCAAGAATAAACTGCATGGACTCTTGTCGGGGTAAGCCAGCAACCGCCGCTGTTGGCTGAAGCGCCGATAACAACTGAACACCATTTATCCCCGCTCTTAGACTAGCGTGAATATTTCGCTTAAGGTGCTGCACTTTTCGTAGTCTGACCAAACTCGGTTCAGCTTCCACTTCAACCATTTCAGAATGCGGTGATAGACGATCAATGATGTCGTCCACCACATACTGGTTTTCGTTGAGGTTCTTTTGGTCTTGGGATAACCAATTCGCCAACTCCATATCTTGAGTGGCATTGTCTCCCCGACCAATCGTACCTGCTAACGCTTCGGTATGTAGCTCATGCCCTACGCGAGAATACAAACGTTCTGGTGTAGACCCCATAAAACTGTGCTTACTGTCTAAGCTCAGCATGAAATGGAAGCTATGATGGTTATTTAAGTAACTTGCTTTAAGTAGCTGTGCAGCACTTAATGTGTTATCAAGCTGCACGGTAGAGCGACGCGCTAAAACCACTTTCTTAAAATCATCATTCTCTATACCAGTCAGAACCTTATGAACTAACTCATTCCATTGAGGCTGACTTGGCGTATGAACAATAGAGCGGATGTGAGACGAAATTGGAGCTAAGGCCGCGACCTCACAAACCAGTTTATTCAACCCAGCTAGAGTTCGCGATTTGTCTTCTGAAATATTAACTGCGAGAGACCACTGATGGTCAAAACGAATTAACTCAATTTGAGGCAAAAAGAAAAAAGAAGGCATACAGCGACGATTCTTCTCATGCTGTCCATCAAAAGAGCGCCCGCCCCAGACTCTTTGCCCTTCACCTAGAATGGTATAAGCAGGACCTGGCTCAACAAAAGCGTGCAATTGCCCTAGTGCAACGACCTCTTCACGTGTATCGCGGGACTGCCAATAAAACTTAGGGAAAAGTGGTTGTGCATCAAGCCAATCAATAAATGAGAAATTGGGTTTCTCGCTAAGGGGCTCGACCAGACGTGTTTGATTGCCTTCCGATTGCTGAACTCGCTCGATAATTCTCTTTACGGCTTGATGGAACTGTGACAAATCAACCTCGTTGTATGTGAGGATAAATGGTAACTGACGGCTACTCTAAGTTTAGACCCAAAGCAAATCAAGGTCGTATGCGATCTTTTGCAAAATCCTGTGATAGCAAGCGAGCAAAACTTAACCAGCAGACAGATTATTTACAGATATATATTCTAATAAAAAACAAATTATTGTATTTTAATAAAGAAATTAACGAATTTTTAGGAATTAAACAATGCAAAATATCGGGATGTCGTCAAAACTCGACAATGTCTGCTACGACATTAGGGGTCCTGTACTCAAACATGCTAAGCGCATGGAGGAAGAAGGGCATAAAATCCTAAAGCTAAACATTGGTAACCCTGCCCCATTTGGTTTTGACGCCCCTGATGAGATTTTAGTCGACGTGATTCGTAATCTGCCGACTTCTCAAGGCTATTGTGATTCCAAAGGTATTTACTCTGCTCGTAAAGCTGTGGTCCAACACTATCAGCGTAAAGGTATACGCTCGCTAGATGTAGAAGATGTGTATGTAGGTAACGGCGTGTCTGAGTTGATCGTAATGGCCATGCAAGCGCTATTAAACAATGGCGACGAAATGCTGATCCCAGCACCAGACTATCCGTTATGGACAGCTTCAGTTGCACTATCTGGTGGTAAGCCGGTTCATTATCTATGTGATGAAGAGGCTGACTGGTACCCAGACCTTGAAGACATCAAAAAGAAAATCACACCAAAGACACGTGGCATTGTTCTGATCAACCCGAACAACCCGACAGGTGCGGTATACAGCCGTGACTTCCTACTTGAAGTGATTGAGATAGCACGCCAGCACAAACTGATCATTTTCGCAGATGAGATCTACGACAAAGTGTTGTACGACGGTGCAACACATACCTCAGTCGCCACACTCACTGAAGACGTGCTAGTCATGACATTCAATGGCCTTTCAAAAGCCTACCGTGTTTGTGGTTTCCGTGGTGGCTGGATGTTCTTAACGGGGCCTAAACATCTGGCTCAAGGGTACGTGAATGGCTTGGAGCTGCTTTCATCGATGCGTTTATGTGCAAACGTACCAATGCAACATGCCATTCAAACCGCGTTAGGTGGATACCAGAGTATCAATGAACTGATTTTACCTGGCGGACGCTTGTTAGAGCAGCGCAACCGAGCGTATGAACTGATCAATCAGATTCCTGGCGTTTCTTGTGTCAAACCTAAGGGTGCGATGTACCTCTTCCCGAAAATCGACACTAAAATGTACAACATCAAGAACGATCAGCAGATGGTTTTAGATTTCTTAAAACAAGAGAAGGTCTTACTGGTGCAAGGTTCCGGTTTTAACTGGCCAAAACCAGACCACTTCCGCATCGTGACACTACCGCACGTTGAAGATCTAGAAATCGCCATTGGACGTTTTGAAAGATTCCTATCAACCTACAGCCAGTAATGAATCACTGGTAGTAATTAGTGCTGATCTCTCATATGCTTAGAGGAACTCCTAGTGAGTTCCTTTTTTACACCAGAAACGGAGAAAGCCATGAAAGAAAGCCATTTTTTCGCCCACCTGGCTCGAATGAAGCTGATCCAACGCTGGCCTTTAATGCGGTCCGTCTCACCAGAAAACGTTTCAGAGCATAGCTTACAAGTTGCTTTTGTCGCTCATGCCCTTGCCCTAATTAAAAACAAAAAGTTCGGCGGCAACCTTAATCCAGAACGCATCGCTATTCTTGCCATGTACCATGATTCCAGTGAAGTATTAACGGGTGATCTTCCAACTCCAGTGAAGTATTACAACCCTGAAATTGCCAAAGAATATAAGAAGATAGAATCGGCAGCGGAACAAAAATTACTCTCAATGTTACCGGAAGAGTTCCACGATGATTTTGCCCCCTATCTTCTTTCTCACTCTGCACACGAAGAGGACGCAAAAATCGTTAAGCAAGCCGATTCCATCTGTGCCTATTTAAAATGTCTTGAAGAACTGAGCGCCGGCAACCATGAGTTCGCTCTGGCAAAAAAACGCTTAGACGTCACTTTGCAAGAACGCAGAACGCCTGAAATGGATTACTTTCTCAATACCTTTGCCCCAAGTTTCGAATTATCGTTAGATGAAATCAGTTAGCTTACGGAGATAATCGTGTCGTTTGAATTACACCCGCAATGGCAAGAGCGCCATGATGATGAGCATAAAATCCGTCGAGACGACCATCGGAGCCCGTACCAACGAGACCGAGCGCGTATTCTTCACTCGGCTGCATTTCGACGCCTACAAGCAAAAACCCAAGTACACGGCAATAGCTTGGAAGACTTTCACCGCAGTCGGTTAACACACTCCTTAGAAGCGTCGCAACTAGGGACCGGTATCGTCGCCCAGTTAAAGAAAAAACAGCCAGAGTTCCGCGATCTATTACCATCAGACAGCTTAATTGATTCATTATGTTTGGCTCACGACATCGGGCATCCTCCATACGGTCATGGGGGAGAAGTCGCTCTAAACTACGTAATGCGCGAACATGGCGGCTTCGAGGGGAACGCCCAAACCTTTCGTATCGTCACTAAGTTAGAGCCTTATACTGAGCATTTCGGAATGAATTTATCACGCCGCACACTGCTTGGTTTGATTAAGTACCCTGCCCTCATTAGTCAAACACGCTCCGTCAAGTTGCCTCAACCAGCCGAGCATCAACGTAAACTAAAAGCAAAAGATTGGAGCCCAGCTAAAGGCATTTATGATTGTGATAAAGACTTATTTGATTGGGTAATTGCACCGCTTTCTGACAACGACAAGGCATTGCTTAGTCTGATGCGTTCAACGCCAGAATCGGAGTTTGAGCACAGTAAAACGCGTTTTAAATCACTCGATTGCTCAATCATGGAGCTAGCAGATGATATCGCCTACGGTGTTCATGATTTAGAAGATGCAATCGTACTTGGTATGGTGACACGTCAGCAATGGCAAGAAGGCGCAGCAAGTCAATTAGCGGACTGTGGCGACTCGTGGTTTGAAGCTCATATCGATTCCATCGGACAGATGCTATTTAGCGGTAAGCACCATGAGCGGAAAGATGCTATCGGTGGTATGGTTAACGCGCTACTGACCAGCATTTCAATCAAAACGGTGGATGAGCCGTTTAATAACCCGTTACTGTCTTGGAATGCGTGTTTAGAACCACAGATGGCACGTGCACTTGACGTACTCAAGCACTTTGTCAGCACCTTCGTTATCCAAGTCCCGCAGGTCCAGATCGTTGAGTATAAGGGTCAGCAAATTATTATGGATATTTTTGAAGCGTTAACAGCAGACCCAGAGCGATTACTACCCGTTCATACAAAAGATCTGTGGTGTCAGGCGAAGAGCGAGAGCAATAAGATGAGGGTCATCGCCGATTATATTTCTGCAATGACCGATGGTCACGCGCAAAAGCTACACCGCCAACTTTTCTCTTCCATCGTTCTTTAGTAACACTCAACCTTTCAAGTAATTCTTTTCAAAAACGCCCGGAGGCATCTGGGCGATTTGGAATTCGATCATCTTTTCAAAGGCACGCATCAGCGGTGTAAAGTCTCGCTCGGGTTCAAGCAAGCGAAGCGAATGATAACCAGCCTCGACTGTCGATAAGCTATTCTCAGAGGGCGCCTTACGAATGGTGTAGTGCCCTTGTAGTTGCTTAGGCAACTGCACGGTTGGGAATGAATGTAAGTTGCTTGAGAGTTGCCACATTTTGTACGCTTTTTTCCACGTACCATCGAGCAAAATCAAACGTATTTTCTTAGATACACTATGACTCGCTTGAGTGATTTCAGAAATGCATCGTGACTCTTCTGATGGGTAAAGAACAAAATGTTGATATGACTTATCCGCTAATAAGTGATTTAAGACATCATCACAAGAAAAGTCCTCTCCTATCAAACAAATACAGTTATCTAAACTCAAATTGAGAATCCGTGCCGTACCAAGCGGACGATGTTCTTCACTCGTGTGCTGAAGAATGATAAGTTCTACCTCGCTTGCCAGCGGTACAATCCATTGGCAAATACACGCTTTTTGCGATTTTCCACAACGAGAACAATAACGAGACATAGAGTGAACCTTTATACCTTGCTGAGTATTATCAGCGTGATCTGTTTGATACTTCAATTTGAACCAATGGCAAGCCTAACCGAGTGGCACAGCTACAATATACGCCATGGTGAATGGTGGCGAATCGTAACAGGAAATCTCACACATACCAACTTTGCGCACTTAGGAATGAACCTCGCCGGATTGTGGATCATTACTTTTATTTTTCGCCCAAGCACTCGTAACTTCCTTATCGTTTTTTCAATCTTATGTGCATGTGTTGGTGCGCTGAATTTGTTTACCAACATGTCGGTATACGTGGGTTTATCCGGCGTATTACACGGATTGTTTGGATTTTGGGCGCTCAGAGAAGTCTTTGAAAGCAGAAGAAGCAGTGTGTTGTTAGTCGGAGGGCTAATCGCCAAAGTAGCATGGGAGCAGGTCTATGGCCCATCCAGCAGTACTGCTGAGCTTATCGGTGCAAACGTTGCTATTGATGCTCATATGTTTGGCGCACTCGGTGGGTTAGTAATGGCTTTACTGGAAAAAGGCCTTCGCCGTCGTTTATTCGGATAAAAAATCCCGAACCACGAAAGAGGAGCTGGTTCGGGAAAGCAGTAATAGGGAAACAGATATTGTTCTGAATTCAGACTCAATATCTGCAATACATCAAGCTACAGTAAAATGCGGTCTTCGTTTTTCTTAACTGTCGCTTCACCTATGCCTTTTACGCTCTTCAAATCTGCTGCCGTTTTAAAAGGGCCATGTTCCTCGCGGTAGTCCACTATACTCTGCGCTTTCTTCTCACCTATACCTTTCAACATGGTCGCAATTTCTTCAGCAGTGGCCGTGTTGATATTTACAGTAATTTCAATTCCTTCATATTTGTCAGTGGCTGAATCCGCAGCCATGCTAAAAGGTGCAAAAACAAATAAGCACAATGTCAAAATCCATTTCATATTGAACATACAATCTCCAAAATAGTAGGCTAAAAACAGTCATCGAGAGCGAGTCACTATCAAGTTTGCAATGGAAAGCAATATGGTTATGCATTTAACAAACTGAGATGACCCGGAATTCACAACGGCCGCTATCACTTAAACGCGCACTAATTTAAGTAATGCCTATTGATGATTGAAGTTCATAAAGACAAAAATAAAACGGACCGCTTATGCGGTCCGTTTTATTCAACATACAAATTACACTAATTGTGCTTAGTTGCTCACAACAAAGTACTCAATGTCAGTATTTGCACGCAGTACGGCTAGTACAGATGATAAGTCTTGCTGAGAAGATGCACGCTGCATTTGCATCGCAACTTGATCTTCTAACTCACTATCTAGCTCTGCGTTTACAGCATCAAGCTCGATGATAATGATGTTACCTTCAAGATCTTTAGACTGACCGTATACTGGTTTACCATCGACTGGTTTTGCCATCGCGAATACCGTTGTTGCCAACGGAGAACGACGATCTACTGTCTCTTGTTCACCAAAGGCAAGATTGTTTTCAGCAAGCACGTTCGTCTTACCTTCTTTCAATGCCGCAACGACTTGTGTTCCAAGCTCCATCGCTTCTTGCTCACCTTTAACACGAGATAGCTCTGCAACAACCTGATCTTTCACTTCTTCTAGTGGAAGAACTGTCTCGTCACGCGCATCTTCAACACGAACAACGATAATATGCTCAGGCGCAACTTCGATAGCTTCAGAGTTTAGGCCATCTTCTTTAACTTCAGGACTCAGGATAGCTTGCATTACAGCAGGGCTACGAAGCACTTCAGGTGCATCAACCTGAGAAATAAAGTCCGTTGTCTTCACTTCTTGGTTAACCGCTTGAGAAGCATCATACAATGAGTCTGGGTATTCAAACGCTACGCGCTCAAGCTCATTTTGCAACTCGTAGAATTGATCGATAGCTTGTTGGTCAACCATCTCTTGTTTGATTTCAGCAGCGACTTCTTCAAATGGCTTCGCCACAGAATCTTTTAGCTCTTCAAGCTTGATAATGTGATAGCCAAAGTCCGACTTTACTAGACCCGACGTATCGCCAGGATTCTTCAGTGCGAATGCCGCTTCTTCAAAAGCAGGGTCCATCACATCACGCTCGATCCAACCTAAGTCACCACCGTTTTCAGCGCTGCCAAAATCGTCAGATTTCTCTTGAGCAAGCGTCGCAAAATCTGCACCCGCGTTTAGCTCATCTAGGATAGCTTGCGCTTTTGCTTCATCGTCCCCTTCTACAAGAATGTGAGCGACACGTCGTTGCTCTTCTGAAGAGTATTTGTTTAAGTGCTCGTCGTAGTACTTTTTCACCTCAGCATCAGAAACATTAACTTGTTCCTTTAGCGCTTCAGCTGACAGTTCGATGTAAGAGACTTTAACCTGCTCTGGGCGTGTAAAGTTGTCTGGGTTTGCTTTGTAGTACTCTTGAATTTCTTCGTCGGTCAATTCAATATTTTTCGCGAACTCCGCTAAGTCGATCTGAATCGTGCGAATATCACGAGTTTGAGTGAACAGCTTGCCTTCTGCTTGTACTTCGCCCGGCAGAATAAATTCACTGTTTTGTAGCGCATTCAGCAGTTGCTCACGAACCAATTCACGACGCATGTACTCAGCAAAAGAGTCTGGCGAAAAGCCTGCACGACGCAAAGAAGCTTGATAGATCTCTTGATCAAACTGACCATTAGATTGGAACTGAGGCATGTCTAGAATCATGCTACGCACTTGAGTGTCGCTGATTCGCAGACCCAAAGCTTCAGCTTGTTGGTCAAGCAACACGTCATTGATCATTCGATCTAAAACGGATTTGCGGAAAGATTCAACATATGCAGGGTCAGCCAGCATTTGAGAGAAGTAGTCACCCAACTGAGCTTGCATACGGTTACGCTCATTTTGGTATGCCATCTCGAACTCACCACGAGGAATCTCAGTGTTACCGACTTTCGCTGCAGAGTTGTTGCTACCACCAACGATGTAACTACCTACACCTGCAAATACGAAAGACAGGATGATAAGTCCAAGGATAATTTTGACCGCGATGCTATTCACGCCTTCGCGTAGTCGATCCATCATAATTTAACTGCTCTCCACAATTGAAGCCTACTGCTTCTATCTAATAGAAATAATGGCGCAATAATATCAGAAAAAGAAATGCGCATCAGTATGATGCGCATAATTTAAGAAAGTTCGGCTCGAAGTTTGTAAATTTTTGTTCGAAACTTATTGTTTGAGCAAAAGTTAAGCAAATGGCCGGTTACAGAAATAACGCCGTGATTAGTTACAAGCGTCTTTCAGTGCTTTACCAGCTTTGAAAGCTGGTACTTTTGCTTCTGCGATTTGGATTTCTTCACCAGTTTTTGGGTTACGCCCAGTACGTGCAGCACGAGTGCGAACGCTGAATGTACCAAAGCCAACTAGAGCGACTTGATCACCAGATTGAAGAGTTCCGCTTACTGCTTCGATGAATGCATCTAGAGCACGACCCGCTGACGCTTTAGAAATATCTGCATTTTCTGCGATTTGTTCTACTAACTGAGTTTTATTCACTGTAATTTCCCCTTTGTGTCATCTGTGATTATTTTTGTGATGACTTTCGTTCCATTGTTAAGAAAATATGCTCCACCCCTTATTCATCAAGGGCTGGCAGCTATCGAAACTAACTTAGCGCCCAAAAAAAACGCTGACAAGCCTTTTTGGGCTTATCAGCGTAAACTTTTACTTATTTTTGCTACACATCACTATTTTTGAGACTCAAACTCAACGCCCGTCGGGTCTCGCTCTAGTGCGACTTTCAGTACTTCATCAATCCACTGTACAGGGATAACTTCCAGATCAGCGATAACATTATCAGGAATCTCTTCCAAATCACGCTCGTTATCTTTTGGAATTAGCACTGTCTTAATGCCACCACGGTGTGCCGCAAGTAACTTCTCTTTTAGGCCGCCGATAGGTAGAACCTCACCACGCAGTGTGATTTCACCCGTCATCGCTACTTCTGCTTTCACAGGGTTGCCTGTCAGAGAAGAAACCAATGCTGTACACATTGCTGTACCCGCACTTGGGCCATCTTTTGGTGTCGCGCCTTCCGGGACGTGTACGTGAATATCTTTCTTCTCGTAGAAGTCAGTATTGATACCTAGCTTTTCTGCACGAGAGCGAACCACTGTCATTGCTGCTTGGATAGACTCTTGCATCACATCACCAAGAGAACCCGTTTGTGTTAGCTTACCTTTACCTGGCATTGATTGAGTTTCAATCGTTAATAGATCGCCACCCACTTCGGTCCAAGCTAGACCAGTTACTTGACCAATTCGGTTACTTTCATCCGCTTTACCGTAATCGAAACGTTGAACACCTAAGTACTCTTTTAGGTTGTCCATCGTTACCGTTACTGACTTGATGTCCTTATCCAGCAAGATGTTCTTCACTGCTTTACGGCAGATCTTAGAAATCTCACGCTCTAAGTTACGGACACCCGCTTCACGCGTGTAGTAACGAATGATGCCAATAATCGCAGAATCTTCAATGACGATCTCATCCGCTTTCAAGCCATTACGCTTCACTTGTTTATCAACAAGGTGACGTTTTGCAATGTTCAGCTTCTCGTCTTCGGTGTAACCAGATAAACGAATAACTTCCATACGGTCTAACAATGGACCCGGGATGTTCATCGAGTTCGATGTCGCAACAAACATAACGTCAGAGAGATCGTAATCCACTTCTAAGTAGTGATCGTTGAACGAGTTATTCTGTTCAGGATCAAGGACTTCTAGTAGAGCCGATGCCGGATCACCACGCATATCTGAAGACATTTTGTCGATTTCGTCCAATAAGAACAGCGGGTTTTTCACACCAACTTTCGACATTTTCTGGATCAATTTGCCTGGTAATGAGCCGATATAAGTACGACGATGACCACGAATTTCCGCTTCATCACGCACACCACCCAACGCCATACGAACATACTTACGGCCAGTAGCTGAAGCAATTGAACGACCAAGAGACGTTTTACCTACACCAGGAGGACCAACAAGACAAAGGATAGGACCTTTTAGCTTGTTGATACGGTTTTGAACCGCCAGGTATTCAAGGATACGTTCTTTGACGCGTTCTAGACCGTAGTGATCTTCATTAAGAACCTCTTCTGCTTTCGCTAAGTTTTTCTTAACTTTTGAGCGCTTAGCCCAAGGAACGCTGACCATCCAATCGATGTAGCTACGAACCACTGTTGCTTCAGCAGACATTGGAGACATCATCTTAAGCTTTTGCAGCTCTTGCTCTGTCTTTTCACGTGCCTCTTGAGGCATTTTTGATTCGTCAATCTTCTTCTGTAGCGTTTCGAACTCGTCTGGTGCGTCTTCCATCTCACCAAGTTCTTTCTGAATCGCTTTCATTTGCTCATTCAGATAGTACTCACGCTGAGATTTTTCCATTTGCTTTTTAACGCGACCACGAATTCGTTTTTCAACTTGCAGCAAGTCGATCTCTGATTCCATCTGACCCATCAGGAATTCCAGACGCTCAGTAACGTCAACAATTTCAAGCACTTGCTGCTTATCCACCAACTTCAACGGCATATGAGCCGCGATGGTATCCGCTAAGCGTGCAGCTTCGTCGATACCATTAAGTGACGTTAGCACTTCTGGTGGAATCTTCTTGTTTAGCTTAATGAACCCTTCAAACTGATTAATCGCGCTGCGCACAATCACTTCTTGCTCACGCTCATCCAATTCTGGCGTAACAACAAATTCAGCTTCCGCTAAGAAGAAGTCACTCTCTTTAAAGTGATTGATTTTTGCTCGCTGCTGGCCTTCGACCAATACTTTTACTGTGCCATCCGGAAGCTTCAAGAGCTGGAGAATGGTGGCTACCGTACCTACGTCAAATAGGTCGTCAACCGTAGGCTCGTCAGTATCCGCTTGCTTTTGTGCCACAAGAAGAACTTGTTTGTTGGTTTCCATCGCCGTTTCTAGACAGCTAATCGATTTCTCACGACCAACAAACAATGGAATAACCATGTGTGGGTAGACCACTACGTCACGTAGAGGTAGTACCGGGATCTCGATACGCTCGGAACGTTCCAAGTTCATATAATTCTCTCTTCCGCTTTCACGTTTAACGTATTACTTAAGGCAGTATATGGGGGCTAATTGTTTGGATTCAATAAGAGAAATAAAAAAAGGAGGTAATTACTTACCTCCTTTTTCATTATGGCTGAATTTACTCTGCTCCAGCTGCCTGATTGTCTGCGTTACTGTAAATAAGCAGTGGCTCTGACTCGCCATTAATGACGGACTCATCAATCACGACTTTACTAACGTCTGTTGCAGATGGTAATTCGTACATGGTTTCAAGTAGCACGCCTTCAAGAATCGAGCGTAAGCCACGAGCACCTGTTTTACGCTCCATTGCTTTTTTCGCGATAGCGCGCAGCGCATCTTCACGGAATTCAAGTTCAGCGTTTTCCAGCTCAAACAATGCTGCATATTGCTTGGTCAGTGCGTTCTTCGGTTCACATAGGATCTGAATCAATGCTTCTTCATCAAGCTCAGTCAGTGTTGTTGTTACAGGTAGACGACCAATGAATTCTGGAATGAGGCCGTACTTCACTAAGTCTTCAGGTTCAACTTGAGTAAATAGCTCACCTACTGTCTTCGATTCATTCTTCGAACGAACTTCAGCACCAAAGCCAATACCTGTACCTGTTGCAACACGCTGCTCAATCACTTTGTCTAAGCCAGCAAAAGCACCACCACAGATGAACAGGATCTTAGATGTGTCCACTTGTAGGAATTCTTGCTGAGGATGCTTACGACCACCTTGAGGTGGAACCGATGCAACCGTACCTTCGATAAGTTTTAGTAGCGCCTGCTGAACACCTTCACCAGATACGTCACGCGTAATAGATGGGTTTTCAGCTTTGCGTGAAATCTTATCAATTTCATCAATGTAAACGATGCCGCGTTCCGCTTTAGCTACATCGTAATCACATTTTTGCAGAAGCTTTTGGATGATGTTTTCAACGTCTTCACCTACGTAACCGGCTTCGGTTAGTGTCGTCGCGTCTGCCATTGTAAATGGCACATCCAAGAATCGAGCTAATGTCTCCGCAAGTAGTGTTTTACCGCTACCTGTAGGACCAATTAGAAGGATGTTACTCTTACCAAGCTCCACACCTTCGCTCGTTGTATCACCATTGCGTAAACGCTTGTAGTGGTTATATACCGCAACTGCGAGCACTTTTTTCGCGTAATCTTGCCCGATCACATAGTCATCAAGGTGTTCACGGATCTGTTTTGGCGTTGGTAACGCTTCAGATTCTTTCTTAGGGAGAACATCCTTGATTTCTTCGCGAATAATATCGTTACATAAGTCGACACACTCGTCGCAAATGTACACTGACGGACCTGCGATTAGCTTGCGAACTTCGTGCTGACTTTTGCCGCAGAAAGAACAGTACAGCAATTTACCGCTGCCACTTTCTTTGCTTTTATCTGTCATTCGCTAACCTCTTAGCCTTTACTCTTCATGAATGAGTGTATATCAATTTTTGCCAAAATGCGCTGGCAAATTACTCGCCACGGTGGCTTAACACTGCATCCACGATACCGTATTCCACAGCCTGCTCTGATGACATGAAGTTATCACGATCAGTATCGCGCTCAATGACTTCAAGAGGTTGGCCTGTATGTTCTGCTAACAACTTGTTTAGCTTCTGTTTAATCGTCAGGATTTCCTGAGCATGGATTTGGATATCAGAAGCTTGACCCTGGAAACCACCCAATGGTTGGTGGATCATTACACGAGAGTTAGGCAGTACGTAACGCTTACCTGGCGCACCACCTGCAAGCAGGAAGGCACCCATTGAACATGCTTGACCCATACATACTGTGCTCACATTTGGCTTAATGAACTGCATGGTGTCGTAAATAGACATACCTGCTGTTACGCTGCCGCCTGGTGAGTTGATGTATAGGAAAATATCTTTATCTGGATTTTCAGATTCTAGGAAAAGTAGCTGAGCCACGACAAGGTTTGCCATGTGGTCTTCCACTTGACCCGTTAAAAAAATCACGCGCTCTTTCAGCAGACGTGAGTAGATGTCGTAAGAACGTTCGCCTCGGGAAGTTTGTTCAACCACCATTGGTACTAGCGCGTCCATAATTGGCGACATTGCATTTTTTTCTTGGTAGCTCATATTCTTATGTCCCTAAAATAAATGGCCCGGATGATGACTATCATACGGACCATTGTTAGCAGAATAGTTAACGTTAAGTCAACCTTCTACGCAAGATATTGCTTATTAAGCAGCAGGTTGTTGTTGGTTAAGTAGCTCGTTGAAGCCTACTTCTTTCTCAGAAACCTGTGCTTTAGCGATGATCGCGTCGATTGCTTGCTCTTCTAGAGCTACGTTGCGCATGTTGTTCATCATTTCTTCGTTTTGCTCGTAGTAAGCAATAACTTCTGATGGATCTTCGTATGCAGTAGCCATTTCTTCGATTAGCGCTTTAACTTTCTCGTCGTCCGCTTTTAGCTCTTCAGATTTGATTACTTCACCTAGTAGAAGACCAACAACTACGCGACGTTTAGCTTGTTCTTCGAACAGTTCACGTGGAAGCTGAGCAGCAGCTTCTGGGTTACCACCGAAGCGTTGTGCAGCTTGTTGACGTAGAACTTGGATTTCTTGCTCGATAAGCGCTGATGGTACGTTGATGTCGTTTTGCTCAACTAGACCGTCAATCGCTTGCTCTTTGATGCGGTTCTTAACAGCTTGCTTAAGTTCGCGTTCCATGTTCTTACGAACTTCAGCTTTAAGTGCTTCAACACCACCTTCAACAACACCGAACTTAGCAACGAACTCGTCGTTTAGTTCTGGTAGTTCACGAGCTTCAACTTTGTTCACTTTGATTGCGAACTTAGCTGCTTTACCTTTTAGGTTTTCAGCGTGGTAATCTTCTGGGAAAGTCACGTCGATGTCGAATTCCATACCAGCAGTTTTACCTGCGATACCGTCTTCGAAACCAGGGATCATGCGACCAGCACCCATTTCTAGAGGGAAGTTCTCAGCTTTACCACCTTCGAACTCTTCACCGTCGATAGAGCCAACGAAGTCAATGCTTACGCGTTTGCCATCTTCTGCTGCTTCTTCAACTTCAACCCAAGTTGCTTGTTGCTTACGTAGAGTATCGATCATCTCTTCTACGTCTGCATCTTTAACTTCTGTTAGTGGTTTTTCAACAGTGATGCTCTCTAGGCCTTTAAGCTCAACTTCTGGGTAAACTTCAAAAGTTGCAGTGAAAACTAGGTCTGAACCTTCTTTGTTCTCTACAGGAGCGAAAGTTGGAGCGCCAGCTGGGTTGATTTTCTCTTTAACGATAGCTTCGATGAAGTGGCGTTGCATTACTTCACCAAGAACGTCTTGACGTACTGCTTTGCCGTACATCTTAGCAACCATTTTTAGAGGCACTTTACCCTTACGGAAACCATCGAAACGACGGTTTTTAGCGATGTTGCGTAGTTCAGCTGTTACAGCGTCTTCGATGTTTGCAGCTGGAACAGTAATGTTTAGACGGCGCTCTAGGCCCTCTAGCGTTTCAACAGTAACTTGCATTATATATAAACCTCTAAAGTGGCTCGGTTTTCCGAGCGTATGAGCGAAACTCAGAGGAGCTTACGCTTCATCCTTGTGTAGTGTTCTGTCCGAACACCTAATTTAAAATCGAGTATCGATACTGGTTGTCAGTACCGGACTAATCAGTGATATCTTCGATAAAATAACCAAAGGTATCTCCTATTAGCCTCAGGACAGAATTTTTAGACGCGACATTCTAGCGATCTGTCGCAACCCTGTCGAGCCAATAGCCACTATGTGGACATTGTCTGCGCTAAATTCTCGAATGCTGACCCATTTTTTCTTCAAAAATGCGATTCAGACACCGTCTAAGCATCGCCAGCATATCTAGAATGGGGACAATAGCGACTTTTTCAAGAGAATCGACCGGTTTTTTTATCGAAAAGCCTAAAAAGAGATCTTGCTCTTGTTTTACTCCACAGAGTTGAAAACTAAATCCCTAATCCTTCCTACAAACTATTAACATTTTCTTACGTGACCAAAGGAAGTTGTAAGGAGTGTAAGGATGTCGCAAAAAAAACGGATTCTGCTGACATTTTTTGCTTTCTATTTCCTGTGCGCAATTATCGGTGGCCATTGGGTTTGGCAGACCAGTTATCAATCTCTACTTGATAAACACCAATCACAGCTTGAGCAATTTTCTGGCCATATAAAAAATAAACTCGATAAGTACGCCCATATCCCAAATCTTCTCGCTAAAGATGATCCACTTTATCAAGCGCTTCTGCACCCCAACAACAGTGCGCAACTGGAAATCACTAATCGGTATTTAGAATCCGTTAATGGCGTGATTGAAGCAGCGGATACGTACTTAATCGATCAATGGGGTACAACGATCGCGGCCAGCAACTGGCGTAAACAGCGCTCCTTTATCGGGCGAAATTTTGCATTTCGCCCTTATTTCAAACAAGCCATTGTAGGCAAAAGAAGCCAATACTACGCACTGGGCTCAACATCTGGTAAACGTGGCTACTACTATTCTTATCCCATCATATACGCTGGCGGTGTACTTGGTGTCGTCGTGGTGAAGATGGACCTAAGTAAGATAGAGGACAACTGGCAGCAACCAAACAGTGTTTTTGTCGCCAGCGACCCATACGGAATTGTTTTCATGAGTAGCCGAAGTGAATGGCTACTCAAAAGCTTACAACCACTGACAAAAAAAGAGAAAAAGCAAGTTTGGGCAAGCCAACAATATCTTGATGCGCCAATTGAAACGCTTGGATTAGTGGGTAGTTTGGACGAGGTGCATTCTGAGCTTAAACAGGGTTACCCATACAATAAAGGAACCTTGGTGGTCTCTTCGCTGCCCCTTCCCGAACTCAAACTGACAATTCGTGTGCTGTCTCCTAAACAGTCGATCGTTTGGTTCACCATGGGTTACATCTTTGTACTCACTCTAGCATTCATGGTTTTGTTTTTAATTGGTCAGCTTATCTATCACCGTCAACAGCGTCACTTGCAACTTGAACGAATTCAACAAGAAGCAAATCAAAAGTTGGAATATCAAGTCATGGCACGGACTGCCGAGTTGCAAGCGGAGATCGCACAGCGTATCGATACCGAGCAAACTTTACGCGTTACTCAAGATGAATTGGTGCAAGCAGCGAAACTCGCGGTGTTAGGACAAATGTCGGCCAGTATCAGCCATGAACTGAATAATCCACTTGCAGCAATTCGTAGCTTTGCGGAGAACGGCAAGCTGTTTCTAAAAAAAGAAAAATATGAGCGAGTGGAAGATAATCTCACTCGCATTTCTGCTCTCACTGACCGTATGGCAAATATCAGTCAGCAACTTCGCTCTTTCGCCAAAAAAACCAGTGGTGACGAGTTGGCTCAATCTCGATTGTTCCCTGTGATAGCCTCTGTAAAAGAACTGATGAAGCCCGCATTTAAATCAGGGCGCGTCACGTTAGAAACAAATTTGCCAGAGCATGATGTTGAAGTGCAGATCAATATTATTCAACTGGAGCAAGTGTTGGTCAATTTACTGACTAATGCGATAGAAGCACTCAAAGAACAACAAGACAAACAGGTAGAATTATCTGTAGAACACGATGAGCACACTGATTTAGTTTGGATTCATGTTGATGATAATGGCCCAGGACTTGGCTCTTTCTCACTTTCTGATTTATGTGAGCCGTTTCTAACCACTAAACTGAACGGTTTAGGTTTGGGTCTCTCTATCTCGCAACAAATCTTAGCCAGTATGAATGGAAAATTATGTGCCCATAATCGAGAACAAGGCGGCGCTCGATTCTCATTGTGTTTACCTATCACTTCTTACAACACTGAACCATCAAAAGGATAAGATCATGTGTCAGGTGTTTTTTATTGATGATGAGGCCGATCTCAGACTCGCTATAGAACAGACCTTTGAACTTGCGGATATCGACGCCAAGTTTTTTGTGGATGCAGAATCGGCTTTAATAGCGATGCAGCAAGGAGAAGAAGCTGGCGTCGTGGTCACTGATATCTGTTTACCGGGCATTTCTGGTATGGATATGCTAACAACTTTGACTCAACGCGATGCAAACTTACCCGTCATCATGATCACTGGACACGGTGATATTTCCATGGCAGTGCAAGCCCTTCATCAAGGCGCTTACGACTTTATTGAGAAACCTTTTGCGCCAGAGCATTTGGTTGAAACGGTTAAGCGGGCGATTGAGAAGCGCAAACTAACCAATGAAAATGAAAAACTGCGCCTGTCACTTAAAGCCAGTAAAACCCTTGGTCCACGAGTTATTGGTGAAACCTCTAGCATCCAAATATTACGAGAGACCATCACCCAAATCGCCGATACCGACGCCGATATTTTATTGTTTGGTGAAACCGGTACAGGGAAAGAGTTAATCGCTCGTTCTTTACATGAGCAAAGCTCTCGCCGGAACCAAAACTTTGTCGCCGTAAATTGTGGAGCGGTTCCAGAGAACTTAATTGAGAGTGAACTCTACGGCCATGAAAAAGGCGCATTCACTGGCGCCGAAAGCCGTCGTATCGGTAAATTTGAGTTTGCACAAGGCGGCACACTTTTCTTGGATGAGATCGAGTCGATGCCTATCCAAGCCCAAATTCGTTTATTGAGGGTATTACAAGAGCGCGTGATTGAGCGTGTCGGTTCAAATGAATTATTGCCTTTAGATATTCGAGTGATTGCCGCAACAAAGGTCGATTTAAAACACGCAGCTGAAGAAGGTACTTTCCGTCAGGATCTCTATTATCGGCTCAATGTCGTGACCTTGGATCTCCCGCCACTACGCGAACGAAAAGAAGACATTCCAGCCCTCTTTCACCACTTTCTGTTGGTAGCAGCTTCACGTTATGGCAAAAGCTCACCTAGCTTGTCACCCCAAGATCTAGCGCAACTGATGAGCCATGACTGGCCTGGCAATGTTCGAGAACTCAGAAATGCCGCAGAGCGTTTTGTGCTATTGGGTAAGTTAATTCAGTTGGGAGAATCAAACCCAGTCGCTAAGTCTTCCTCAAGCCTTGCAGAGCAAGTGGCGGAGTTTGAGAGAGCAGCCATTGAAGGCGCTTTATTAGAAAACAACGGTAGTATTAAACAGACAATGTGCCAATTGAATGTGCCAAGAAAAACCCTTTACGACAAGATGCAGCGCTACCAAATAAATAAAGACCTTTACAAATAAAACACGTTCAAATAGCTGGCATTATATTCAACTTGAATCATAATTTTTAACAACGGGTTTATCATGGTTGTTATAGATATGAACGAAAAAGTGAGAATACCGATTGTTACAGATACCGTGCTCGTAGACGGTTGCTATCAAGAAGAGAGAAGATTCGGTGAAGAGCGTCGTAAAAATAAAAAGAGGTGGCGACACTATGAACGTCGAATTAATTCAGACCCGCGCAAAACTTGTTACAAGTCAATAGACGAAGAGGTGTGAATTCTCACACCTCTTTCTACTTTCTGGCTTCCATTACTTGGTAATGATCTCCGGCCCCATCAAGGTAGTAGGCAACCAAGTCGAAACCCATGGTACATATGTGACGATAATTAGGAACAAGAACATCACTCCAACCCAGGGTAATGCTGCCTTCACTACGTTCATCATCGACATTTTGGCAACACCAGCGGTCACAAATAAGTTAAGACCCACGGGCGGCGTTATCATTCCTATCTCCATATTCACCACCATCATTATGCCCAAATGAATTGGATCTATACCTAATGCAATCGCAATTGGGAACACGAGCGGCGCAACAATGATCAACAAGCCTGATGGCTCCATGAACTGACCACCAATCAGCAACAAGACGTTCACCACAATCAAAAAAGTGATTGGTCCGAGACCAGCCGAGAGCATCGACTCGGTGATCATTTGCGGGATGCGTTCTTCCGTTAAAACATGCTTCAAAATTAAGGCATTAGCAATGATGAACAGCAGCATGATGGTGAGTTTGCCCGCTTCATACAGGGTGTGTTTGGTGTCTTTATGAACAAAGGTTTGGAAGATTTTAACGAGCGCAGGTTTAGTGTTTTTCTTGTCTGCAAATGCCCCCATGTCTTTGTATACAAAGTTAGCAATAAAGAACGAGTACACAGCAGCGACCGCAGCGGCTTCTGTCGGCGTAAAGATACCGCCATAGATACCACCAAGAATGATGACGACCAACAACAAGCCCCAGCTTGCATCCTTGGCGGCATCAAAGGTTTCTTTCCAACCGACAAAAGGTTGTTTTGGAAGGTTCTTGATTCTCGCGGCAATGTAAATCGCGATCATCAACATGACACCCGCCAGCAAACCGGGAATCACACCACCAAGGAACATACGTCCAACTGACACATCCGTTGCGGCTGCATACACCACCATCACAATCGAAGGTGGGATCAAAATCCCTAGCGTACCTGCGTTACAAATTACCCCAGAAGCAAACTCTTTTGAGTAACCGTTTTTGATCATACCTGCGATAACAATACTACCTATGGCAACAACCGTTGCAGGTGAGGAACCTGACAACGCGGCAAACATCATACACGCTACAACCGAAGCCATCGCCAAACCGCCGCGGAACCAGCCTACAATGGCAATGGCGAAACGAATGATCCGCTTTGCTACGCCACCCGTAGACATAAAGCTTGAAGCCAATATAAAGAATGGAATAGCCAACAGCGTGTAGTGGCCCGCGAATGCATTAAACAGCGTTTGAGCAACTGACGCTAAAGAGGCATCCGAATGCATTAAAAGGAAAAGAACACTGGAAAGGCCCAGCGAAATAGCAATTGGCACGCCAACCAGCATAAAGCCAATTACCATCAAAAATAGAAATAAGATATCCATGGCTTATTGCTCCTTGTTTTTAGCGTCTTGCGAGGCTTTTGGAGCCATTACGTCTTCAGCGTCACTCATCTCAGCTTTAAGAGATTCGAGCTCTTCCTCCGCTTCATGTCCTGCAATCAAGCGATCGAGCTTACCAGTAGCGATTTGCCACGTGACTTGAACAAATCTAAACGTTAGTAGCGCCATTCCAAGTGGCAAAGCGAAGTAAGGAATAAAACGTGGCAGCTTTTCATAACGCTCTCCCTCATTTAACCAGTCAGCCATGAACTGGAGTATTTCAGGCATCGGAATATCGTCCGTTTCATACCACGCTCGGTCAGTAGCGAACGGATACCAGTAGTTCCAAGCGCCAATTAACAGCAAAATAGAGAAGGCTAAGCAACACATTGCTGCAAAAAGCGCCAGGGCTTTTCGTTTACCTTCCGGAACGATGTTAATAATGACATCGACACCAATATGAAAGTGTTTTTTCACACCATAAGATGCGCCAACCAACACCATCCATGCGAACATGAAAACGGTGAGCTCAAGCGCCCAAAGAATATTGTCGTTAAAGACATAACGAAAGATGACATTGGCAAAGGTCAGCAAGGTCATGGCACCCAAGAAGAAAGCAATCAAAGTCTCTTCAATGGCATCGGTGATTCGTCCAGCCTTGGCAAAAAAAGTCTGTTCCATAATTACATCACGTCGTCTGTAGAGGGAAAGAGCCCCCTTAGTTTGAGAGGGCTAAATGTGCTAGGTGTTATTATTTTTGGTTAGACGCCAAAGCGGCTTCGATTAGGTCAGAACCAATGTCTTTTTCGAACTTCTTCCATACTGGTTGAAGTGCAGTGACCCATTCTTGGCGCTGTTCTGGCGTTAGAGTACGAACCACACCACCGGCTTCGATGATATTGTTCTTATTCGCAAGGTTTACTTTGGTTGACTCAGCATTACGCTGCGCAGTTACCTCTTGAATAATGGTATTTAACTGCTCGCGCTGATCATCTGGTAGGTTTTTCCAGAAGTCGTTTGACGTCACAACTAAGTAATCCAGAATTCCGTGGTTCGTTTCCGTAATGCCATCTTGAACTTCGAAGAATTTTTTGCCGTAAATGTTTGACCAAGTATTTTCTTGACCATCAATAACCTTAGTTTGCAAGCCGCCGTAAACTTCTTTGAACGACATTTTTTGTGGGTTAGCACCTAGCTGCTCAAACTGAGCAACGAGTACATCAGAGGCTTGAACACGGAACTTAAGTCCTTCAGCATCAGTTGGAGAAATGAGCGGCTTGTTGGCTGACATTTGCTTCATGCCGTTATGCCAAAACGCAATGCCTTGTAGGCCACGACGTTTCATTGAGTTTTTCAGCTTTTCACCCGCTTCCGAGTTTTGGAAACGGTCAACCGCGTCGACATCATCGAACAAGAAAGGGAGATCGAAAAGGCGGTACTTCTTGGTGAATTTCTCAAACTTAGAAAGAGAAGGAGCAGCGAGTTGAACATCACCATTCAGTAGCGCTTCCAACACTTTGTCATCATCATAAAGTGTTGAGTTAGGAAACACCTGCATACAGACTTTACCGTTCATCTCTTCGTTGACGCGCTTTTCAAGTAACGAAGCCGCGATGCCTTTAGGGTGTTTGTCCGCATTCGTTACATGGCTAAACTTGATGACCGTTTCACCCGGGTCACAATTTGCGGCAGCATTAAAACTGGTAACAGCAAGTGCAGAGACAGATAGTAGAGTTAGAGGCTTAAACATTATTATTCTCCTTGTTGAATCACATCCCATCCAGTCCATGAGTAACTAGGTGTTAGGCGATGGGTACGGATGTTCAACAAAGAGCAATTAATGGACCATGTTAAAATTTATATGCATTTCAATAAATTAACACAGTCCATTAACATGAATCCGAAGTGTAACGAGTGAATTCCACCCAAGAAAAAGATACAAATGGGTGGAAAATGACCCACTTATGAAGAACAGCTTATCTCCATTTTTTTCCCCCATTCCGGCGGCAATTTCGCATAACCATCAAACTCGGGTTGCTCATCAAATGGGCGTTTTAACAGTTCGGCCAATCGGTGTAATTCGCTAAAGTCCCCTTCTTCCGCTTTATCAATCGCCAACTGAGCCAAGTAGTTACGCAAGATGTATTTGGGATTGGCTTGACGCATCTGTTTGCAACGCTGTTCGGTTGAAATCAGGCCCCCTAGTTCATCAACCTCTAGTTCACACCGAGCTAAATACAGATCAAGCCAAGCTCGCGCTGCTTCTCGGTCGAGAAATAAATCGATTACGGCTTGGGAAGGCGCATTATCAAGGTTTGAAAGTGTTCTGAAGAAGCGAGTGTAGTCCGTTTTATTCTGGTGAAGAAGCTCAAACATAGCTTCAAACAAACGCCCGTCTTCCGCTATCTTAGTTTTTAAGCCCAACTTCTCACGCATGACGCGGCTGAACTGCTGGCTTAAATGAACTTCAAATTGACTCAACGACGATTCTAAATCTTCTCGTTCAACGAGTGGCGATAACGCATGCGCCAGTGCTGACAGGTTCCAAAGCGCAATTCTAGGCTGTTGATCAAATGCGTAACGACCCTGGTAGTCTGAATGATTACAAATGTATCCCGGCTCATAATCATCAAGAAAGCCAAACGGACCATAATCAAAAGTTTGCCCAAGAATTGACATGTTATCGGTATTCATCACGCCATGCGCAAAACCAAAAGCTTGCCAATATGCGATCATCTCGGCTGTTTTAGTCACGATGGCGTCAAACATCGCGGCATATGGTTTCTCCGCCGATGCACAATCAGCAAAGTGCCACTCAATCACCTTATCCGCCAACAGCTTCTGCTCTGCTAACTGGTTGGTGTAAAAGAAATGCTCAAAGTGACCGAATCGAACATGGGTTTCAGCCATTCGAAGTAACAAAGCGCCCGATTCCGTTTTTTCTCGATAAACAGGTGTATCACTGACCATCATACCGAGAGCACGTGTCGTGGGAACCCCAAGGCCCGCCATGGCTTCACTGCACAGGTACTCACGGATAGTCGAGCGTAATACCGCTCGCCCATCCCCCATTCGCGAGTAAGGCGTTAGCCCTGCACCTTTGAGGTGAAGATCAAACCAAGTACCATCCTGATGCTCAATTTCTGCCAACAGTAATCCACGTCCATCGCCCAAATCTGGGTTGTAAACGCCAAACTGATGGCCTGCATATTTCATCGCAAGAGGACGAAATTGTTCGAATTCACTTAGCCCAGAAAAAACCGCCAATAACTCATCGTTTTGCTCTGCTGGTAAACCAAACTGCTGTGCAAACTCACCATTCCAAGCGACCCAGCGAGTGTTGTCCAAGGGTTGTGGCTCGACCAACGTATAGAACGCTGACGGTAATTGACTAAAGCGATGGGTGAAATTGACCCGTTGCCAAATGGACATGTAGGGTTCCTTAATAAAAAGAAGTACTGTTGTGAGTATACGTGTGAATGTCCCTGTCATTCAGCCATGAAATGGACATGGGTATTTTGCGTGAATAACGCGAAGGCGGCAGGAAGGTATCAACCTGCCGCAGACCATCTCCTAAACGGAGGTATCATGTAAAAACGATCAAAGGGTTAAGCGGAAAATTCTTCACCCGTTTTTGGTGGCTGTGATGGCGTATCAAAACGAGCGCGTTCGATATCCACTACCGTTTTATAGCTCAACGATAACAATGCCAGCTGGTACGCGCCAAAAATACCATAGGCCACACCGACGAGGCTCAACATAAAGAGATTCGTAAAGTGGCTAAAGATCAGCTGACTGAGCAAGCCCGCACCCAATGGAATTAGTCCCATCAAAATGAATACTTGTTTGTTGTATGGTCTGCTCTGGTTCCACGAACGACGCAAACTGCGCGGCTGATGATCCATTGCAGTCGCTGGCAACACAAATGACCATCGCGCCATTACCCAATAGCCAGGAATGCTTGCAATCGTTGTGATAATAGCCATAGCAACAAAGTCGGCTTCACCACTTTCTGCAATGTAGATAAACGACAACACAAAGATCGGGATACCAATAACGAGCATCATCATCAGTCCAAACAGTATCCACCAGCCTATGAAACGGAATTCTCGAGCTGACAAACGAAATACATCCAACGCCGAGTGCATGTAATCGCCGACTAAATAAATTCGATGCACACGCACAGCCGCCATAGCGGCAACAAGTGGGTACAAAATAATTGTGACGAAATAAAATCCTGAGACATTGCCTTCTTGAACGTTCGCTTGATCTTGCCCCGTCATTTCAGGATACATAAAAGCAAAAATTGAGTGCACGATAATCAACGGAATACAAGCAATAACAATTGCGAGTAGATTCCTTCTGACCATCACTGCCGCTTCTCGGCATATTTCCGAAACAGAAAAGCCCTCGATAGACATATAACATCCTTAGTTCATAAAAATCGGCCCCTAGGGTAACCGCAGAGTAGAAAAATCGCTTTAAAAATAATGAGAAACACATCTCACAAGATAATGAGAACGAAACCAAAATAAATCAGATAAAAAATAAGCCACTCAATGTGAGTGGCTTATACCGCAATTCAATACCGTTTTAGACGCGACGTCGCCAGCCTAATGTTGCAAGTAACATCAAAGCCCAATAAGAAACACTGCCGCTACCTTCAGAGTTCTTGAATGTCGTTGTCTTCAAAGAAGCAACAACCGTCACGATAACTTCACCCGTAGCAGTGGCACCATGACCGTCTGAAACCGTATATTGCAGCTTGATGCCGTCAGTAGGGCTATCCGGTGCTTGAAAACGGATTTTGCCATTCTCTACACTCGCACTTCCCACACCCGTTACGTTCTGTACACTTTCTACAACCAGTTTATCGCCGTTCACATCCGAATCATTGCTCGCTGCATCAATCAGAATACTTTCACCAACGGCAACGGTCGCCGTATCTGCAAGCGTAAGTGGCGCTGCGTTTTTCATGGTTAAATCGACGGTAGCACTGGACGTTTCATTACTAGGATCAGTCACGGTTAAACGGAATGTCAGAACCTCACCAGCTTTTGCACCTTGAGGCACCGTAAAGCTTGTGCTAACACTGGTTGCATTGCCAAGAGAAACTGAAGTGCCAGCCAACTGCTCCCATTTATAACTCAACACATCACCATCAGCATCCGTACTATTTAACGCAGACAACGTGACTCGCTGCCCAACCGTCATGTCTTTATTATCAACATCAATCACAGCCACTGGCGCTTCGTTGCTGCCAAGCACTTCCACCTGCACATTCACGATTGAAGATGAGTACGCACCATCAACCGACAACAAACGATATTGGAAAGTGTCCAGACCAACGAAGTTAGCTTCAGGTTGGTACTGGTTGCCAGAGATGGTGCCGTGCTCAGGCTTCTGCACAATGTCCACATTGAACTGATACCCTACCGCCATGAAATCATTGTCCATCAGGTTCAGTTTGATTGGCGTATTTTTATTGGTTTGTAACGAATCAGATTTCGCTTCAACCAAGTTGCTCGCATCCACATTCAATAATGCTGCAAACGGAATATAAGAGAACCCGGCTTTTTCTAGACCAAACGTGCCAATCTCACTGTAATCACTAGTCCACATTACAGGTAGAGAGGCTTTTTCAGTTTTTAGCAAGCGACCGAAATCAAAGTTTGCATCAAATTGACCGCCTTCCAATTCAACGACCAATAAATGCTGACCCGCACTCAATTGGCTTGGTTGGGGGAATAAAATTCGAGATGACTTTTGGAAGTTACCTTGCTGTAAAAGCTCAGCGTTGTTTTGATTCAATATTAATCGATAGCCAATGTTTCCAGAAAATGGGAATCGCCAAACTCGATAAGTCATGTCACTTTGAGCGCTATCTCTTTGCGCGTAAAGTTGAAGACCATCAAGCTCTGTATCACTATTCAAGTCCAGTGACACCGCCAGAGTGTTACTCCCACTCGCGTACACATAACCTTGGTGAAGAGAGTTCAGCCATGCTGATTTATTTGGTTCGTTTGTATGTTCAAGAGAAAAACTACCACCGTTGGTGTTGCTGGCAATGTTGGAAATACGAACCCCAGTATCAAACCCTGTGATCGTTCTCAGACCCGGGGTCGATGTATCTGAAATGACATTGCCACCATTAGGGTATAAATCGTCAGCGTCACTCCTACCATCATTTTCTAACTCATTCAGACCATCAGCCTGCATGATTTGAACCTGCATCGCGCCAACATCATTAAAGCGGTTCTGGACATTGACCGACGTCGCCAGGATACCTTCAGCCGCCAATGCTCGGTCGTAACCGCTAAAGGTGCGATTTTCCAAGTAAACACGTGGGCCAAACTCTTTCAAGTACGGGTCGAGATACACCAGCTTGACATCGTCGTTGTTCACAGAAATAGGCGCTGGACTTTCATGAGTTACCGTTGGTACAACAAAACCAGCAGCGTGTTTGCTCCATGCACTCATGTTCACCGGAGTGTCACCAGCGTATGAATCTCCCGGTTTCTGCGCCCATGAACCGCCACCCATCACGCCCCAAGAGCCGATCGAGGCATCACTGTTCCTTGCGTACAAATCCGGTAAGCCAAGCATTAAGTGGCCAAGCTCGTGTACGATCACGCCCAAGGTCGCTTGATGATCAACTTGATAGTCAGCGAACACACAATAGTCTGTGATCTTTTTACCATCTAGTGTGACATCATCGTGAGAGAATTTGTGCGGCCAAATAGCAGGACGGTTGAGAACCCCTGTTGAACGATCGCCCCCCGCAAAAATAAACATGACAGAGAGTTCTGACGGTTCTACGGTACCATTTTGATTGCTGTCGTAGGCCGAAAGATTAAAGTATGGATCCAGTTTTTGATAAGCCTCGGTGAAAACCGCATTCAACTTGGCGGTGCATGTCTTATCAGTAGAACTAGAGTGACAGTTAGGGTGGCTTTGTGCCACAGTCACATCTATCACACCGTCATTGGCGGTGCCGTAACTCTCAAGTGCAGGAACAACTTTGAATTTACCTTGAGAGTTTTTATCAAAGTAATCCACAACGCTTTGACCATTGGTATTAAATACGCGTTGCTCAAAATCATGCACCATTGCTTGGTCATCAAACGAAACTTGCACAACCAATAGGGGCTGCTGCTTCACCGTTGAACTGCTCATCGCCTGGTAACCTTGCGCCGAGCGCAGTAGGTTTTTTCGTGCCATCGGTTCAATGGTTTTTAGAGAAGATAATTGCGGTTTAACTTGTAAATCCGGGCGAAACCTCGCCGACTCAGGTGGCTCACTCGACTGCGTTTTCACCACACCTGTCGAGATCAATATTGGCGTGTCTGACTCGCGCTGAATCCGCGCGAAAAACCAAACGCCGTCTTCCTGAAGTAAGGCATTGCCCTGCTTATCTTCAAACCAGTGGAAATCTGCCGTTCCACGTAGAATTGCCTCACTGGAACTACCATCGCTCAACGCAATAGTATGCCAAACCGGTGATGGCGGAGTAGTTGCCATGCTCTTCCCTGCAAGAAGCGCAGTTAGCATAGCCATGGCGAGTGTGTTGAATTTCAAAGTACGACTCCATCTTTTCGATTCGTTAATTAATACCAAGCACAACAAACACAAAGTAACCCTATGGGCATAGAGTAAGACTGAGTGACTATTGACGAAGGCTGGTATCAATTCGCTCAGATAACACGACGTAGTTTGGTGTCACACTACAAAAGCGTCGGATTCCAAAACGCTGTTATGAGCGTAGCTTCTGAGAATATAAATTGAGTGAATGAATAGTATCGAAACGAAAGGAAGAAGAAATGAACTTCTACGAATTTGTAGGTAAAACTGGGCAACATTCCACATATTCTATAAATGTACGAGCACTGCTATTAATCAATGCTCGTAATGGTCGCGCGGCCATTGTTGAACGCTATATTAACCTGTAAGAACGGCGTCTTCTGGGTATTTGACCAAGGTAGGTTCAGGACGTGCCAACATGTAGGCAAGCGTGAGCGGCCCAATACGACCAATGATCATCACCACGATCATAATGTATTTACCAGGTTCAGAAAGTTCCGCAGTCAAACCGGCGGTGAGCCCCACTGTGGCAAATGCGGAAATGGTTTCAAACATAACCTTATCAAAGCTGGCCTTCTCGGTAAGCATCAATAAAAACATTGCGCTTGTCAGGATGGCTCCGCTCACAACGATAATTGCCAATGACTTAGTCACAGTTTGCCAATTTATGGTTCGCTTAAACATAACCACATGTTTCTTTTGGCGTAAAAAGGTCCACGTAGCCATAAACGCAACAGCAAATGTGGAAACTTTAATACCGCCCCCCGTTGAGGTGGAACCCGCTCCAATTAACATTAGAACAATCATGACCAGTAAGGCCGGCTGGGTAAACAACGCCAAGTCAACACTATTAAACCCTGCCGTTCGAGCACTCGCAGATTGAAAGAATGCCGCCAACCATTGCCCTGTTGCAGGTAAAGACGCCATTGTGTTTGGGTTGCTTCGCTCAAGTAACCAAAACATCATCGTTCCGACTAAGAGCAATATCGGTGTCGCAATCAGCATGATTTTGGTGTGAAGATGCAAAAAGTGGAAACCTTTGCGCCAGTTTAGCCAGATGTCACCCACAACAGTAAAACCAAGCCCGCCAAAAATGAATAGCCCCGCCAGTGTAAAGATAACCAACGGATCATTCACAAAGCTCATCATACTGTCAGAAAACAGCGCGAACCCAGCGTTGTTAAATGCAGAAATTGCATGAAACAAGGCGTAAAACATACCAGTCTTCCAGCCCATTTCAGGGACCCAGCGGATAGAGAGAAAAATAAACCCGATCGTTTCTGCAACAAGCGCGAAAACAACAATCCGCTTTACTAGTCGGTTTAGATTGACTTGCCGATCTTGCCCTAATGCTTCTTTCGCCAGCGCTTGTTGACGCAAACTCAAACGCACGCCGAACATATAGAGTAAGACCGCCGACAAAGTCATCTGCCCCAACCCACCGATTTGCATTAAAAACATCAGCAAGATTTTACCCGCAAGCGTAAAGTGTTGCCCAGTATCGACAACACCAAGCCCTGTCACACTAATAGCGGACGTTGCGGTAAACAAAGCATCCGTTATCGACAGGCCCGTAACAGAAAAAACTGGCAAGGTTAGCAATACCGCAGAAGGCAGTAAAACACCGAGAAAACTGAGCAATATAATTCGCGGTTCGTTGCCTTTCGCTTTCTCTTGTTTACCATCTGGTGCGTAAAAAACACCTTTCTGATGAAAATACGTCATAGCGATTTTAATTTATTTGCGAGCGCATCTTGAGGGCCGACCACAATAATTAGGTCACCAATTTCTAGTGTGGTATTAAGGTCAGGTGCCTTGGTAACTTCTGGGCCCCGTTTAAACCCTAGCACTTGCACGCCATCGACTTTGCACAGAGCCAAATCACTTAGTGTCTTACCCATCCAACGAGAGCCAATCACAAACTCCGTCATAGCTAAGCCACTGCCTAATGGGTGGAACTCAAGAACCCGTTTATCGAGCATTTTACGCGCGACACGTATCCCCATGTCACGCTCAGGCATGATAATGTGGTCTGCGCCAATTTTTTGCAGAACACGAGCTTGGAAGCGGTCGTTGGCTTTAACCCATACTGACTTTACTCCCGCCTCTTTAGCAATCAATGTCGCAAGAATACTGGCATTGACATCCGCTCCGATGGCAATCATCACCATGTCGTAATCATCAAGTTTGAGCTCAGCAACCGTCTCTTCGTGAGTACAGTTAGCCACAACCGCCTGACTAACAAAACTGGCGGCTTCTTTAACTCTGTCTTCGTTGATGTCAACGGCTAAAACTTGAGCGCCTGAATCTTGTAACTCTTTACACACTGCCAAACCAAATCGGCCAAGACCAATAACGGCGAATTGCTTATCACCTGTTTTCATTTGTGCCCCATCTTATGCATTCATTAGCAAGCAAAAAAGTTTGCGCCCATTCCTTACCTTGTGCAAACCTGCGGACAGATAATTGACAAAAGCTTAACGCACCTTGATTCACTTTACGTGTTAAGCGTATGACACTGATTAACTTTTTTCCTCATTATCGAATAGAAACCGTCGCGATGGCTACATAATTGGATGCCTTAAAACGCAAAAAGCCGCAAGAATGCGGCTTTTAGATCATGGGATAAACTGGCTATTTTGATTCGCGCTTATCGTGCGGTTTACGTTTATTCTTAGGCACGTAATTTAAAATTGAAATTGGTACTGGCTTTCTTGGCGCAAAACCTTCAATTTCCACTCGCTCTAGCAAGTGCCCTAAACGACTTTCAATCATGCAGAGGTTCTTAAAGTCGTCTTTTGAAACCAGTGATATCGCCTCACCTTTCGCGCCAGCACGACCTGTACGACCAATACGATGTACATACTCATCCGCTGGGTAAGGTAAATCGTAGTTGATGACAACTGGCAGATTATCAATATCAATACCGCGCGCAGCAACGCCGGTTGCGACTAAGTACTGGATTTCACCCGCTTTAAACTTTTCTATTAATTCCTGGCGAACACGCTGATTACGGCCACTGTGGAATGCTTCTGCCACAATGCCACGTTTCTCAAGTTGGCTTACCAGTTTGGCTGCGCCGTGTTTAGTTTCAATAAATACCAATACTTGCGACCAGTCATTTTCTTTAAGCAAGTGACTTAGCAGCGACGACTTCATGTCTTTATCGACGGTCGTGATCCACTGTTTAATATTTGATTTTGAGGCACTGTGCTTTGCAATCGTGATCTCTTCAGGATCAATAATCGCATTTTTCGCCAAGTCACGAACAGGGTTAGATAACGTCGCTGAGAACAGCAAACTTTGCACATGTTCTGGCATACAGTCGACGATTTTGTCGATCGCATCGATGAATCCCATATCCAACATTTTGTCGGCTTCATCAAGCACTAGCATTTCCACTTCATCAAAGTGAATCGCGCGTTGACCGTACAGATCAATCAAGCGCCCAGGCGTGCTTACCACAATATCGACACCCTCGATCAAGGCTTGTTTTTGTGGTGCATAATCCACACCACCAAACATCGCCATTGAGCGTAATGGTAAGTTTTTACCATAAGCTTCAATACTTTGATGAACCTGAAGCGCAAGTTCGCGTGTTGGCGTTAGGATAATCGCACGAGCGCGTTTTTTACGTTGCGTTTCGCCTCGACTAAGCTTTTCTAAGATTGGCAGAACAAAACTGGCCGTTTTACCTGTGCCCGTTTGCGCTGCTGCAATTAAATTGCGGCCACGCAATACGATTGGAATGGCTTTTTGTTGGATAGAAGTGGGTTTTTCATAACCTAGCGCTTTTACTGCATCAGCAATCGATGCGCTTAAACCAAGCTTAGAAAATGGCATAGAAAGGTCTCAACAGAGGAAATGGGCGCGTAGTGTATCAGAATCCCCGTGAAGTAACAGAAGGATTCATGCGCGAAAAACTAGGAACATGACACAATCTTAGCCCATGAAATTGGGCTGCAAACCTTTTTCTAATTTTTTCCTCACTTTGTAGGAAACATCATTAAGCGTGATTTTCCCCGTGTTGTGGCGGTCGATACCTGCATTCTGTCGATAGGCAATTGAGCCTTGTCTGAACAAAACGAAAGACGGCGGTTTGCCAATCGCAGCAGGGTAGAGAATGGCCATGTAAGCATCTTCTAAGCTATTAATTTTATTTCGATAGGGCCAATAGTACGCTTTCACATAGTTAAGTTGTTCAAGCGCGCTCATTCTCGCAAGAGTCTTTGTGTTCACTCCTAATGATTCTGCGGTAGAGGGCATAAATTGAATTAACCCTGTAGCCCCGCTTCCGGAACCATTTTTGATGCTTGGACTGAAAGTTTCAGCAGTTTCAAATGCCATGCACGCCATAAGATGATTAGGATTGATCTTTAGCTCTTTACTAATACGAATGACTTTAGATTTGAACTCTAGAGAAACTTTACCTCCCCACGCTACCGCGTTCTCGGGATCTGCAATCGAAGAGACCGTTGATGCGTCATGTTCTTCGACAATTTTAGAAAGTAGAGGAAGCGTTTGGCGTAGTCGATGGCTCGAACTCACCAAGCGAATTGATTTGGTAAGAAACTTGTCTTTTTTTTGATGTAGTTTTTGGAACTTTACTAACTTATACAGTTGCTTATAAACCGTTTTCACAACGAAGCCGGATGTAGGGAACACTCCCAGAATGTAATCCATTTCCTACAAATTTAATATAAATATCAGCAACAGGAATTCTAGATGTGATCAATGTCACCATAAAAATTCTCAAATTCGATACACACCGATGTAAGTGGTCAATGTGTCTCCAACACGCTAGAAGTAAAAGTACAGAGGCATTAAAAAGGTCTTACCAATTTTTTGGTAAGACCTAGGTTTACTGATTCTCGGATAAGCGAATGTATATTCTTACAGTTCAGCTTCCCGAACCAGTTCTGCAAGCGTCGACAAACGCTGCTCACTTTGTTTTACGTAAGGATTATTCGTATCCCAAGCATATCCAGCCAAAATCGCACTAATCATCTGTTTAATACGTGGGTTCGGGTTTTGATAGAAAATCACATCTTGCAACGTGCCGTTGTACCAGCCTTCCACATAAGTGCGGAATGTGTTCACTCCCACCATTAAGCGTTGCGAGTACTCTTCTTGCCAATCAACCTTTTCACCATTCAGCTGACGAACCAAGCAGTCCGCTGCAAACTCTGCCGATTTCATGGCGATAGTGACACCCGATGAAAATACAGGATCAAGAAACTCACCAGCATTACCAAGCAACGCGTAGTGCTCTGTCGCTAAACGTTTGACGTTAGCAGAATAGCCACCCAACTCGCCTGCTGGATTCGGGTAATTCGCGTTTCGCAATAAAGCAGCCAAACCCGGCTCTTCATTGGCTAACTGCTGCAACGCTGCAATCTTATCTTCTGGGTATTGTTCGAAAAATTCTGGCTCACCCACCACGCCAAACGAACAAGTACCATTAGAGAATGGAATTAGCCAGTACCATACGTCGTGATTTTCAGGATGAACTGAAATTAAAATTTTGTTGCGATCGTATTCCGGCTCTTGGGGAGAGATATGATCTTCGATATGGGTAAAGATCGCTTTTCTAGGCGGAAGACAAGAAGGTTCTTCTAGCTCCAACAAGCGTGGCAAAACACGCCCAAAGCCACTTGCATCCAACACAAAATCTGCTTCGATTTGATAAGCCTTCTTATTTGAGTCGAGCACTTCTAATCGAGACTTTTTCCCTTCAAACACTAGATTGAGCAGTTCATGCTGATAGCGAATCTCTACGCCTTGCTCTTCAGCGCTATCTGCCAATACTTTATCAAAGCTGGCACGTTGAACCTGAAACGTCGTGCCCGGTCCTGGAGTGTATTTGTTTGTAAAGTCGAACTGGGTGTATACGCCATTACGACGAAATGCAGCACCATCTTTATACTGGAAACCAAACTGCTTTACTGCATTGGTCATTCCTGCTTGTTCAACAACTTCCATACATGCAGGGAGTAGGCTTTCTCCTATTGAAAAACGTGGAAAAGTCGCTTTTTCTAAGACAACAACATCTATGCCACGCGATTTTAATAACGCAGAAACGGTTGAACCTGATGGCCCCGCTCCTACGACAACAACTTGCTTGAGCTCTGTTTTCATTCTGAATTTAGTTTGCTTGTAGTTTTAATAAGGTATGACCAAGGCCAATATTGTCGGTTCTTTCAACGACAGATAAACCTGCCGCTTCGACAATTTCTAAGAAATCATCACTGCGATAAAAGCGACTATTACCGTTAGCTAAACAGGTAAAATAAAGAGAAGTGGCATTAAGGCTATAGGAAGCTCCCGCGTATTTTTGAGCATCCCAAAACAGCTCCAATACGTAAATAGTATCTCCCTTCGTTAACTGGGCTTTAACTTTTTTAAGGATATTGAGGATCTCAATTGGGGAAAAGCAATCCAAGAACTGGCTCATCCACCATACGTCAGCATGCTCAGGCAATGTTTGTGCTTTATCAAGCATGTTTGCAGGGTATGGACGTACACGCTCGAAGAACTGGTTTTCTGAAACATTCTTCATCGCTACTTCTAATTGCTGCGGTAAATCAACAATCGTCACTTGAACGTCAGGGTCATGTTTACAACACTGAATCGCCCATTTTCCCGTATTTCCGCCAATATCCACAAGATGCTTTGGCTTGCTTGCAAATACCTCTTTAAGCAGAAGTGGGAACGAGCGATCCGAATAGAAATGATCGAACTTAAACCAGCTCTGTTTGGCTTGTTCTGGTAACGTCGATAGACCTTGATAGATGGTCTCCCAATTGCCCAACTCTTTCAAACCAGACGGTTTACCTTCTTGAATTGCTTCCGTCAAATGCATCATCGCGGCGTAACAAACATCTGCCGTAAAATCCATGTTTGCATTCGTCATACCATCATGAAGAAGGTAAAAACCAAGGTTTGCAAGCGAATAGTTAGGTCGTTCCCATAAAACAATATGCGCACTAATCGCCATATCCAACAGTACTTTAACACCATATTCTGATACTCCCGTTTTCTCGGCAATATCTGTGGCACTCATGCCTTGAGCGCCAGCGCTGTCTAAAGCGGCTAAAATACCTAAATCTCGAAGCGTTTTGGCGGTCTGGAACACGATTGGTGCAAAAGATAACTTCTGAGCTTCTGTCTTCGCTTCAAAAGCATTAAAAGGGTCATTATTTTGATTTAACACGGAAAAACCTAACTGCAATTAATAGTTTTATTGTTGAGATTGATTGCCCAACAATGCAATAGCTCGCTGAATATCAACATTCAAGTTGTTTACCCAACGATTGTAATTGCGGTGGATTTTGCCATCACTTGCTTTGAGATTTACTGAGTTGAGATAAATAATTGAGTAATATTTATTATTGTATGGGATTTTTACTTCTGCAGAGTGTTTACGAACGTGGATTTTTGCAATAAGAACACCAGGGCTTACTTCTTCGATCGTCCAGCCTCGGTTAGTTGCTGATTGCACTATGGCCATTTTTACTTGTTTATTTTGAAGATCATAAGCAACTGGAGTATCCTCCACATTCATTACAGGTTGTACTCGTCCACAACCAACAAGAAGCAAAGTTAATAATAACGAGACATACAGCTTAAAACGCGACATGATAATTTCCTTTTTATTGTGAATTTGGGTCAACCCCAATTTGTATCGAGCTGTAAAATAAACAATTTAACCCAATATGCCAAACTCGAAGATCAACATTTCGTTCAATATTGATGCGTGGACAGCGAATTCATTCGGTTTATCCGAATCCAATGACTGGAAACAATGGGCAACAGAGATAAAATGGCCAGAAGATGGCAAAATCAATGTTGCAAATATTCCTGCGATGATGCGCAGAAGAATGAGCCCACTCAGTAAACTGGCGGTACAAACTGCAATCGAAATGCTTAATCAACATCAAGTTGATTACCTTGTATTTTCAAGCCGTCATGGTGAACTGCATCGCAGCGTCGCACTAGTTGAAGATATAATTAATGGAGAAGAGGCGTCTCCGATGGCTTTTTCTCAATCGGTGCACAATACCGCCGCAGGGCTTGCCACTATCGCAACTAAACAACCCATTCCCCTAACTTCTATCGCTGCGGCAGAAAACACATTCCAAAGCGCAATATTAGAAGCATGGCTGTTTTTGTCCGACAATCCTGACAAAAAAGTACTGCTTGTTGATTTTGATGAGCCTATGCCTGACTCTTATTTAGAATATGAAAACCAACAATACCAAGGGTTTGGACTTGGCTTAATACTTTCTCATGGAGACAATTTCGCGATACAAAGCTCCATAAACGCAGAACGTTCCGGTCATCCTCTTCCTCAAGGTTTAGTATTTTTGCAACAATACTTGTTAGATAAAAGCCAGTGGACTATTTTCGCTCCGCAACAAGCTTGGGAATGGCACAAAAAATGACTCGCTTAAATCAGTATTGGCGTGTGCTAGCAACAGGCTTTTGTTTTTCAGTATTTGGGTTAGGTGGTTTAGTACTGAGCTTCATTGTTATTCCGACCATTCGTATTTTTGTTTCAGACCAAACGGAACGCGAATATAAAGTTCAAGGTGCGATTCGATATTCATTCAACACATTTTGTAAATTGATGAAGTTGAGTGGCGCAATCGATTATCAAATTATTGGTGCCGATATTCTTCAACAAGATCGTAATTGTTTAATTGTTGCCAACCACCCTAGTTTAATCGATTACGTTCTCATTGCTTCACAATTAAATCGCTGCGACTGTTTAGTAAAATCGGCAATATGGTCGAATCCTTTTATGAAGCACATCGTAAAAGCAGCCGGATATATTCCCAATGAAGCACCGGATGATTTATTAGCACTTTGTGATGAACGATTTAACAAAGGCAACGTGTTGCTTATATTTCCTGAAGGAACAAGAACAACACCAGGTGTAGAGCCGAAATTACAACGCGGTGCAGCACAAATTGCGGTAAGAACAGAACGAGATTTAAGAGTTGTCCATATTACGGTAACGCCAAGTTTCCTCACAAAAGAGAAAAAATGGTATCAAGTACCGGCAACAAAGCCCTTTTTCAGGGTTGAAGTTAAGGATAAAGTTGAGATTACCCCCTTTATAAAGCAAACTACGTCGCCGACAATAGCGGCGCGACGCTTACAACAGCACCTAGCTGAAAACATTTTTCCAGAAAACTTTTATTAATAAGCAGGTCCCAGTGGAACAGTTACACAACGACATTAAGCAACTTATTATTGATGCTTTAAACCTTGAAGATTTAACCGTAGATGATATTGAAACGGATGCACCACTTTTTGGTGATGGACTTGGCTTAGATTCTATCGACGCGCTTGAGCTTGGACTCGCAATAAAAAAACAATACAACATCGTTATTGATGCCGACGACTCAAATACGCGCGAACACTTTGCGTCTGTAGCAAATCTAGCGAAATACGTTTCTTCTCAAACTAATGAATAAGTTGTAGGTATATTCATGACTGATGTAAATAAAGATCAAGTATTTGAACAAGTTAAAGATGCGCTTGTTGAGCTGTTCGAAATTGACGCAGCCGACATTCAATCAGATGCGCACTTATACCAAGATCTCGATCTTGATAGCATTGACGCCGTTGATTTGGTCGTACACCTACAGAATGTCACTGGCAAAAAAATCAAGCCAGCAGAGTTTAGTGCAGTAAGAACCGTTGACGATGTGGTTAACGCTGTCACTGAATTATTGAAGGAAAGTTAATGCGCCAATTGCTGACTGGTCTGTCTGCAATTGTACTGTTTGCCTACCCCTTCGCCGTCTATTTCGGTATAGATAAATTTGGCTTGAACTTAGTTGGGGGCTTGTTAATTGCTGCGTTACTTTTGCGTGTTTTCGTCGCAAATAAGACCCCACTAAAAGAGTTTAAGTTCTTGGCGCTCGTTACGGGCGCTGTTGGCATTGTCCTAATTACGCTTGGCATGGTGTTTAAACAACATGGGTGGCTTCAGTTTTACCCTGTCGTTGTCAATGTATGTATGCTGTGTGTATTTGGACTGAGCTTAAAACAGCCGCAATCGATCATAGAGAGGCTTGCTCGCTTGCAAGAACCCGACCTTCCGGCTAGTGGCGTGGCTTACACTCGCAAAGTGACGATGGTTTGGTGCGCCTTTTTTACGCTCAACGCTGCCGTTGCACTCTATACCTGTTTCCTACCAGTAAAAATATGGACGCTTTATAACGGCCTCATCAGCTACTTACTTGCTGGTGGCTTGTTCGCTGGAGAATGGATCGTGCGTCAATTTGTTCGAAAGGAACACTAATCGTATGAATACAACGTATTCGAGCTTTACCTCCCTAGCGACCTTGTTCATCGCGGAGAGGTCTGAGCAATCCCCAGTCTCTTACGATCGCGATACGGTTATCACGTGGGGTGATTTCCAACAGCACGTCGCAACACTTACTCAACAGCTAGAAACCCAACCAACGCAAAACATTGCGTTGTGTTTTGGCAACAGCTACCTGTTTGCCGTTGGCTTTTTTGCTTGTTGTTATGCAGGAAAATCCATTGTATTACCTGGTAATTACCAACCAGAAGCACTCAAAGAGCTCAGTGAGCACTACGATTTGTTGCTGCATGATGCCGATGTCTCGGCTCCAGAACTCGTGAGCTCGCTTTTGATCGAAGCTCAATCATTGCTAGAAACCACCGTGATTAGCGAGCCAGAGGCCAAACAACCTTATTTTTGGCATGAATTAAACCTGGCAGAAATACCAGTAACGCTATTTACTTCGGGTTCAAGCGGCACACCAAAAGCCATTGCAAAAACGCTGAAACAGCTCGATATCGAAGTTGCTATTCTAGATAACCTGTGGGGCGACACGGTTGCCAGCACACGCGTTGAAAGCACCGTTTCTCATCAACACATTTACGGCTTGCTGTTTCGCGTATTGTGGCCTTTGTGTTCTGCACGTCCATTTTCAGCACGCAACCTCGAATTCCCTGAGCAAATTGTCCATCACGCCGATGCTGACACCACGCTAGTAAGCAGCCCTGCGTTACTAAAACGACTCAGTGAAGAGCATAATCCGGTTGCAATTCGGTGCGTATTCTCTTCTGGAGGCCCCTTGTCAAACCAAGCCGCGCAACACAGCCAGCTGTTGTTTGGGTCACTTCCTATTGAAGTTTTTGGCAGCACAGAAACCGGCGGCATCGCTTACCGTCAGCAGCACGTAGCCTGCACTCCTTGGACGTTATTCCCTGGTGTTGAAGCCGAGCTTAACCATGAACATTGTTTAAAGCTCCGCTCGCCACACATTGATGAAAACACTTGGTACCAAACTGCGGATGAATGCTATTTCCATGATAGTATTTCTTTTGAATTGCGTGGACGCACTGACCGAATCGTCAAAGTCGAAGAAAAGCGAATTTCCCTTGTCGAAGTGGAAAAACGTTTAGAGCAACTGCCGTGGGTTCAAGAAAGCGTGGTTATCCCAATGGAAGAATCTGGTCGCCTCACGTTAGTCTCGATCATCGTACTTAACGATAAAGGCGGTGATGTGCTTAATGAACTCGGTAAAGGCAAGTTTTGGCTTGAGCTTCGCAAGGCTCTGCGCAATTGGCTAGAGCCGATCGCTATCCCGAGAAAATTCAGAGTGGTCGACGAAATTTCATTGAACAGCCAAGGCAAACGCCAAGTTGCTGAAATTGAAAAACTATTCCAATAAAGCTAGTAACATGGAAAAAAGAAAACCAACTATTCAGAATATTGAAGTGAGTGACCATACCGCGGAGCTGTCGCTGCGAGTGGATGCTGACATCTTAGATTTCCAAGGTCATTTCAATCACTTCCCTCTTTTACCCGGCGTCACTCAAATTGATTGGGCGCTGTTCTACGCCGTTCAACATTTGAATACTCCCAAGGTATTTAAAGGAATGGAAGTCATCAAATTTCAAGAGCCGATTCTGCCAAACGCCGACGTTTGCCTCTCACTCTCTTGGGACAATGAGCGTGAGAAATTGACCTTTAAGTACACATCGAAAAGCGGTGAAACCTTGGTGACTCACTCTTCAGGCAAAATGAAACTGGGTGAGTCACGTGAGTGATTACCGTCCCTGCTTTTTAATTCCTTGCTACAACCACGGCAGCACAATTGCAGACGTAGTTGCGTCGTTATCCTCTTTCGATTTGCCAGTGCTGGTCGTGGACGACGGCAGTAATGAAGACACCAAACAAGCGCTTTCAGCGTTGAGTGAGCAAGGGCTGATAAAACTGATTAGTTTGAGTGAAAACCAAGGCAAAGGTGGAGCGGTGATGGCTGGCCTACATCAAGCTCACCAGCTTGGTTTTACGCACACCATTCAAATCGACGCAGACGGTCAACACGACCTAGAAGCATTGCCGAAATTGCTCAGCGCCAGCGAAACAAAACCAGATAACCTGATTTCTGGCCAACCGATATACGACGAGAACGTACCTAAAGCCCGTCTGTATGGTCGCTACGCTACGCACATTTGGGTGTGGATAGAAACCTTGTCACTGTCTATCAAAGACAGCATGTGCGGTTTCCGCGCCTACCCAGTGGCGAAAACGGTCGCCGTGTTGAACAAGTACAACATCGGCAAACGCATGGATTTTGATATCGAAATTCTGGTGCGAATGTACTGGGAAGGCGTCGATATTGATTTTGTTCCAACGCGCGTGATCTACCCTGAAGGTGGCATTTCCCACTTCGACGCATTGTGGGATAACGTCAAGATAAGCTGGATGCACACTCGCCTATTTTTTGGCATGTTGCCGCGCATTCCTTCGCTACTCGCCAGAAAGCGCCAAAACACAGATGACAGTAATGCCCACTGGTCGAAACGAAAAGAACAAGGCACGATTTTAGGCATCAAAACCTTACTCGCGGTTTACCGCTTGTTCGGCAGAAAAGCGTTTGACCTGATTTTAAAATTAGTCATGCGCTACTACCACTTCACGGGTAAATCTGCCCGTGAAGCGTCTGAGATTTACCTGCAAAACTTGCAGTACTACGCAACGCAGCAGAGCATCGCACTACCAAAACAGTTGGACAGCTATCATCATCTGCTTTCTTTTGGGCGAACCATGCTCGACAAACTGGCAGCATGGCAAGGTGACTTTAACGTCGATAACCTAACCATTCACGGCCAGCATCATTTCGAAGAGATGGCGCAGAAAAAACAAGGCGTGCTCATTTTAGGCTCGCACCTTGGCAATATCGAACTCTGCCGTGCGCTTGGTCGTCGACACTCTCATGTCAAAATCAATGCCTTGGTATTTACCCAACACGCTGAACAATTTAATGCGGTAATGAAGGCGGTAAACCCAAATTCGGAACTGAATCTGATTCAAGTCAGCTCAATGGGACCAGACACCGCGATTCTGCTTCAACAAAAAATCGAGCAAGGCGAATGGGTGGTGATCGTTGGCGATCGCACTTCCACCAGCAAAGAAAATCGTGTCGTTTGGGCAGATTTTCTTGGTAAACCTGCACCATTCCCGCAAGGCCCATTCATGCTAGCCTCGGTATTAAAAGCGCCGGTTTACTTACTCTTCGGCCTACGCGACGATGAAGCGAACACTCCGCATTTTAATGTGTACTTTGAACACTTTAGTGACCAAGTCACGCTACCACGCAAGGAGCGTCAGCAGGCACTAGAACGCGTTGTTCAACAGTACGCACAAAGATTAGAACACCACACACTGCAAGCGCCGTTACAGTGGTACAACTTTTTTAACTTCTGGACTTTAAGTAATCAGCCACATGACAAACAACAATAATCACAACATCACTTTTGGTGCCCAATCTTTAACCATCGAAGATGTCGTTGCCATTGCTCAAGGTGCAAAGGCACACATGAACACCTCGCCAGAATTTACCGCGAAAATTGATCGTGGCGTGGCGTTTCTGGAACGATTACTGAAGGAAGAAGGCGTTATTTACGGCGTGACCACGGGTTACGGCGATTCATGTACTGTGGCGATTCCACCCGCTCTTGTGGATGAACTTCCGTTGCACCTTACACGCTTCCATGGTTGTGGCTTAGGTCAAATCCTTTCTCATGAGCAAGCTCGTGCGGTGCTGGCAACACGTTTATGTTCATTGTCGCAAGGCGTATCTGGCGTGTCTCACGATCTGTTGAACCAAATCGTTACGCTTATCAACCACGACATTGCGCCGCGTATTCCACAAGAGGGCTCGGTGGGCGCAAGTGGCGATTTAACGCCTCTGTCTTACCTAGCGGCGACCTTAATTGGCGAACGTGAAGTGCTTTACAAAGGTGATGTGCGACCAACACAAGAAGTGTTTGCAGAGCTGGGCATTGAGCCAATTCGCCTAAAACCAAAAGAAGGTTTGGCGTTAATGAACGGTACATCCGTGATGACGGCCCTCGCCTGTCTTGCCTACAAACGTGCAGAATACCTAGCGCAGCTTTGCACCAAGATTACCGCGATGGTCTCTGTGGGTATGCAAGGTAATGACTTCCACTTTGATGAAGCGTTGTTTGCGGTAAAACCTCATCCTGGTCAACAGCAAGTTGCGGCTTGGCTGCGTGATGATCTCAATGCTGAGCGTCCGCCACGCAATAGCGACCGACTGCAAGATCGTTACTCGCTGCGTTGTGCGCCACACGTCATTGGCATGGTGCAAGACTCACTGCCTTGGCTACGTCAATTGATTGAGAATGAACTAAATAGTGCCAACGACAATCCAATCATCGATGGCGACAATGAGCGCGTTCTGCACGGCGGTCACTTCTACGGTGGTCATATCGCAATGGCGATGGATACGTTGAAAGTGAACATTGCCAACTTAGCTGATTTGCTGGATCGTCAGATGGCGCAATTGATGGATTACAAGTTCAATAACGGCCTGCCGTTTAACTTAACCGGTGCAGAAGGCGAGCGTAAACCGATCAACCACGGCTTTAAAGCGGTTCAGATTGGTATCTCAGCTTGGACGGCAGAAGCGTTGAAAAACACCATGCCAGCAAGCGTTTTTTCTCGCTCAACCGAATGTCACAACCAAGACAAAGTGAGCATGGGCACCATCGCGGCTCGTGATTGCTTACGCGTACTTGAGTTAACAGAGCAAGTTGCTGCGGCTTCACTCCTAGCAAGCGTTCAAGCGGTTGAGATTCGTCGCCGTCATAACGAATTGGACGAACACCACATGAGTCAGAGTTTGCGAGTAATTCGTGACGCCGTACTGAGCGAGTTTGAATTTGTGATTGAAGATCGCCCATTGGAACAAGATTTGCGTCATTTCATTGAACGCATTCAGCAACGTCATTGGCCACTCTACGCGGAGGTATAATGCAAGAGCAGGTTCTCTACCCATTAGAAGCGGAGGTGACTATGGTCACCTCATTCCAAGATGCTGACCCGATGGGCGTGATTTATCACGGCAACTTCTTTCGATATTTTGAAGAAGCGCGTCGTGTGCTGATGGAGAAGCTCCAATACAGCTATCGCGATATGCAAGACTCTGGGTACATGTGGCCGATCATCGATACGCGCGTTAAATACGTGAAGGCGATTCCGTTTAATCACACCATTCGTATTACCGCGCAACTCACTGAGTGGGAAAACCGCTTACGTGTGGATTACGTGATTTACGACGCCGAAACGAATCAACGTATGTGCAAAGCGCATACAACTCAAGTCGCTGTATCCATTGAAAAGCAAGAGATGTGCTTTGTTTCTCCGGCAATCTTTTTAGATAAAGTAGAGCAATGGCACAACCATGGGAGCCTGAACTAATGCAAAAGTGGTTACTCTCTTTTTTGTTGATATTTTCTGTTCCAGCACTGGCCACACCGACAGCAAACGTAACAGATTTGGCGTCGCTTCAACAGCAGTTGTCTCAGCATGAAATCGTGCGCGGAGATTTTACGCAGCAGCGTCATCTGGAAATGTTCAGTCAACCTCTAACCTCTAAAGGTCAGTTCACACTGAGCAAAACACATGGCTTGTTGTGGCAACAAACAGAACCTTTCGCAGTCAATTTGGTATTGACGGAAAACAAACTTCGTCAAACTTTTGCCGACCAAGCACCGAAAACGATCTCTGCACAAGAAAACCCAATGGCGTTCTACTTTAGTCATGTGTTTTTATCCGTGTTCCACGGGGATACTTCTGCACTGCAAGAACAATTCACACTCGATTTTTCAGTTGAGAACAATCAGTGGCAGCTCGTTTTAGTGCCCAAACAGTCACCATTAAATGCGGTGTTTAAAGCCATCACCCTTTCCGGTAAAACGCATATTGATCGCCTAACCCTGCAAGAGCTGCGCGGCGATAAGACCGAAATCACGTTTACAAACCAGACCTCTCTACCTCAGGAACTCACGGATGCCGAAGACGCTCAATTCCGTTTCTAAACTCAGTCTTGGCACTCACACCTTTGCTCTGGTTTGGCTCAATCTCGTTGTTTTAGCGGGCGCGTTGCTACTCAAACAATGGGTTTGGAGTGCAGAATCTCCGATTGAGACCAACATTTTAAAACTGCTGCCGAAGAACCAACAAAACCCGGTGGCTGAGCAAGCCTTTGAGTCGGTCTCGGCAAGTATGAGCGACAAAGTCATTTTCGTGATCACAGCGCCGGACAAAAATGCCCTTTTTGCAGCGGCCGCTGAATTTGATAAGGGGTTACGCCAAAGTAATCATTTTCGCGATGTCGTGGGGAAAATCTCACCTCAAGAACAGCAAGCTTGGGCGAGTTACTACTTTAAGCACCGCTTCCAATTGCTGACGCCTGAACAACGAGAGCGTTTAAGCCAAAATCCAGAACAGCAAGTGCAGCATGTGATTCAGTCGCTGTACAACCCGTTTTCTGGAGTGACCGGGCAAGAGTTACAAAATGACCCTTTCTTGCTATTTCGTGATTATTTAAGCCAAGTTACCCAGCAATCGTCCTCTTTCCGATTGGATAACGGCTATCTGTCCGTCGAGAAAGACGGTGCTCAATACTTGCTTATTACTGCCGAGCTAAAAGACTCACCTTATAGCCTAACTGGGCAGCTTGCCGTCCCTGACATTCAAGCGCTAGAACAAAGCGTCGCGCAGAAATATGGCGCTGAAGTCGCACATACTGGCGTTCTATTTTACGCCGACTTTGGTACGCAAAGTGCAAAATCGGAGATCAGTACCATCGGTGTGTTCTCTCTGCTCGGTATCATTGCATTGTTCGTATTGATCTTTCGTAGTGTGGTGCCACTGTCTCTCGCACTGCTTTCCATCACCATTGGTTTGCTCGTTGCGTTGTCAGTGACAACGTGGATTTTTGGAAAAGTCCATCTGTTCAGCTTAGTGTTTGGCGCAAGTTTAATCGGCGTGTCTATCGACTACGCATTCCACTACCTAACGGAACGTCTTGCGGCGGGAAATGAATGGGATAGCGAGCAAGGGTTAAAGCATATTTTCATAGCGATCACACTGGGCTTAATCACCAGTTTGATCGGCTATTTGGGCATGTTGGTGGCACCGTTTCCTGGTTTGCAACAGCTTGCGCTGTTTTCATCCATTGGTCTGATTGCCGCTTACATCACCGTGGTGGCTTGGTATCCGATACTGGCTCGTAACCCATCGCAATCCATTTCGAACTTACCAGGACAATCATTGTTGGCGAAATGGTTAACGCTTTGGAATCAACCTCGAATTAAAGTCGGATTACCGATGTTATGTGTGGTTGCGAGTGGCTTTTTCTTGCTGCAATTGAACTACGATGACGACATTCGTCTACTGCAAACGATGCCGAACGATCTCAAGCAGCAAGAAACCTTGATTACGACGCTTAGTGGCATGCAATCTTCGCAGCAAATGTTGGTCATTACCGCAGACGATGACGAAAACCTAATGAAAAAGCTGGAGTCTTTGACGCCAACTTTAGAAGCGTGGAAAGCGGACAGCACCATCGAAAGCTACCAGAGTCTGAGTCGCTACTTGAGCTCAGTGGAACGTCAGCAACAAGACTATCAATTGATTCGCGATCTTTACGCGACACAATCCAGCCCACTTGCATCCGGGCTGGGCTTAAGTAAAAAGCCCAAAATGGACACCGACTTTATCCCTGTTACGGTTGAGCAGTACTTGCAAAACCCGGTATCAGCGCCTGTACGTTTTCTTCATTTGGGTAAGATCAAAGGAAAATCGGCAACGGTTGTGGTGTTAAACCAATTGCAAGACTCCGCTGTTGTTAAGGCATTTGCTAAATCACAGTCTGATGTTGTCTACCTAAACAAAGCAGAAGAAATCTCCGCCCTATTTGGTGAATACCGAATCAAAATCATGGAGCTATTGGTAGCCGCCAGTGCTGTGATCTTTCTGGTATTAATCAAGCGGTACGGTCTGCAACACAGTTGCCGAGTTTTACTGCCATCATTGATTGCTTGCGCCTGCGGTCTGGCAACTGCTGTCGCGATGGGAACAACATTAAACCTGTTCAACTTGCTTGGCTTGGTGCTCATTCTTGGTATAGGGATCGATTACACTCTGTTCTTTGCCGAGAAAGCCCGCAGTGTGAGCACACTATTGGCGATCACCCTTTCGGCAATGACCACTGTGTTGTCATTTGGATTGCTGTCACTCAGCCAAACTCACGCGATTCACAGTTTTGGCATTACGGTGTTAAGTGGTATTTTTGTCGCTTGGCTGCTCTCTCCGATTGCAATTAAAACAGAGGAAACGACGTCATGATTTTCAATCACGCCTTTCGCTGCGCGACGTTATTCGCACTGAGCCTGTTTTTAAGTGCATGCAGCTTGGTCCCTCACCAATCGACGCCTCAGGTCGACATTGCCGAGCACACCCAAGTTAGCTTGCCCACTCCCGCAAGCTTGGGCTATCAGTTGTCTGCCAGTCAGTTAATTACGGCTTCTTGGGCAATAGATGGTAAAACCAAATCTGAGCAACTTCCGGTACAACTGCAAGTGATCAACAACGAAGTGGTGCTGGCAGGCTTCTCATCCTGGGGGACGAGAGTACTCTCACTGTCTTACGATGGAGAACAAATTCAAACCGAAGTGCTCAACGGTTTACAAGGTTCGCTACCGCAGCCAGAACAGGTATTATTTAACCTGATGATCACGCTCTGGCCGAGTTCCGCTTGGGAAGGATCGTTAAATGAGGTAAGGTGGCGAATTATTGATAAAAATAATTCTCGCGCCATCTTTGATAGCGACGGTGAAAAGATCATTGAGATTCACTACAGCTCTTCTAACAAGTTAGAGGGTAAGGTTGATTTTCACCACCTCAAGCATCAGTTTTCAATTTCTATTCAAACACTGCAACATCAGATTAATTAAGAACAATTTAGAATAACAATATGCCTATTCGCTCTTCTCAACCTTTGTATATTCAGGCCTGTGGCTTTCACTCTGCCATGGGACAAGATGATGCGCTCATCCACCAGTGTTTATCAGGAGCGAAGCCATCCAACATGGTGGTTGACCGAGATATTTTAAATTCAGGCCGCCAAACAGTAATCGGTCGAATTGCACAGACGTTACCGCAATTACCGACCGCACTCAGCCAGTTTGATACGAGAAACAACCGCCTCGCACTTTCGGCTTTGCAGCAAATCGAAGGCGACGTGCGTGACGCCATGGCTAAATATGGTCGTGACCGTATCGCAGTCGTGATCGGCACCAGCACATCTGGCATTTCAGATGGCGAAATCGCATTTGGTGAAAAGCTGGCAAAGGGTCATTTTCCTGCCGACTACCATTACACCAAACAAGAGCTTGGCAACTGCAGCGATTTTATTGCCGCCTACTTTGATTTGAGCGGCCCACATTACTCAGTTTCAACCGCCTGTTCTTCTAGTGGCCGTGTCTTTTTAACCGCGCAACGCCTGATTCGCTCTGGCATTGTTGATGCGGTTATTGTGGGTGGTGTGGATACCATTTGTCGCCTCACACTAAACGGCTTTAACGGTTTAGAAGCTCTATCCGATAGCCTTTGTAAGCCGTTTGATCAACATCGCAACGGCATCAATATCGGCGAAGCCGCAGCATTAATGTTGCTAAGCAAAACACCTGCGCCCGTTGCTCTTCTCGGAGCTGGCGACAGCTCAGACGCACACCATATTTCCGCACCACATCCAGAAGGGTTAGGCGCAGAAGAAGCGATGAAAAAAGCGTTGGCCAATGCAGGACTTACAGCGCAAGACATTGGTTACATCAACGCGCATGGCACAGCAACGCCGTTAAACGATGCGATGGAAAGCAAAGCTATTCATCGCTGCTTTGGAGACTCCGTTCCCGTAAGCTCGACAAAGCCACTTACCGGACACACATTAGGTGCAGCAAGTGCAACGGAAGCCGCGATCGCTTGGCATATTCTCAAGTACAACCTTGATTTGCCAATACAACACTGCGAAACCAAAGCAGACGATATCCATATATCGTTAGTTGAGACGCCAACCAAACTGGGTAACAAAGCGATTCTCAGCAACTCTTTTGCTTTTGGTGGCAATAATATTAGTCTTATTTTTGGTTACGCTCATGACTAAACTTCCTCCCATCGAACAACTTTTGCCACACGACAAACCAATGATCTTGGTTGATCGTGCTTTGGATGTTCAACAAGATACGATTCACTGCCAGGTTGATATCGCAGAACACAACCCGTTCTTCGACTCGACCTCTCAAACCGTGCCAGCTTACGTTGGCATTGAGTTTATGGCGCAATCTGTCGCGGCGTGGTCTGGTTACCACGCATTAATGAAGGAACAAGCGCCACCGATTGGCTTTTTGCTTGGTAGCCGTCGATACACGTCTGAATGCGATACGTTTTCTCGCGGACAGGTGCTCGATGTGTATGCTGAAAAAGTTATGGAAGATAACGGTATGGCGGTTTTTTCAGCCCGTATTGAGCTACAAGGAACTGTTGTAGCGACTTGCCAATTGAACGTTTACGTTCCATCAGAAGAAAAATTACAAGAAATGAAAATCAGGAGTCAACAATGACCCGACAAGTCCTCGTTACAGGTGCCAGCAAAGGCATCGGTAAAGCCATTGCCGTTCAATTAGCCAAAGATGGTTTCCAAGTCATTGTCCATTACATGGGCGATCAACAAGGCGCGCAAGACACCCTAAACACCATCGAACAGCATGGTGGTAGCGGTCGTCTTATCCAATTCGACATCAGTGACCGTGCAGATTGTCGTGAGAAGCTCGAAGCCGATATCGCCGAACACGGCGCTTACTATGGCGTAGTAAACAACGCTGGCATCACAAAAGATACCGCTTTCCCTGCGATGACCGAAGAAGAATGGGATGGTGTGATTCATACCAACTTAGATAGCTTCTACAACGTTCTTCACCCTTGTGTTATGCCAATGGTGCAAAAGCGCAAAGGAGGCCGAATTGTTACCCTTGCATCAGTCTCTGGCCTGATGGGTAACCGTGGCCAAACCAACTACAGCGCAGCAAAAGCGGGCGTAATTGGTGCGACAAAATCACTCGCACTTGAACTGGCAAAACGCAAAATCACCGTCAACTGCGTTGCACCAGGGCTTATCGACACAGGCATGGTAGACGAACACGTGAAAGAACATGCGATGCCGCAAATTCCTTTGCGCCGCATGGGAGAGCCAGAAGAAGTTGCTGGTTTAGTCAGTTACCTTATGTCTGACATCGCAGGCTATGTAACTCGCCAAGTCATTTCGGTAAACGGAGGCCTAGTATGAGCCGTCGAGTTGTTGTAACCGGAATGTCAGGCGTGACTGCGTTTGGTAACGATTGGCAATCTGTCGAACCAAAACTGCGTGACTGCCAGAACGCGACGCAATACATGCCTTCTTACGAACAGTATGATGGTTTGAACACCAAGCTCGCGGCACCAATTTTAGATTTTGAACTGCCAAAGCACTACAAGCGCAAGCAAGTACGCGGCATGGGGCGTGTTTCCAAATTGGCGACCGTCGCAACAGAAAACGCACTGAGCCAAGCAGGTTTGATTGGTAACGACGTACTCACCAATGGTCAAACGGGTATCGCATACGGCTCATCAACAGGCAGTACTGACGCAATCGGTGCATTTGGTGTCATGCTGAATGAGAAAACCACGAAAGCGATCACCGCAACGACTTACGTGCAGATGATGCCGCATACGACGGCAGTGAACGTTGGTCTATTTTTCGGTTTGAAAGGCCGAGTGATCCCAACCAGCAGTGCATGTACCTCGGGCAGCCAAGCAATCGGCTACGCCTACGAAGCGATCAAACATGGCTACCAAACGGTAATGGTTGCTGGTGGCGCTGAAGAACTGTGCCCAACGGAATCCGCTGTCTTCGATACCCTTTTTGCCACCAGTCTGAAGAATGAAGACCCGAAAAGTACACCAAGACCTTATGACTCCGATCGCGATGGTTTGGTGATTGGTGAAGGTGCGGGAACGCTGGTTCTGGAAGAGTACGAACACGCCGTCGCTCGTGGCGCGAAAATCTATGCAGAAATCATCGGTTTTGCCAGCAACTGTGATGCCGCACACGTCACTCAACCACAGATGGAAACCATGCAAATCTGTATGGAAATGGCTTTGCAAAACGCGGGCATTCCTGCTGAGAAGATCGATTATGTATCTGCTCACGGCACAGCCACCGACCGCGGCGATATTGCGGAAAGCAACGCAACAGCGAATGCTCTGGGCAAAGTGCCAATCAGTTCACTCAAGAGCTACTTTGGCCACACACTAGGCGCCTGTGGCGCGATTGAAGCGTGGCTAGGTTTAGAAATGATGCACACAGGTTGGTTCAACCCAACGCTCAACCTAGAAAACCTCGACGAGCAATGTGGCGATTTAGACTACATCGCCGGACAAGGCCGAGAGCTGGACGTGAAATATTTGATGAGTAACAACTTCGCCTTTGGCGGCATCAACACCTCCATCATCTTTAAAAAGATGTAATTCCCTTAGTAAATGCAAAGCGCTGGTTAACCAGCGCTTTTTTGTTGGTGGATATCCAGATTGCTAGAAATTGCAATGGCTAGAATGCCATTCAAAAGTTGTAGATAGAGTGGCAATTACAGCCAAAAACCTAAAAACGACAAAGCCCCGATAACTCAAAGAGTTATCGGGGCTTTTGAATAAATGGCACGCCCTATTGGATTCGAACCAATGACCACATCCTTAGAAGGGACGTGCTCTATCCAGCTGAGCTAAGGGCGCGCTACAGGGACAGGATTATACGAGTTCAAACGGGTAAATCAACGGGTTTTCATAACATTCTGATCTGAATGCCTAAAAAAAGTCCATTAAAACGCTTAATGTTCAAAAACACCACAAAGCAAACGTTTGCGTATGGATGTTGATAAGAAATTCTGCGACAATGCGCCGCAGATAATCTGCCTTCTTAATTTATAAGGAAAGTCATGACTGCTCAAAATATAGACGGAACTCTCATTTCCCAAACTGTTCGATCCGAAGTGGCTGCACGTGTTAAAGCACGTGTTGAAGCTGGGCTACGTGCTCCTGGTTTAGCAGTGGTTCTAGTTGGTGAAGATCCTGCTTCTCAGGTTTATGTCGGTAGCAAACGCCGTGCATGTGAAGAAGTTGGGTTTGTTTCTAAGTCTTTTGACCTTCCTGCGTCTAGCTCAGAAGAAGAGTTACTAGCTCTGATTGATGAATTAAACAACGATGATGAAATTGACGGCATTCTAGTGCAATTACCCCTTCCTGCGGGCATAGACACAACACATGTTTTAGAGCGCATTCACCCAGAGAAGGACGTGGATGGCTTCCACCCTTATAACGTTGGCCGTCTTGCGCAACGTATTCCAAAGCTTCGCTCTTGCACGCCAAAGGGCATCATTACCCTACTCGACCGTTACAACATTGAGCTACGTGGTAAACATGCGGTTGTGGTTGGCGCATCAAACATTGTTGGTCGTCCAATGACACTTGAGCTGCTGCTTGCGGGCTGCACAACAACAACATGTCACCGTTTTACCAAAGACCTAGAGAGTCATGTGCGTCAAGCTGACGTTGTCGTGGTTGCGGTTGGTAAGCCTAACTTCATCCCTGGTGAGTGGATTAAAAAAGGCGCAGTGGTGGTCGATGTCGGTATTAACCGTCTTGATTCAGGCAAACTAGTTGGCGACGTGGAATACGACAAAGCACGTGAAAGTGCGAGCTTTATTACTCCTGTTCCTGGTGGCGTTGGCCCAATGACCGTCGCAAGTTTAATTGAGAACACGATGCTCGCTTGCGAACAGTTCCACACAGACAAATAACGTAAATTTCAGATACGAAAAAGGCTCCGCAAGGAGCCTTTTTGCTAATTGTTGATATCTATTTCAATTACAGACTTAAAATCACGCCCGCAATCGAAGCGCTCATTAAGTTCGCCATGACACCAGCGATAATCGCACGGAAACCATGCTTAGAAACAAATGCACGCTTTTCTGGTACCAAAGAGCCCAACCCACCAATCAGCATCGCCATGCTTGAGATATTTGCAAAGCCACACAAAGCAAACGTCACGATTGCTTGTGAGTGTTCACTAAGTTGAGACTTCACTTCTGCAAGCTGGATGAAAGCGACGAACTCATTCACCACAATCTTGTTACCAATCAGCGAGCCTGCTGTGGTTGCTTCTTGCCATGGTATACCCAACAACCAAGCGACTGGCGCAAACACAAAACCTAGGATGAGCTCAAAACTTAATGGTGTCCCAATCAGATCACCTATCCAGCCTAACATGCCGTTTAGCATTGCAATGACACTAATAAACGCCAGTAACGTACCACCGACCGATACAGCAATGCGTACACCCGCCATGGCACCATCGGCTAATGCTTCTACTACGTTGGTTGCACGTGGAATTTCAACTTGGCTAATGTCGATATCTGCTGCTTTATCCGTATCTTCTGGCATTAAAATTTTTGCCATCAACAAGCCGGCAGGTGCCGACATAAATGCAGCAGCAATAAGATAGTTGAGGTCGACACCCAGTGATGCGTAACCAACCAACGTTCCGCCAGCAACTGACGCTAAACCACCTGTCATAACTGCAAAGAACTGCGAGTCAGTCATGTGTTTTAGGTAAGGCTTTACCATTAATGGTGCTTCAATGGTGCCAACAAAGATATTCGCCGTAGCAGACAAAGACTCAGCACGACCGATACCCAGCAGCTTTTGAATACCACCACCGATAAAGTTAATGATTTTTGGCATCACACCAATGTGATAAAGACCTGAGATAAGAGAGGAGAAGAAAACGATGATACCCAGAACATTGATCGCAAAGGTGAAGCCCCCTGTCGCCAAATTACCGAATAAAAACGCAATGCCCTCTTGACCATAGTTGATCAAATTCGACACAACACTGCTCACTGAATTCAGCGCATCTCGTCCTGCTGGTACATATAAAACCAACAACGCAAACAGTACCTGCAAAGCAAACGCAAACGACACCGTTCTCAGCTTTATATTTTTTCTATTTGTAGAAAGTAGCCATGCTAGGAATAGTATGGCTACGATACCAATAATTGAGTTCATAAAATGAATCCGACAGAAGGGGGATATAGAAGGCACCGGATTGTATAGCGGACTCAAAATGCTGCAAGTTGAGGATGTTAACAGTGTGAAAAGTTTAAGCGACCAATAACTGACCAACAAAATAACCAATTGAATTTATTGAAGATAAACGTTTGCTTATTTTAATTGTTTCCATATGGAAAATATGTTTCTGATTCAGGAAAAATTTTCGTGAAGTGAATCACCTTATGTGTCGTTCTACAACGTCATTGATCCTGTTATTTAGGAATAGAGATGTAAGGCGCCAAACGTTGGTCCCAATGACAAGGGTTGCCGATCTTCTGTTTGATAAAGTTAATCACTGCGGATATTTTTTTTGGCATATGCTGGCGGCTTGGGTATACCGCATAAAACGGCATCGACTGGCTGGCTTTCCAATCAGGTAACAGCTGTATTAACTTACCCGTTCTGAACTCATCACCCAGCAAGTAAGTGGCAAGGTAGGCAATACCCCAACCTGCAATAGCCGCATCCCGAACGGCTTCTGCCAGATCTACTGAATAGTTACCCGAGACTTTTACGTTCAATTCTTGCTGATCTTTGGTAAACGCCCACCCCGTATAGTCACGCTCCCAGCTTCTGTATATGAGGCAGTTGTGAGCAGATAGGTCATCCGGTTCTGTTGGCGTGTCATGTTTCAATAAGTAATCTGGCGATGCCGCAACAACAAACTGGCAATCCGTCAAACGCTGCGCAATGTAACCTTCAGGCAAATGCTCGTTGTTGGTTACCCATAAATCGAGCCCTTCGGCTAACATATCGACCTTATAGTCAAACAGATGTACTTCCACTTGAAGTTGAGGATACAGTTCGCGTAACTCTTGAATCGCTGGAATAATGTGTAAGGTACCAAATGATTGCGACAACCCAAGACGTACCAAACCTGCCACTTCATCCCGCTGGGTTTCCATCTCTAATGTGGCGCTGCTCACCGCTTGTACCACTTGCTCACAGTGATGAAAAAAGGTTTTCCCTGCCTCAGTCGGCGTAAAGCTTCGCGTAGTGCGTTGAACAAGCTTGATACCAAGAGACGCTTCTAACTGACTCAACTGTTTACTCACATGAGACACCGACACGCCTAAGCTCTTTGCAGCAGCTGTGAAGCTTTTGTGTTTAAGAAGAGCGGAGAAAATCACCATTTGTGCGGCACGTTCAGATAACACGCTTTACCTCGATTTGGTTATAGAAAAAACAAAGGGCTCCGAAGAGCCCTTGTATTGAAGACTGAATGCCAAATTGTTTGATGGCAGATCAGTATTTAATGCGGTCAGCCAAGTGACTCACAGCAAGTGCGAAGTAGTAAGAGCGGTTCCACTTCATCAATACGTTGTAGTTATTGTAAACCAGATACGTACGACCATTCTCGTCGTCCGGCATGATCAACCATGCTTTGATGTCTTCATCCAGTTTTGGCAACGGGCTACCGTCATATTTTGTGATACCTAATTGGCTCCACTCTTGAAGGTATTTGCCTTTTTCAGCCGTGCGCCCTTCTAGGCTGCGATCAATATTTTTAGGAACCTTAACTTGGCGACCCCAAGTATATTTATCATCCCAACCAGACTTGCTCAAATAGTTAGCGGTTGATGCAAACACGTCCGCTTCAGATTGCCATATGTCTTTTTTACCATCACCGTTGCCGTCAGCAGCAAAACGAAGGAAAGAGCTTGGCATAAACTGGCATTGACCCATCGCACCAGCCCATGAGCCTTTAAAGTTCTCTAGCTCAATATGGCCTTGATCGAGGATCTGAAGTGCCGACATAGTCTCTTTACGGAAAAACTCTTCACGACGGCCTTCAAATGCCATTGTGGATAGTGCATCAATCACTTTAAAGTTGCCGGTAAACTTACCAAAGTTACTTTCAACTCCCCAAAGTGCCACAACAAAGCGCGGGTGGACACCGTACTCATCGCCTATACGCTTTAGCTCGGTGTAATGCTCTTTGTAGAGTTGTCTGGCTTGCTTCACCTTCCATTCAGGCACCGCGCGAGGAATGTACTCATCCAATGTCAGTTTCTTTTCTGGTTGGTTTCGGTCCGCTTTTACTGCTCGGGGCTTGTACTCAACATTAGCAAAAGCAGCACTAATGACCTGCTCTGAGATACCTTTATCACGAGCTTCAGCACGCAGCTTATTCAAGTATTCATCAAAACCCTCGCTACTTGCAAAAGCCGAGGTACACATACCAACGCTAAGCATGGTAGCCAGTATCTTTTTCATATTGCCCTCCTTGAGCAAGGCAGAAATCCCAGATGAAAAACGATGACGTTATTCGCCTTTCTGCTGGGCTTTTTGTTCTTTGTACTTTTCTAATAGGTTCTCCGGCGGCGGTGGAACCTGAAGAAAGAAGCCATCATTTTGTAATGAAGCCTTCACTTTTTCGATATCAACTTGTGCCAATTTACGGCCATCAAGTTTAATCGTCATGACAGCGATAGGCTTACCGAACATCTGCATTAAGGTGTCAGGAACCTGTGAAAAATCATCCTTTTTCGGAATATAGAGATAAGTACCTTCTTTTTTCGAGCTTTTATAAATAGAACAAAGCATGACACGCCTTTTATGCTGATTTAGCCGCGTTGAGTGCGGATTAGGTTGTAAACGTCAAATTCTCGCAAACTTAATAGCAAATTTGAGATTAATTCACCTATTTGCCCACGAGAGAACTTGCTGCGTCAAAGGATGAAATATAACATGACATACCTAGTTTAAGGCAACGCTCTTTCAATAAAGGCAAGAAGTCCACGATGACCCATTCACCAGACCTTAAAGGTAGCAGTTTTACATTGTCAGTTTTACACCTTTCTGACAATGAGATCGCAAAGACTGTCGAATTTTTGCAAGAAAAAGTTTCTCAAGCACCTTCTTTTTTTGCATCCGCGCCTTTGGTAATCAATATAGCAAAAGTACAAGGCGACATTGATTTCCCTAAGCTTAAACAAGGCATCTCAGATGCTGGTTTTATTCCGGTCGGTGTAACGGGCTGTAAAGACAAGCGTGTACAAAACCTTGCTTCCGAAGCTGGCTTCGCCATTATGTCGGCGAGCAAATCGCCAAGCCAAGCACCTGCCAAAATGGCACCAACGAAAGTAGTTCGTACGCCTGTCCGCTCAGGACAACAGATCTACGCAAAAGATGGTGATTTGGTGGTGCTAGCGCACGTAAGTGCAGGTGCTGAAGTCATTGCTGACGGCTCTATTCATATCCATGGCACACTTCGAGGTCGTGCGATTGCAGGAGCAAGTGGTCAGCAGGAAGCGCGTATTATTTGCCACGATTTACAAGCAGAACTGGTATCCATTGCGGGTGACTACTGGTTAAGCGATCAAATTGAAAGCGAGTACTGGCAAAAGAAAGTAATGATCAGTAAAGCCGATGAATCATTACATTTAGAAGTTCTCGCGATTTAATCTAAAAAGGAAAAAAAATGGCACGCATTATTGTAGTAACGTCTGGTAAAGGTGGCGTTGGTAAAACCACTTCAAGCGCAGCCATCGCCTCTGGTCTAGCTCTTAAGGGAAAAAAGACCGCGGTGATCGATTTTGACATCGGTTTGCGTAACCTCGATCTAATCATGGGCTGTGAGCGCCGCGTCGTGTATGACTTTGTAAACGTCATTAACGGTGAAGCGACATTAAACCAAGCGCTGATCAAAGATAAGCGCACGGACAACCTATTTATTCTTCCTGCTTCTCAAACTCGTGATAAAGACGCACTGACAAAAGATGGTGTTCAGCGCGTATTCGGCGAACTTGATGAAATGGGCTTTGATTTCATTATTTGTGATTCACCAGCAGGTATCGAGCAAGGCGCGTTAATGGCCCTGTACTATGCCGATGAAGCCATTGTCACAACGAACCCAGAAGTCTCTTCTGTGCGTGACTCTGACCGCATTCTCGGTATTTTAGATTCTAAGTCACTGCGTGCAGAACAAGGGCTAGAGCCAGTAAAACAGCACCTGCTACTGACTCGCTACAACCCATCTCGCGTCACTCAAGGCGAAATGCTAAGCGTTGAAGACGTAGAGGAGATCTTACATATTCCACTACTGGGCGTGATTCCAGAAAGCCAAGCCGTACTTAACGCGTCAAACAAAGGTGTGCCAGTCACTTTTGACGATAACACCGATGCGGGTATGGCTTATTCTGACACCGTTGATCGCTTATTAGGCAATCAGGTTGAATTTCGTTTCCTTACTGAGGAGAAGAAAGGACTCTTTAAACGACTCTTTGGAGGCTAGACATGTCATTATTAGAATTTTTCCGTCCACAGAAGAAAACTTCTGCGAATCTAGCTAAAGAGCGTTTGCAAATCATTGTCGCAGAGCGCCGCAGCCAAAATGATCCTGCGCCGTCTTACTTGCCTCAATTAAAAGAAGACATCTTGAAAGTAATCAGCAAGTACGTGGCAATTGATCCAAATATGGTTGACTTAACATTTGAGCACAAAGACGACGATATCTCAGTTCTTGAGCTGAATGTGAAGCTACCAGACGAAGAAAAGTAATCAGTTTCTCTCGCCAGACGAATGCTCTCATTAGAACGAAAAAGGTTGGCATCGAGGCCAACCTTTTTCATCTTTCATTACTTTAATGCTTTGTTCATCTTGTCGCCGAGTAAATCCAAACGCCACCCTTGCATCAAATCAGGCAATACTTCTGGGTCACGATCTTTTTTCCAAACCCAACTGATCAACTGATTGATCTGCTTTTTAGAGGCAAGGAACTCCGTGGCTAAACCTGACTTCTGCGAAGCCGATTTCACCAAGTCTTTCATATTTTTGAAGACCTGCTTGTAACCCGGATAGTCCATTAAACGCTCAATTTTCGCAGGATACTCTTCAGAAGGTGTTTGCTTCGCTTGTTTAACAATCGCGGCAATCTTCGCGCCATGGCGGTTAATCGCTCGGATATCAATATCTTCTGCTTCCATCTTCTTAAAGTTCGCTAAACCAAGACGAGCGACCGTTAATAGATCACCTTCTTTGAAGATAAAGTTCAGCGCTAAATCTCGTTTGATTGCTTCACGATAACGCCACGTCGCCAATGGCTTTAAAATCGCCAGCTCAGAAGGTTTTAATTGCCAAGCGCCCTTAATATCAAGGTAGGCATTCTCTTCATTGGTTACGCGAATACGTTTCGAAACGAGTAAATCACTTTCTTGCTGTACAGCTTCCCACCAACCTGCTTGCGTCACCTTATCGAACAGCTTTTCGTATAACGGTAACAAGTAATGAACATCTGCGGCAGCATAATCTAATTGCTTTTGTGTCAGTGGACGAGCCATCCAGTCGGTACGTGATTCACTTTTGTCGAGCTCTACGCCTAAATATTCTTCCACCAGCGATGCGAAGCCTGTCGATAGGCCGTGACCGAGAAAAGCGGCCATCAGCTGCGTATCCACCATAGGGAATGGTGTACAACCAAAAGCGTTTTGGAAAACTTCTAAATCTTCACCACATGCGTGCAGCACTTTTAGCACAGAAGTATCTTTTAATAGCGCTACAAACGGCGTCATATCCGTTAATTCAGTCGGATCAATCAGCGAGAGGCGATTACCATCGAAAAGCTGAATCAGACCTAACTGCGGGTAGAAAGTGCGAATACGAACGAATTCGGTATCCAGCATCACTACGTCTGCCTCTCGGGCATGAGTGCAAACCTCTTCTAGGTCTTTGTTTTTAGTAATAATTTGATAGTTCACATACTTCTCGCTATAAAAATGCCAGCAAAACGCTGGCATTCTATCATTTTTTAAATCTCTCGACTCGACGAAATCGGCTTATGCGCTTTTCTTCGCAAGTTCAGCGTCATTCTCTTCGCGTAAAACACGACGCAAGATCTTACCGACATTGGTTTTAGGTAAGTCTTCGCGGAACTCAACCAACTTCGGAACTTTGTAGCCAGTTAAGTGTTCTCGACAATGCGCGATCACTTCGTCTTTGGTCAAGCTCGGATCGCGTTTCACGACATAAATCTTCACTAATTCACCAGACACTTCATGCGGCTGACCAATAGCAGCAACTTCAAGTACTTTGCCGTGAAGTGCTACAACGTCTTCGATTTCGTTCGGGTAAACATTAAAGCCTGATACTAAGATCATGTCTTTCTTACGGTCAACGATATGCAGGAAGCCTTCGTCATCGAACTTAACGATGTCGCCGGTTGATAGCCAGCCGTCTTCGTTAATCGTATCTTTCGTTGCTTCAGGTCGTTGCCAGTAACCTTGCATAACCTGAGGACCACGAACTTGAAGTTCGCCAGTTTCAGTATTCGCAAGAGCGTTACCTTCTTCGTCCACGATACGAACTTCTGTTGATGGTACCGGCAGACCAATAGAGCCATTGTATTCAACAAGATCATGCGGATATGCCGCCACCAACGGAGAACACTCTGTTAGACCGTAACCTTCGAGCAAATAGCAACCCGTGGTCTTTTGCCATCTTTCTGCCACTGAGCGCTGCACTGCCATGCCGCCGCCAACGGCTAAACGTAGATTACTGAAATCCAACTCGTGGAAATCTTCATTATTGACCAATGCATTAAATAAGGTATTCACGCCCGTAATCGCAGTAAACGGATGCTTTTGTAGCTCTTTCACGAACCCTGGAATATCTCTAGGGTTGGTAATAAGTAAGTTACGACCACCCATTTCGACAAACAGCAGACAGTTTACGGTAAGAGCAAATACGTGATACAGCGGTAACGCTGTTACGACTAATTCACGCCCCGGAGATAAAACCGGTCCGTACGCGCCTTTTGCCTGTAGAACGTTCGCAATCATGTTGCGGTGAGTCAGAATCGCACCTTTCGCGACACCTGTCGTCCCCCCCGTATATTGCAGGAATGCAATGTCATCCCCAGACATAAACGGTTTAACGTATTGTAGACGACGACCTTTACGTAGAGCCTGACGCATTGAGATAGCACCAGGTAAATCGTACTTAGGCACCATGCCCTTAACGTACTTCACGACAAAATCGACAATCGTACCTTTCGCTCGTGGCAGCATTTGACCAAGACTGGTTAACACTACGTGTTTGACTGGTGTTTTATCGACGATTTGTTCTAGCGTATTCGCAAAGTTAGACACAATCACAATCGTCGTCGCACCTGAGTCATTCAATTGGTGTTCAAGTTCACGAGGAGTGTAAAGTGGGTTAACGTTTACGGCGATACAACCTGCACGCAAAATACCAAATAATGCTACTGGGTATTGCAGTAAGTTTGGCATCATCAGAGCAACGCGGTCACCCTTTTGCAGTTTTAACTCGTTTTGCAGATACGCTGCGAATGCGCGACTACGCTCTTCCAATTTACGGAAGGTCATAACCGAGCCCATGTTCATGAATGCTGGTTGGTCTGCATATTTTTGTACAGACTGTTCAAACATTTCTACCAAAGACTCATATTGCTCTGGATTAATGGTTTCAGGTACGTCACTTGGATAACGTGAAAGCCATGGTTTATCCACGATGTTACTCCTCGTTTATAACTGGCTAAAAAATAGCGTCCTTTTTATTTTGAAAGCTATTACAGCACAGCGAACGTGCTTGAGCACGCAACTCTCAAACACTTGTTTAAATTTTGTTAACTACACCAAGAATTCGCGTTGCGACCTCGAGTATTTGCTCTAAATGACAGTGATGACCACCCTTGACAGAAACCACTTGCGGTGGGTTCTCTCCCCAATCAGCTTGGTTAGATGGTAAATTCTGAAATCCTTGATCGCCTAATACAATCAAATGAGGACAACGTATTTGGCTGGTAATCGAGTTAGCATGCGCTTGCGCCATTCGGTAAAGCGACGCACATTTTAACTTGGCGTCATGCCGCCAATACCATTTATCTCCTCGCTGCTCTGTTCCACGCTCGACTATCGGTAGAAGTTGCTCAGCGGTTAATTGGTTGGCTTGCATGCGTAATTTTAACGCCAGATCGAAGGAGGCAATGGCTCGCTCTGGCTTGTTTTGCTGTCTTATTCGACTTAAAACGCCATCGCGAAGACGAGGCAAACTGTTAGTAGGATCCTCATGAAGAGGTCCTGCTCCCTCAATTTGCACAAGAGCTTCGACCTGCTCTGGAAACGCTGCACTATAGCAACTTGCGATTAAAGCACCAAGTGAATGCCCTACTAATATCAGTCTGTTTGGTGATAATTCGTCCAAAAACTGATACAAATCGGCAATATAGTCGTGAAAGGGGTAATAATTATCGTGAGATTTATGACTCGATAAACCGTGACCAAAATGATCGATGGCGAGGAGGTGTAAGTGAGGATTAAGTTGATTCAACTGCTCCATGAGCGCTTTAAAGCTGCCCGCATTATCTAACCACCCATGAAGAAAAACGACTGACAAGTCAGCCGTTTTCTCGTTCCCTATCTCAAGGGCTGCCATTTTGCCGGCAGGAAGCTCGAATTGACGCTCATGCATCGCAGATTATTTGACCTGTTTTATCACTTTACCGTCTTGTGGGAAATCATTACGCCACATGCGGCAGTTAATCGAGTAACATGGGTAAAAGTAGGTTGGCGAGTCATACATGCGTACACGTTCTTCAATTTTCCATAAACGGTACCCTTCCCCCTTTATTACCGGGAAGATGTAACCGTGCTCACCGATCTTTCCTTCTTCTTCCCCTGCTCCTTTGCCTACAACCGTCACCAAACGGCCTTCACTAAAGGCGACAGGCTCTAAATAGCCATCAAAATAGGCGACAAAACGTCCCGTAGGCTCTTCATCGATATCAGGTTTACCAGACTTACTGATAGGAAGGTTTACAATCTCTAGACGCGTTTTATCTTTAAAGTTATCCACTTTAGCGATGATTCCACCAAGGCGAACATCTTCACTCACTTGCCCCTGAGACTCAGCAAAAGCTTTATAGTCTGTAACGACCAATTCTGTGCTTGCATTTAGCTCCTCAGGCAACGAGCTACACGCAGACAAACCAACCGTAGCAAATAATGCGAGAAAAAACCGTCCAAAAACCTTCATAAACCACCTTTCAATATTAGTAACCCCAAGCTGGGGAGATCTCACACGTAAATATCGACACCAAGTAATTGAGCCAGTTCCTCTTTTTTAGCTCGATTCATGACATCCATGTACTGCTCCATTGCTTTACGTGCGCCCCCTTCAGGAAGGTCATATTGCACTTGAGCTCGGTGAATTTGGGACTCATCCACGTGTTTTATGGAGTGCGCCACGGCGTTAGCAACCTTTGAGGGCTGACCTACAGGCTGCTTTGTTTGTGATTTATTTACCGGCTTCTTTTGACTGGCTTTATTAGTGCGATTTGCACCGGGAATCAAAGAAGGAGGCAAGCCATTAATCGACGCCATAGCACTCCATAAAAATACAGGGCAAACGCCCTGCTTTTTGTCAGGTTAATGAAAAACGGACTATTCGCGACCAGGAAGTTTTTTCCATGTCACATTATCACGTAAATAAACAGGGCTCGAATCTTCGACCGGCACGGTATTACCCTTTTTAAATTCTTGTTCAGCAAGAATCACAATGTCTTGTGAATCAGGGTACAGAACGTCACCATGCGTCAAATTAAACGGTAGGTCTGCTAATACTTCTTGGTAAGCATCCCAACCAGTACCTGCTGTCGTCCACGTTTTGTCGCCTGCTTGTGCTTCTTCAACTAGACGTGCTGGTGGAATTACGCACTCTGCATCCATCTCTGCCCACTCACCGTTTGCTTGGCGAGTGTAACGTGCCCAGTAAACTTCACCCATACGTGCATCAATGGCCACAGCGACATCGGTCACACCATGTAAGCGATAGCTACCTTGAGCCATTGCAGCCAGCGTTGAAACGCCAATCATAGGTAAGTCAGCACCGAACGCCAAACCTTGTGCGATACCAATACCGATACGAACGCCAGTAAAGCTACCTGGACCACGTCCAAACGCTAACGCATCCAGCTCTTGTAGAGTCAGGCCAGCTTCTTTGAGTACTTCATCAACCATTGGCAGTACTTTTTTGGTGTGATCGCGTGGTGCAACCGCGCTACGTGAAATCACTTGATCATTAGCCAACAACGCAACTGAACAGTTTTCAGTCGCTGTATCGATAGCAAGAATTTTTGCGCTCATTTAACTCTCTACAACTCTCATTTATTGGGTTATGCCTCAGCACTTGCGTCTGTGACAGATTGTTCTGCTTTCAGGAATGCTTTGATTCCATCTAAGTCTCGCGTCCTTGGGATAGGTGGTAGACTTCCGAGGAAAATACCACCATAGTCTCGCGTGACGAGGCGATTATCACAAATGATCAACGCACCGTGATCCTTCTGATCTCGAATTAATCGCCCGACTCCCTGCTTTAACGTAATCACTGCATCCGGGATTTGTACTTCAGCAAATGGTTCACCGCCACGTAATCGACAATCCTCGATACGGGCTTTGAGTAACGGATCGTCAGGGGCGGTAAACGGTAATTTGTCGATAATAACACAGCTCAGCGCATCACCTCTAACATCAATCCCTTCCCAGAAAGCGCCCGTCGCCACGAGTAAAGCGTTACCCAGTTCCATAAACTCCGCCAAGGTTTTCTGCTTACTCATCTCCCCTTGCATTAACACAGGCAGCTCAAGTACTTCTCGGAACTTCTCACCTAGTTCACGCATCATGCTGTGCGAGGTACATAAAAAGAAGCAGCGACCATCATTTTCTTCAATCACCGGAGCAAGCATTCGGACTAACTTATCCGCTAAGCCGTTACTGTTTGGCTCTGGCAAATACCTTGGCACACAAAGGCGCGCTTGCTTTTGATAATCAAAGGGGGACGGCAGAGAAAATTGCTTTGTAGGCTTGAGGCCAAGGCGCTCAGTAAAGTGCTTGAAATCGCCCGATACGGCTAGGGTTGCTGACGTGAAAATCCACGCGCCTTGTTTAATCTCTATTTGCTCATGGAACTTGTCCGCGACAGAAAGAGGCGTAATGTGCAGAGCGAAATGACGAGGCGAGGTATCGTACCAGTATGAGTAACCAGTAATATCGACATCACATACCCGGTCGATACGGCCTTTGATCGAATTTGCTCGTTCAAAGGCGGTATCCAGTAATTGACTGCGCCCTAAGGCTATTTTGAGTACATCAATCGCCAATTCGAGGCTGTCAGTTAAGCGCAATAATTCTCGCTTAATAGAACCTGATTGCAACGCCTCACGCCAGTTGCCACGAAAGCCTGGCTCACCCAATACAATCCGCATGTCCATTGCGCTTTGCATGAGTTTGTCGCCCACTTTTTGCAATTGACGCATATCTTTGGCTTCGGTGCGATAGGCTATTTCAATGTCTTTGGCAAGATCGTGAATTTGGCGGCTTGAAACTGACTGGCCGAAATATTCGCTCGCAATATCTGGCAACTGATGAGCTTCATCAAAAATAAACACATCGGCTTCTGGAATCAGTTCACCAAACCCTGTTTCTTTAATCGCTAAATCAGCAAGAAACAAGTGATGGTTCACTACAACAATGTCGGAATCCATGGCTCGCTTACGCGCTTTCAATACAAAGCAATCAGTGTAGCTCGGACATTCTTTACCTAAACAGTTATCATTGGTTGAGGTGATGGTCGGAATGATCATGCTGTCTTCTGGCAGATCATCACAATCCCCAAGGTCACCTGTTTTGGTTTCTGATGACCAAGCACGCACTTTAACCAGTTGAGTTAATAACGTCGGGTCAGATTCATTAGTGTGGCTTTCGACCATTTGGCGGCTCAAACGATCCAAACACAGATAATTAGAACGCCCTTTTAATAACGCCACTTGGCCATAAAAACCAAGCGCATTGACCATGAGCGGTAAGTCACGATGGTACAACTGCTCTTGCAAGTTTTTCGAGCCTGTACTGATAATCACTTTTTTACCGCTTAACAGCGCAGGGACTAAGTAGGCGAAGGTCTTACCGGTTCCGGTTCCTGCCTCCACCACCAACTGGGTTTGATCTTTGATCGCACTGCTGACGGCTTCCGCCATATCGATTTGTGGCTGACGAGCTTGAAAGCCAGGAATGGCCTTACCTAACGCGCCATCAGAGGAAAAAGTTTTTGCGATCATGCTTGGTATTGAGTTTGAAAAATTATCGAGAGTATATCAGAGGAATAGGAGTGACATCAGCCCACAATCTGACCAGCTTGCGGCGACACGCGGATATTTTGTTGAAACCAACGTAAGAATAGATTATTTATGGTGAAACATGGCAGTACAGTTACACCCGCCAGGGAATAATAACAAATTCGTACGCTAAAATATTAATGCATGGAAGTACCTGATTTATGGAAAAGAAAACACTGTTGACCCACTGTTCTGACGCCCCGGGTCTCATCTCGAAAATTACTAATATCTGTTACAAGCACCAACTCAACATCGTTCACAATAACGAATTTGTTGATAATACCAGTGGCCACTTTTTCATGAGAACGGAGTTGGAGGGGTACTTCAACGATCAAACGTTTCTTGCCGACTTGGACCAAGCTCTCCCGCAAGGTGCTAAGCGTAAATTGGTTGGCTCTCGCCGTAAGCGCATCGTCATTCTCGTCACAAAAGAAGCGCATTGTTTAGGCGATATTCTGATGAAAACCTACGATGGAAGCCTAGATGTTGAGATCGCCGCTGTGGTGGGGAATTACGACAAACTGCAAACTCTCACTGAACGCTTCGACATTCCTTACCACCATGTGACCCATGAAAACCTTAGCCGTGAAGAACACGAGCAGAAGATGCTAGAAGTGATCGATCAATACGATGCTGACTTTTTGGTGCTAGCTAAATACATGCGCGTATTAACGCCGACGTTTGTTGAGAAATATCACCACAAAATCATTAATATTCATCACAGCTTCTTACCTGCTTTTATTGGCGCGAAGCCATATCAACAAGCTTACGATCGCGGTGTGAAAATCATCGGTGCAACAGCACACTTCGTGACTAATGATTTAGATGAAGGGCCGATCATCAAGCAAGACGTAATTCCTGTCGACCATACATTCAATGCCCAAGATATGGCGCAAGCGGGACGCGATGTAGAGAAGAACGTATTGAGTAAGGCTTTGAATAAAGTGATCAATGACCACGTCTTTGTTTATGGGAATAAGACAGTGATCCTGTAATCCCTCCGTACTAGTTACAACGATAGTGAAACCCGTCCAACTTGGCGGGTTTCATCTTTTCAGAAGATCCCCCCTCCAATTCTAACCATCAAAGTTAAACCGATACGTTATAATTTTTCATTTCTCCACAACTATTTACTGAGAGAATGATTCCGTTTATCATTTGCCCTCCTTATAATAAACCACGTTAATATTACGGAATTAAAATGAAAAAAACGTTAGTGGCTTTTCTGATTGGGCTGACTTTACCAGCAACCACAATCGCAGATACTCTTGAGCCTGTTCAGAATGATGTATCCACTCGCATTATCGGCGGCGAACCTGCCAACACTTCCGACTGGAAATTTATTGCTTCACTGGTACGTAAAGGACAACCTACATCTATTGGTCACTTTTGTGGTGGCAGTTTCCTAGGTGGAAAATACGTATTAACTGCTGCGCACTGTGTGGAAGGTCTTAATGCGGACGATATAGATATCGTTCTTGGTCTTTATGACAAAAACAGAGAGTCTCAAGCACAGCGCATCGCCATTAAAAATATCTATTCACATGATGAATATAACAACATAACAACGAACAATGACATCGCTCTTATTGAATTAGAACGCAATATCGATAGCGCAACTATTGACCTGGCAACGCCAGAACTTTTAGATAGCGTACGCGTAGGAGACAAGTTGCACGTGGCTGGATGGGGAAATACGTCCACGACAGACCGAATATACCCAACCGTTTTACAACAAGTAGATTTGGAATACGTAGATCGAGCTACCTGCCAAAACCTACCAGGAAACTACTCTAATGTATCAGATGACGGTATTTGCGCCGGATACTATTGGGGAGGTAAAGATAGCTGCCAAGGAGATAGCGGCGGTCCACTCATCGTTGATGATAACGGTATCAACAAATTGCTAGGCGTGGTCAGCTGGGGGGATGGATGTGCTCAACCAAACGCTTATGGTGTTTACGCCAACGTCGCTCATTTTCAACACAATGGATGGATAGATAGCCATCGCAATACTATCAGCTTCACTAAGTACCGAGATCTTCGTTTCGTTGAGCGAAAAGCGCAGCAAGAGACCTTTACTATTCGTAATGACGATACTATCCCATTCAACATCTACCAAAGCACAATATCATACGGAAGTACCATCGAGAAAAGCACTTGTACTGGTACCTTAAAGCCTTCGCAAAGCTGTCAAATTACCGTCGGCTACCAACCTAGCTATTCGGGATCAGAAACAACGATAGAGCTCTTTACCGATCATCCGAAACTGTCCAGACTCACAACAACTTTCGAGTATTCAGGTGTAGATAAAGCAAGCAGATCAGTGCGTAATGCCATTCCGCTAGCAGACGCAAATGTTTATACCGGTCAAAACGCTTGGACGGCTGAAAATGGTGAACTGCAATCAGCGGATATGGGAGCTTATCCTGGTGTATCTGAGCTGGTTTTGACCGATCTTCCGAAGGGCAAACTTACCATGGATCTCAAAGTAATGTCCGATGGTTTTGATTACTTGTTCATCTTAGTTAATGGTGAAATTTACGATAGCACCAACCAACTCCTCGATTATAAAGAGATCCAGATCGATCTTTACAAAGCATCTAATACGATAACGTTTGAATACGTCCAACACCCGTTTTCAAGTGGCATTTACAGCGCGCAAGCATTTGTTCGCAACATAAATATGTCAGTCAGCACAGATAATACGGGCGATGCTGGTAACGACGTTAATAAAAAGTCTAGTTCAGGCGGCAGTTTATCTATTGGCCTACTGGTGTTAATGGCTGCAGGTTCATTCGTACGACGCAAAAAAAGGTAACGAGATGAAACATAGACTCAAGATATTCCTACTTGGTTTGGGCACTATCAGTTTAACTGCATGTTCAGCAAACGCAGGACTGCAAACAAACCAGACGTCTGAGCACCAAGCAATGATGGTAGAGACTTATAGGACAAGTGAGAGTCAAATTTCATTTATCACAGAGTCTAACGGCTGCAGTGAAAACGAGGACTTTAGCCTAAAAATAGAGCAAAGCTCACAGACAGAAGCTCTTATTACTATCGTTAGAGACAAGGCTGATCATTGTAAACGAATGCCGTTTCCAAAGACTTTCACACTCACTCTAAATAAAGAGTTGAAAGGCAAAAAACTTTCCATTACCAACCCAAAAAGCAAATCACCGGCTAAATAGTGATTCGCTTACGAAAAGGGAGCCTCGGCTCCCTTTTTACCTCTCGCAACTCAGCAATTCTCACTCTAGCGTTTTACGCCTGCTCAGACTCCACAATACGCTTAAGTGAATGCGGGTGCAGTTTGATACAAATGCCTTGGTACTTAAACGCCACGGTTGGGTTGTTCAAGCGTTCGCCATCCCCTTTCGGGCTCGACAGTTTGATCTTCACACCTAGCTCTTCCAACTCATTAAAACGCGCGCCAAACGCTGGGTAAGTGTGTTTCAAATCAGCAAGAAACTCGTCTGCAGTTTCGGCATGAGACGGAATCACAAACTCCACATGTTCCCAGCTTTCATTTGGGTAGATTTTGCCTTCCGCAGGGTATGGCAATTCCAGACACTCAATCTTCCAACCACGGCTTTCCAACGCTTTGTCGAATTCGATAACGATGATTGGACGACCGTTGATTTTCGCTTGTGAAATCACCTTACCGTATTGATTCCATGCTTCATGCGCGGCTTTTGCTGTTTCAGTATCATTAATTCGCAGCGCAATATGGTCAGCTTGAGCAAAGCTCAGATCCAGTTTTAACAGGGATGCAAGCTCTTCAATCTTCGCCATAAATGCATCCAGATCTTGGATCATCAATTTAGGCGCTAGGCGTTTTTCAACTAGTTGAGTCGTCATTGTGGTTCTCTTTTGGGGCGATTTATCTCATTACTCTGAGCGCAATAGTAAACGCAAACCAAACCACATTTCCATTCAATCGAAAAAGTATAAATTTCCCCAATTCCTCTCTGTATGAAAAGCAATAAAGTTGTTATCATTAGCCCCATTTTTGTGAACTCCAACAGAACTCGGCACTTACTTCGCCGAGTTCTTCGTCCTTGAATTGAAGGAAACGCGTGTGAATATCCAAGCACTTATTAATGACAAAGTATCTCAGGCTCTAGAAGCCGCTGGCGCACCTGCAGGCAGTCCTGCGGCAGTACGCCAATCAGCAAAGCCACAATTTGGTGACTACCAAGCAAACGGCGTAATGGGCGTTGCTAAAAAACTGGGTACTAACCCACGAGAATTTGCACAGAAAGTACTGGATGTTCTAGACCTAGATGGTATTGCAAGCAAGACAGAAATCGCTGGTCCTGGTTTCATCAACATTTTCCTAAGCGAAGAGTTCCTAGCAAAACAAGCGGAAGCAGCACTGGCTGACTCACGTCTTGGCGTTGCAGCAGACGAAGCTCAAACTATCGTTGCTGACTACTCTGCACCAAACGTAGCTAAAGAAATGCACGTTGGTCACCTACGTTCAACCATCATCGGTGATGCGGTAGTACGTACTCTTGAGTTCCTAGGTCACAAAGTGATCCGTGCGAACCACATCGGCGACTGGGGTACTCAGTTCGGTATGCTTATCGCAAACCTTGAGCGTGTACAACAAGAGTCTGGCGAAGTTTCTATGGAACTGGCTGACCTTGAAGGCTTCTACCGTGAGTCTAAGAAACTGTACGACGAAGACGAAGAATTCGCAGTGAAAGCGCGAAACTACGTTGTGAAACTGCAAAGCGGTGACGAGTACTGTGCAGAAATGTGGAAAAAACTCGTTGATGTAACCATGATCCAAAACCAGCGCAACTACGACCGTCTAAACGTGTCACTGACTCGTGACGACGTGATGGGCGAGAGCATGTACAACGACATGCTTCCTAAGATCGTTGCAGACCTAAAAGAACAAGGTCTTGCCGTTGAAGATGATGGCGCGCAAGTTGTATTCCTAGATGAATACAAGAACAAAGATGGCGAACCAATGGGCGTTATCGTTCAAAAACGCGATGGCGGTTTCCTATACACAACAACAGACATCGCATGTGCAAAATATCGTTATGAAGAGCTAAGCGCAGACCGTGTGCTTTACTTCATCGACTCACGTCAACACCAGCACCTAATGCAAGCTTGGACAATTGTTCGTAAGGCAGGCTACGTACCTGAGTCAGTATCTCTTGAGCACCACGCGTTCGGCATGATGCTTGGTAAAGATGGTAAGCCATTCAAGACTCGTGCGGGTGGTACCGTTCGCCTTGCCGACCTTCTAGATGAAGCAGAAGTTCGTGCAGCACAACTGATCGAATCTAAAAACCCTGAGCTAGATGCGGAAGAAAAAGAGAAGATCTCTAAAACAGTTGCAATGGCAGCGGTTAAATACTCTGACTTATCTAAACACCGTACGACTGACTACGTGTTCGATTGGGACAACATGTTAGCGTTTGAAGGTAACACAGCACCATACATGCAATATGCATACACTCGCGTAGCTTCTATTTTCGCTAAAGCTGGTGTTGCTATGGACGCTCTCCAAGGCGACATCAAAATCACTGATGAGAAAGAGAAAGCACTTATTGCTAAACTTATGCAGTTCGAAGAAGCGGTTCAATCTGTCGCTCGCGAAGGCCAACCGCACATCATGTGTAGCTACCTATTCGAACTAGCAGGTCAGTTCTCTAGTTTCTACGAAGCGTGCCCTATCCTAGTTGCTGAAGACGAAGCTGTGAAACAAAGCCGTCTGAAACTAGCTGCGCTAACAGCGAAGACCATCAAGCAAGGTCTGTCTCTACTAGGTATTGATACTCTAGAGCGTATGTAATCCGCTTTTACGTAGGTAGCTTAAGTAGCACAAGCTAAATGATGACAAAGGTTGACGTGAAAGCGTCAACCTTTTGTTTTATCTGGCGTATACTGATGTCATTCAATTCAAATCGGACAACATAATGAGTTTTGAACTGCACCCTCAACTGGCAAAAGACACCACCTTTATCGGCCACTTCCCACTGTGTGTGGCGCTTCTGCATAAAGATAACGCCGTGCCATGGGTTATCTTGGTCCCTAAACGTGCAAACCTAAAAGAGCTTCACCACTTGCCAATGCAAGAACAGCAACAGTTTTTGCTAGAGTCTCAAGCGGTAAGCCAAGCACTGGAAGCAACATTCCGTCCAGACAAGCTAAACCTTGGTGCGCTAGGTAATATAGTGCCACAGCTGCACATTCACCATATTGCTCGCTTCAAAGATGACGTAGCATGGCCGGGACCGGTTTGGGGTAACACCAAAGGTGAATTCCGTACAGAAGAAGAGCAAAACGAATTGCTTGGTCGCATTAAAAATGTGCTGTCACTGAGTTCTATTTTCCAAAAAGCATAAGCACTGCTAGCGAAAATAATTCGCCTTTGAATACGGCTGAAATAGACAGAGAAAGATTAATACGTATTTGTAACAATCTTTCTCATTTTTCTGGGATTATCACTAAAATAAAACTTGTTTAGACTACCAGCTCAGTTAGAGAGGGTCATCATGAAACAAGTCTTCAACACATTCCGATACGTCAGCTGGATCGCCATTATCTGTTCTATGGCTGCTTCATTCTTGCTTTTTCTTATGGGTGCAGCAAAAACCTATTCGGCATTTGCGGTCTTCATTCTCAATCAAACACCTCCAGAAGCACTCGCACATTTAGATAAAGCAGACATCGCGATCGCTTATTTGATCAAGTCACTGGATACGTTTCTTGTCGCACTAGTTTTGTTCATCTTTGCTCACGGCATCTACACACTATTTATTTCCAACAAAGCTAAAGCGAAAACACAAGAGCAGTCGGTTTTGCATTGGATCAGAACCCCAAACATCGGCCATCTAAAAAACATTTTGGCTGAAGTCATCATCGTGATCTTGTTTGTGAAGTTCTTAGAGCTCGTGCTGATTAACTTCGACAGCTTAGATTGGACGATCTTAACATTACCTATTTCGATTTTAGTTTTAAGTCTTGGTTTAAAGTTCCTAGAGTTAGGCGCGACTAAACACTCTGAAGAACATTAATTTCGCTGTATTCACAAACAATAACCAGCAAAATAAAAGCCGCATCATTGCTGATGCGGCTTTGTCGTTTTTACGTGATAATTTTTAGGTGACTAATTTTGATAGTCGCTACATGGTGACTGTCAGAGACAAACCATCTTGTTTAGTCACTGAGTAGCGAACACGAGTCACGTCATGAGCTTTATTAGTGTCGACTAGGCGGCTAATTTTGCCCTTCTTAATCCACACGTTTAACATCGCGTCGGCGCCATCTTCACTCATCCCAAACTGTTTAGCCAGATCTGACTGGGAGACGGTTCCTTTGTCTGCAATGTATTGATAAAGCTCTTTTAAAATCATGCTACTTGCGCCTCTAATGCACCGTTTTGTTTCTTACCAACTTGTTTGAACACACGGTATGTGCCAAAGAAGATAGCTACGATCACAGCCATCCAAATACCACTTGTTACTGGGCTATCTGCGAAATGCGTCAATTGGTTGTAGAACGTCGCACATAGGTAAGCCAAGCCCATTGTCCAAACCGCGATAAAGCGTGCGAACTTATGACCAAACTCACGTACGTAAGCACCCATCGCCGCCACACAAGGAGTGTACAGTAGGATAAAGATTAGGTAAGCAAATGCGGCATTGCCAGAAGCAAACTGCGATTTAATGTTACCGAAGATAGAAGCATCGACTTCTTGTTCTTCGGCAACGGCATTTGAGTCAGTTAAGTCACCCACTTCAATGCCTAGTGGATCTGAGTAGCTCAAACCGGCTAAGTTTTCAGGGATACTCATTACTGCCTCTTCTAGGCTGCCCATTAGATCAAATTCTGCGTCTTCACCGTCACTTGGCGTGGTGTATAGACTGTTAAGCGTACCAACTACCGCCTCTTTTGCGAAGATACCGGTAATGATACCAACCGTCGCTGGCCAGTTATCTTCTTGAACACCGATTGGCGCGAATACTGGAGTTACAACTTGCGCAGCTTTAGAAAGCACCGAGTTTTCGCTGTCTTCATTACCAAAACTGCCATCAGTACCCAATGAGTTGAAGAAACTCAGAATAGCAACAACGATAACGATGGTTTTACCTGCACCAAGTACAAAGCGCTTTAGCTTTTGCCAAGTTTTGATCACCACGTTTTGTAGCGTCGGAAGCTCATAGTCTGGCATTTCCATTACTAGGCTATCACTGCTACCTGGGTAAAGCGTGTGCTTAAGGAAAAGACCTGTGAAGATCGCTGCCACAATACCAAGTAGGTAAAGTGCGAATACAATGTTCTGGCCAGAACCTGGGAAGAATGCCGCAGCAAATAGCGCGTATACAGGCAGACGAGCACCGCATGACATAAATGGCGTCATAGATGCAGCCAGTTTACGCTCACGTTCTTGGTCTAGAGTACGAGTTGCCATGATTGACGGTACGTTACAGCCAAAACCAAGAACCAACGGTACAAATACTTTGCCCGGTAGGCCGATCTTCTGCATCACTTTATCTAGTACGAATGCTGCACGAGCCATGTAACCTGAGCTCTCAAGTACCGCTAGGAACAGGTACAAACACGCGATAACCGGAATGAAGGTTGCAACCGTCTGGATACCACCACCGATACCATCAGCAAGAACCGTCACTAACCACACAGGCAAATGACCGTCTAACAAGTGATGCCCACCATCAACCAACAATGCGCCCACACCAATGTCAAAAAAGTCGATAAATGCACTACCGATGTTAATCGAGAACATAAACATCAGGTACATAACAACAAAGAAGAAAGGAATTCCAATCCACTTGTTCAAAATAAACTGGTCGAGTCTTTCAGTCACACTACGACTTAACTTGCCTTCGCTTCGGCGAACTTTTTTACACTGTTCATGCAGATGCGTGTACTTAGTATCCGCGACATGCAAATCGATATCCAAATCTAACGTCGTAATGACTTCCAAGACTTTGCTTCTATCAATATCAGAAAGACTATTGAGCACCATTGTGTCTTTTTCAAGCGCACGAATCGCTAGTGCACGATGAGCGACGTTTTGGTCGTTAAAAAGTGCGGAAACCGTTTGAATTGCCGACTCCATCTTCTCACCGTAATGCAAAGACAATTCTTTAAGTGGCACTCCTTGAACGATGGATTTATGGAGCTTTTCTCTAAACTCTGCCACTTGAGTTTTATTGGTTGCAGATAAACTGACAACCGGACAACCTAACGTTTTCTCAAGCTCTGCAACGTTAATCATCTGACGTTCACGCTTTAGCGCATCCATCTTGTTGAGGACAACAATCATAGGGCGACCAAGTTCGCGAAGTTGCAGCGTCATATATAAGCTGCGCTCTAAACTTGTAGCATCCACCACGTTAATAATGAGATCAGCAGGATGAGTTAGAACCGCACGCGATGCGATGGATTCATCAATACTATTACTATCATTACCACTGTCTAATGAGTAAATACCCGGAAGGTCAGTGAGCAAAAACTCATCCCCAGCATGCTTGAATTGTCCCGTTTTCTTTTCAACCGTGACGCCTGCCCAGTTACCAACTTGCTGTTTTGCGCCAGTTAAACCATTAAATAGCGTCGTTTTACCACTATTAGGGTTACCTACGGTTAGCACTTGATATTGCATTACACTCGCTCCACTTCAATTTTCTGAGCAATTGTTTCTCGCAATGCGACAGACACACCACGGACTTCGACTTGTAAAGGATCGCCCATTGGCGCACGTCGAATCACTTTGACTTCTGTATTGGGAAGCAGCCCCATTACCATGAGTTTCTTTCTGATATCTGATGAAAGACCATCTAACAACCGAATCGTCACCGTATCGCCAGGATTAATCTCTGATAACTTCATAGTGGCCCTTAAGAGTATTGCTAATGAGAAATATTATTATTTAATAAGTTTAGGTTGCCAATATTACTCCCCTATACCCCTTCAATCCTTGTGTGAAATCAAAGATTCCGTAAATGTTTTCACGCTTTCAAACGTTAACTTCGTAAATTTCCTCTCGTTATTTACGTCAAAATTAACAATTAAAAATGACACCTAACGAAACAAAAATGTCACAAACCAAGATAGAAAACAAAAAATGCAAATTAAAACAGTGGGTTAATTAAAAAACAAAACGTTGTCGCTTTTCTCATATAAACATGGCGTTATTTTTATAAGAAAAATAAGTAACCTCTCGTATAGTTACTCCATCGAGAGGGCAACCTCTCTAATAAATTCCAGAGGTGGCATGGCAACATGTCACTCCGGCAGCAAGCGAAGGTGTCCTTGACACCCGTGGTATAGTCCCCCCGGCTATACCACGATATTTTTTTCACCTCTTTCAAAACTTCTTTACCTTATCCATCTTTTCAACACAGTTTTCGTTTTCACGAATGTCGCATGCCATCACTCCCCCAAATGAACAACGCTCTTTTGATACAGCAATACAACTGTCATTTATTTGTTGCAACTATCAGTAAATCATTCTCTTGAAGCCATTTATGCTTATTGCTATGAACATCGCGACTAACAGATAGAACGTGATCGTGCTTACGTGTTGAGAATGGATTTGTAGGCTAGATGTGATGAAGAAACAATGAAACTTACTGCGTTAGCAACTGCAGCAATAATAGAGCACTGTATGCAGCTCCCCAGCATCTTAACTATTAATTAGGGAGCGTATAATGAAGGTTTTCTAGTTAATTTCTTGGCTTTCTTGAGTCAAAGCAAACTTGGAAGGGGGCAAACCAAAATGCAGCTTAAACTTTTGGCTAAAGTAAGATGGATCATTAAAGCCACAGTTAAAGGCGACTTCACTGATTTTCTCACCCGCCAATAACTTTTCACACGCCGTTTCCAAACGAACCTCTGTGACATAGTCTTTTAACGTTCTTGACGAGGCAGATTTAAAACGTCTCTGTAAAGAGCGTTCAGACATATACAGCATTTTAGCGGCTGACGCAGTGCCAAATTCAGGATCATGGTAATGCTCTGCCACTAATTGATAGACTTTTTGCAACCACTCTTTCTCTGGTGTGACTTGATCTTCTGCAATAGTTACAGGATTGAGTTCTTGCTGCGGTTCATCCAGATAACTCCTTTCCTTCGCAGATGGCCATGTAATCTCGACTTTGTTTTGAGCATCAGAAGAGAAGACAGCCAAATAACCACCACTCGTTGTCACTAGTTGGGCAAGGTGGTCAATACTCAACTCAGAGTGATTTAAGTTAGATGGAAGCCCAGTCGCGACTTTATTAGGTAATTGCGTCCCGTAATCAAGAAAGCTCAATGACACAATATCATGTCCCTCTTCTAGCATAATTCTAACCGTTTGACCTCGGAAAGAGCGCTTGATGATATTGGCAAAAATGCTATTGAAAATAACATCAAGATTAAAACTTTCCAGAGCAACCCGGCTCTGCTTGCTCTCATCTTCTAGCTCTACCAAAATACCCGCTTTTGCAAAGTCATCTTGCCATACATCAACCACTGACTGAGTTATCTGACTCAAGTTGTAGTTCTGACTCCCACCACTTACATCACTTGGAACACTTTTGAGTTCATTTAACTGCCAATTCGTTTTAGCCAAATGATCCTCTGTCGCAGTATCCAGAGGCATAGGTAGTTTCGCCACAATAAAGTCGACGCTTGATTTTATGGATAGAGCTACATGGTCTACGAGTAGGTTTCTAACTTGAATCTGTTTACGTAATTGCTGGTTGCTCGTAAGCAACACTCTACTTTGATGTCTTAACTGATTCGTTTTGAGAGTCACTTGAGCTGCTAGATCACGGTTAGCCTGTACAACGTAGCGAGAGCGCCAGAAAACAAGTAATGCGACGACCGCAATACTAGCTACGACAAAGCCTAAAATAGCAAATCGCGATAGATACCAAGGATGAAGGACGATAAAGTGAGATTCTAAACCAACGACTCCAGTGGCAACTTGAGACTCATTACTGACCTGCAAGTGATATTCACCGGAACTAAGGTGCTCGAGTGTCAGTTGGCCCCCCTCTAACGTTTGCCATGGGTCATCGTTGTTCAATCGATAGTACAAATTTTGACTGTCTGGTTTTGGCATCACACCGAATAAAAAACTCAGCGAAGATCCATATGGCAGTGTGAGCCCATTCAGATCGGCACTACCAACTTGCAGAACTTCATTTTCAAGCACTACTTGGCTAACAATAAACTTAGACTCTGGGGGATTAGATACAAGCAGCTTGGATGCTTCTGCTTTTACGAGTCCGTACTTCGACCCCAGAACAAGCTCTCGCTCACCAATTTCTGTCTGCTGTATAACGCTACAAATACCAGGGAGGAACTCATTGTTCATTAAGCCTGATGACGATGAGTAATGTTTCACTAACTCACCCGAAAGGTGGTAATAGCTTAAACCGACAGAGGAAGCTAACCATACACCTTGCCTGTCTCTGATCAAGCAAGCAGGTCTGGCGTTGGGCTCACTCATTTCAACAACACGTTTTTCATCGCTTCGTGTATCAGTTTTAAACACACCATAAGATGAAGCAAACCACTGGCTGCCATCAACCGCCGTGGTCATGTCTAATGATTCACCAAACTTTTCTGAAAAACGGATAAACTGGATGTTGTCATTACTGTATTGGTATACGCCATGATCGGTGCCTATTAATAGGGCGTCTTCAGTATCATATAGGCGCGTAACCTTAGCAGGCAAATACTGACTTACTAGCCACTCACTTCCAAAGTTTCGTACGCTTTGTGCAGCAGTATCAACATTGTAAAGATGGTATCCGCTTGATACCCAAAGACGGTCATCACCATCAACGGTCACATGCTCTACGGCATGTCCAGCCATAACCTGTAAATAAGGAAATGTAATCTTGTTGAGACCATTTAGCTCAAATATTTCCAGCCCTTTTGAGGTTGCAAGCCAAAGCATGCCGTTTTGAAACGCAAATTCATTGATCTGCGACTCCAACTCTAAGACTTGGTTAATCCCACTCTTTCCTGAACGATAAATCTTTCGGTCATCAGCAAACCAAAGCGCACCATCAGGACCTTCAATAGTTTGCCGAATTCGTCCTGATAGGGTGTGTGAGTCATAACTACTAAAGGTCACTCGTTCAAATTTTTTACTAAATAGCGAGTAATAACGAATACCTTGGTTAGTCGCAATCCACATCCCTCCCATATTGTCGCTCAACAACGAATAAATCTTCGTGTTATCTAACTCTAACTCAAGAAAGCTTGCAGGCGCGACTTCGGTGACCTCACCTGAAAAAAATGAGTACAAATAAAGGCCATGCTCTGTCCCCACCCAATACTCTTGATTTGTCTCTGCGAATGTCAAAACATGTGAGCCGCCAATTCTAATCACTTCTTTATCAGGCTGGTAAATGTTGAAAATTAAAGCGCCACGCAATGTACCTATCAAAATTTCTCTTCGCGTGTGTGAATAATAGACTTTCTCAATGTAGTTTTGACCTGAGGCAGCGACATGGTCAAACTTATCACCTTCAGAAAGATAGAAGCCGGAAGTCGTTGCTAGTGCCCACTTCGTTTCAACTAGCACCGCATCATTAATGTAAACGTAGCTATTATTACTATGTTGATAGAGCTGCAATAGAGAGAAAGAGTTTAACTCGCTAGTGTCGATATTGTAGGTATAGAAATGCGCGCCATCACTCACCCAAATATAGTTCTTTGAAGACCCTATTTTTCTTATTTGTGAGCCTGGATTTAAACTAAAGACTAAACGTCGCTCCTGATTTGGATAAGTTCGATAGACCTCATTTTCAATAAAGGTCCAAAAAGCACCTTTATGATAAGCCAACTGCTTGGCCGACGTTTGTAGGAAGCTACCTGATTTAGGCAATATAGTTTGACCATCGTAAAACAGGACTCTCCCGTGTACGTCATGAATCCACAAACCGCCCTTTTCACCCAAGAACAACTTTTTAGCCGCGATAAAAGTACCCTTTGCCTGAGTTGGCAAAGGGTAAAAGATTGCATTTGCATTATGAAGCGCAAATGCTTGGTAGGATAAGATAAAGCCCAACAGAGCAAGGGCTAATTGGCGTAGCAAGACGAAAACCTTTTGTATCAATTTGTGCTCTGAAAGTGACCGTTCATCGTTTGTAAAACATGGATTTATACGGTTATTTTGAGCTGATAATTATTGGTAATGATATCTCAATTACTTTCTGAGAAAAGGCTCGCCTTACCAAAGGTTGTAATTCTTACTACTGGATCACGTTAAAAAGACTACTCCTACATTACGACAGCACTTAATCTGACTTTTTGTTCAAGCATTGCTCAAAACTATTCGCCATATTGTTGAGAAAAGTAAAGTAACTGCCAGGTTTTGCTTCAATTGTACTCCCTAACGGGTCAAGCTCGCCTTTAGCGACATCACTGCCTCTCATTACGCTCTGAACGACAGCCGGGGTAAACTGAGGTTCAGAAAATACACAAGCCACATCTCCACCACTTAGCTTTTGACGAATTTGAATTAAGGTCTTCGCTCCTGGCTTGCGTTCTGGGCTCACAGTAAAATGCCCCATTTGATTTAGTTCATAACGATCTTCGAAATAACCGTAAGCATCATGGAATACAAAGTAACCTTTGCTTTTTACTGGTGCCAGCTTCTGCTTTATCTGTTGGTCAGTGTCTTTTAGCTCGAGTTCAAACTTTTTGAGGTTCGCTTGATATTGAGCTGCATTTTCCGGATCAAGTGATACAAGTTGATTCACAACAGCCTTGGCCACTTGTTGTGCTTGGCTTACACCTAGCCAAAAGTGCGGATCATGTGAGCCATGATCGTGCCCATCATGGTCATGGTTGTGCTCACTATCAAATTCACGCAATTCTAGATTTGGAATTTGACTAATAGTCAAAGTATTCGATCTATCCGAAACAACTTTCTCTAGAAACGGTTCAAGATCATGTCCGTACCAGATAACCAAATCAGCCGAAGCGACCTTTTTAACATCCGATGGACGCAAAGCATAGTCATGGGGTGATGTGTTAGACTGCAATAGCACGTCTGGTGAAGTTACTCCTTGAGTAAGCTCTGTTACTAACAACTGAATAGGTTTGATACTCGTCAGTACCGTTACCGCCTGTGCTGGCAGTGTTAACATTGCTGAGGCAGCAAGAATTAATGCTCTTTTCATAGTTTTACTTGGGATATGGCGTGGAAAGTGAGATAATGTTACATTATAACATTATTGATTTACAAATGAGTTTCATTCATGTCTTCCTTAGTCCATCTTGAGCAGTTATGCGTCGAGTTCGATGGCCGCAGAGTTCTCGATAACATTAGTATGGAATTAGAAAAGGGCAAAATAACTACCCTAATTGGTCCCAATGGAGCGGGAAAATCAACGTTAGTCAAAGTTATCTTAGGTCTTCAAAAGCCAACTAGCGGCAAGTTGAACCGACAAAGAAAACTGAAAATTGGTTACGTTCCTCAAAAGTTGAAGCTCAATGACTCCCTTCCATTGAATGTAACCCGCTTTCTAAATTTAGCAGGAAAATACAGTAAGCAGGAGTGCATTGATGCATTACGGCTTGTTGGCGCTGAACATTTACTTAATAGTAATATGCATCGCTTATCCGGTGGTGAAAACCAACGAGTGTTACTGGCTCGCGCTCTGCTTCAACGTCCTCAGCTATTGGTATTAGACGAACCAGCTCAGGGGGTGGATATCCAAGGTCAAATCGATCTCTATGACTTAATTGAGAGCATTCGTCACCGCTTTGATTGTGGCGTATTTATGGTATCGCATGACTTACATTTAGTGATGGCGAAAACGGACGATGTTATTTGTCTGCATCACCATGTTTGCTGCTCAGGTTCACCTGCCACTATTACTCAGCACCCTTCTTACATCGCACTATTTGGCAATGCAGCGAGAGAGTCTCTCGCGTTTTATCATCACGACCATGAGCACCATCATCACGATTTATCCGGAACGCCAGTAAGCGGTGATGCGATATCATGCTCCCACCATAAACACGGACATCACCATCATGATTGAGTTTCTCCTACCTTCTATTCTTGCTGGTATTGGTATCGCGATCATTGCCGGTCCACTTGGGTCATTTGTCGTTTGGCGTAAAATGGCTTACTTCGGAGATACCCTAGCTCATGCATCGTTAATGGGCCTAGCGCTGGGCTTCTTGCTCAACGTAAATCTCTACCTTGCGCTACTCGTCTGCTGTTTAGCTCTGGCCGTTTTGCTTGTCACTCTGCAAAAGCAACAACTTGTGGCTACAGACACGTTGTTAGGTATCTTGGCACACAGTGCACTCTCTATCGGTTTAGTATCGGTTAGCTTTTTGGAAAACGTGCGCGTCGATTTAATGAGCTACCTATTTGGGGACTTACTTGCCGTCTCTCCACAAGATCTGATGTTTATTTACGCAGGTGTTGTTGCGGTGAGTACGTGTTTGTACGTCTTCTGGCGCCCACTGCTTTCTAGCACTGTTAGTGAAGAACTTGCCGCTGTTGAGGGCGTGAATACAGACTTAGTTCGATTGGTGTTAATGCTAATGGTGGGTGTAGTAATCGCAGTAGGTATGAAGTTCGTTGGCGCGTTGATCATGACTTCGCTCCTAATTATCCCAGCAGCAACAGCACGTAAAGTCTCTTCATCACCAGAGCAAATGGCATTGTTCGCATCTATTATTGGCTCAGTGGCAGTACTGATGGGGCTTAGCCTATCATGGCACTTCGATACACCGGCCGGCCCTTCTGTAGTGATCAGCGCAACATCCTTATTTATGCTGAGCCAGCTGATTAAAAGCAAAGCATAATCGCATTGAGCATTAAACGCGAAAGACCTTGCTAACAACAAACATAAACCCACGGAAACGGAAAAAGAAAAGCCTGCGAAGTCGCAGGCTTTTTAATACTTATTAAGTAGTGTGGTCGATTACCAACCCGTCACTTCACGTAGACCTTGGCCAATCTCTGCTAGAGATTTCACAGTTTTAACGCCAGCCGCTTCTAGTGCAGCAAATTTGTCTTCAGCAGTACCTTTACCACCAGAGATAATCGCACCAGCATGGCCCATACGCTTACCAGGAGGTGCAGTTACACCAGCAATGTAAGAAACCACTGGCTTCGTTACATTTTCTTTAATGTATGCTGCTGCTTCTTCTTCTGCAGTACCACCGATCTCACCGATCATAACGATCGCTTCTGTCTCAGGGTCTTCTTGGAACAGTTTTAGGATATCAATGAAGTTTGAACCCGGGATTGGGTCACCACCGATACCAACACAAGTAGACTGGCCGAAACCTTCGTCAGTGGTTTGTTTGACTGCTTCGTAAGTTAGAGTACCGCTACGAGATACGATACCTACTTTACCTTTCTTGTGAATGTGACCAGGCATGATACCGATCTTACACTCATCAGGAGTGATAACACCCGGACAGTTAGGACCGATCATGCGAACGCCAGTTTCTTCTAGCTTCACTTTTACGTCGATCATATCTGTAGTAGGGATACCTTCAGTAATCGTTACGATTAGCTCGATACCCGCGTCAATCGCTTCTAGGATTGCATCTTTACAGAAAGGTGCTGGTACGTAGATGACTGTCGCTGTTGCGCCAGTCGCTTCTACTGCTTCGCGTACTGTGTTGAATACAGGTAGACCTAGGTGAGTTTGGCCGCCTTTACCTGGAGACACACCACCAACCATTTGCGTACCGTATGCGATAGCTTGCTCTGAGTGGAAAGTACCTTGACCACCAGTGAAACCCTGACAGATTACTTTAGTGTCTTTGTTAATTAATACAGACATTATTTAGCCTCCGCAGCAGCAACAACTTTCTGAGCAGCGTCAGTTAGCGACTCAGCAGCAATGATATCAACATCAGAATTAGCAAGAACTTCGCGACCTAGGTCAGCGTTAGTACCTTCAAGACGAACAACAACAGGTACGCTTACACCTACCTCTTTAACCGCACCGATAATACCTTCTGCGATCATGTCACAACGTACAATACCACCGAAGATGTTAACAAGTACCGCTTTCACATTGTCATCAGATAGGATGATCTTGAATGCTTCAGCAACACGCTCTTTCGTCGCGCCGCCACCTACATCTAAGAAGTTAGCTGGTTTGCCGCCGTGTAGGTTTACGATATCCATCGTACCCATTGCTAGGCCTGCACCGTTAACCATACAGCCAACGTTACCGTCTAGTGCTACGTAGTTCAGCTCCCACTGAGCTGCGTGTGCTTCACGCTCATCTTCTTGTGAAGGATCGTGCATTTCACGAAGCTTAGGCTGACGATACAGTGCGTTTGAGTCGATGTTGATCTTACCGTCAAGACATAGCAAGTTGCCTTCGCCAGTAATCACAAGTGGGTTGATCTCTAGCAGAGCAAGATCGTACTGAGAGAACATAGTGCCAAGACCCATAAAGATCTTAACGAATTGTTTGATTTGGTCGCCTTCAAGACCAAGTTTGAACGCTAGCTCACGACCTTGGTAAGCTTGTGGACCTACTAGTGGGTCAATTGCTGCTTTGTGGATGAGTTCCGGCGTTTCTTCCGCAACTTTTTCAATTTCCACACCACCTTCGGTAGAAGCCATGAAAACAATCTTACGGCTAGCACGGTCAACTACCGCACCTAGGTATAGTTCGTTCGCAATATTTGAAGCTTCTTCAACAAGGATTTTTGTTACTGGCTGACCGTTAGCGTCAGTTTGGTAAGTCACTAGGTTTTTACCTAACCACTTCTGTGCAAACTCTTTAACGCCTTCTTTTGTATCGTGTAGCTCTACGCCACCCGCTTTACCACGGCCACCAGCGTGAACCTGACATTTAACTACTTTCTTGGCTGTACTAATACGGCCTGCGGCTTCAAAAGCTTCTTGTGGTGTATCACACGCGTAGCCTTCTGGCACAGGCAAACCGAATTCTGCAAACAGCTGTTTGGCTTGGTATTCATGCAAATTCATTTCGATATTCCGTTTGTTTTTCCCTTAAGGGATTTATTATTTCCATAACGCTGCAGTCTTGGCTGCTTGTACGTCTGTAGGGTCTTCTCAAATAAATCCTTCATCATGAGTTCTCATACTGAAGGATTCAAATGAAGGCCAAACGTTGAGCTAGTCTAGCCATTGAAATTTTTAACGTCTAGCTACCTACGATAACTAGACGTTTTAGCGATATTAAACGTCTAATAGGAGACGTGCTGGGTCCTCTAGTAACTCTTTAATCGTTACTAGGAAACCAACTGATTCACGACCGTCAATTAGGCGGTGATCGTAAGATAACGCTAGGTACATCATCGGCAAGATTTCAACTTTGCCATCCACTGCCATCGGACGCTCTTGGATCTTATGCATACCAAGAATCGCTGATTGAGGTGGGTTGATGATTGGTGTAGACATAAGTGAACCAAACACACCACCGTTTGTGATAGTGAAGTTACCGCCCATTAGCTCGTCTACCGTTAGCTTGCCATCACGACCTTTGATAGCCAGCTCTTTGATGCCTTTTTCAACATCAGCGAAACCAAGCTTGTCACAGTCTTTTAGGACAGGTGTAACTAGACCACGTGGCGTTGATACCGCCATGCTAATGTCGAAGTAGTTGTGGTAAACAATGTCATCGCCATCAATCGAAGCATTTACTTCTGGGTAACGCTTAAGCGCTTCTGTTACTGCTTTCACGTAGAAAGACATGAAGCCTAAACGAATACCGTGACGCTCTTCGAACTGATCTTTGTACTGCTTACGAAGGTCCATGATTGGTTTCATGTTCACTTCGTTAAACGTCGTTAGCATTGCCGTGTTGTTCTTCGCTTCTAGCAGACGGTTAGCAACTGTCTTACGAAGGCGAGTCATTGGAACACGTTTCTGACTGCGAGCCGCTGCCGGCACGTCAACCACTGCTGGCGAGTCTTCTTTTGACGCAGATTTAGCGTTCGCAAGATGCGCTTCAATATCTTCGCGCGTAATACGACCACCAACACCAGTGCCTTTCACTTGGCTTGCTTCTAAGCCATGTTCAGCCAATAAACGGCGCACTGCTGGGCTTAGTGCGTCATTACTTTCTTCGCTAAGCGCAGCTTTGTGACGCTTATCAGGAGATGCTTCAGTACCTTCTGTTTTGTCTGCAGTTGGTTCACCTGCAACTGCGCCTGGCTTCAATTTAGCAATGATTTGTTTAGAAAGTACTGTCGCACCTTCTGCTTCAACAATAGCTTCTAAAACGCCAGCTTCCGGAGCTGGAACTTCTAGCACAACTTTGTCTGTTTCGATGTCAACCAAAACCTCGTCACGCTCTACTGCGTCGCCTGGTTGTTTGTGCCATGTCGCTACGGTTGCATCAGCAACTGATTCAGGTAAATCTGGAACCAGAATTTCAATTGTCATATCTGTTTCTTCCTTTAACTTCTAATTCTTAATTCGAAGTTTTTGAGTTCACGTTCAGAGCGTCTTCAACCAACGCTTTTTGTTGTTTCAAGTGCACCGACATGTAGCCAACTGCTGGCGAAGCAGAAGCTGGGCGACCTGCGTATTTAAGATTTGCACCTGCAGGAATAGCGGCACGGAAGTTATGTTGGCTACAGTACCAAGCACCTTGGTTCTGAGGTTCTTCCTGACACCACACGAAGTCTTCAACGTTAGTGTATTGAGCAATTGCTGCTTGTACTTCTTCCATTGGGAATGGGTAAAGCTGTTCAATACGCACGATAGCAACATCGTCTTGCTCGTTGTTACGGCGCTGCTCTAGTAGGTCAAAGTAAACCTTACCAGCACAGAACACGACACGTTTCACTTTGCTTGGTTCTAAATCATCTACTTCTGGAATTGCAGATTGGAATGTACCATCCGCCAAGTCTTCAATCGTTGAAGTACATAGAGGGTGGCGCAGCAAAGATTTCGGCGACATAACAATGAGAGGTCGACGCATTGGGCGTACAACCTGACGACGAATCATGTGGTACACCTGAGCCGGTGTTGAAGGAACCACAACCTGCATATTTTGCTCAGCACAAAGCTGAAGGTAACGCTCTAAACGTGCAGATGAGTGCTCAGGACCTTGACCTTCATAACCATGAGGTAGAAGCATAGTAAGACCGCACAAACGCGCCCACTTTTGCTCGCCTGACGAGATAAACTGGTCGATAACAACTTGTGCACCGTTGGCAAAATCACCAAACTGTGCTTCCCAGATAGTTAAACCACCTGGTTCGGCTGTTGCGTAACCGTATTCAAACGCCAACACAGCTTCTTCTGACAATACTGAGTCAAAGACTTGGAATGGCCCTTGGTTGTCATGAATATTCGCTAATGGAATGTAAGTGCTTGCATCGGTTTGGTTATGAAGAACCGAGTGACGGTGGAAGAAAGTACCACGACCCGAGTCCTGACCAGAAAGACGAATACGCTTGCCATCGTCAACCAATGTAGCATACGCCAATGTTTCAGCCATACCCCAGTCAATAGCTTTTTCACCGGTCATCATTGCTAGACGATCGTTGTATAGCTTATTAACACGGCTTTGCAGTTTATGGCTTTCTGGGTACTGACACAGACGATTGCCTAGCTCAATAAGGCGTGTCTTGTCGTATTTTGAATCCCACTCCATATCCCATTCGTGCCCTAAGTAAGGGGACCAGTCTACAGAGTGCAACGCCATTGGACGCCATTCTTTAACAACCACTTCACCGCGATCCAATGCATCGCGATACTCATTGACTAACTGAGTCGCTGTCTCGATATCTGACTCATTTTTGTCGATCAGAACATCTGCATACAATTTGCGTGGTGTAGGATGCTTTTTGATTTTCTGGTACATCAAAGGCTGAGTCGCATTTGGCTCATCCGCCTCATTGTGACCGTGGCGACGGTAACATACAAGATCGATCACGACATCGCGCTTGAACTCGTTACGGTAATCCAATGCAATGCGAGTAACAAAAGCAACTGCTTCAGGGTCATCTGCATTTACATGGAAAATTGGCGCCTGCACCATCTTCGCGATGTCGGTACAGTACATCGTAGAACGCGTGTCACGAGGATTAGACGTCGTAAAGCCTACTTGGTTGTTGATGACGATACGTACCGTACCACCAACTTGGAACCCACGAGCAAGAGACATGTTGAAAGTTTCGGCAACCACACCCTGACCAGCGATTGCTGAATCACCGTGGATGGTGATAGGAAGCACTTTGCTACCTTGATTATCACCCAAGCGGTCTTGACGTGCTCGAACTGAGCCCATGACTACCGGGTTTACGATTTCTAGGTGCGATGGGTTAAATGCAAGTGCTAAGTGAACATCACCGCCTGGAGTCGCAAAATCAGCAGAGAAACCTTGGTGATATTTCACATCACCCGTACCCCAAGTTTCGTCGTGTTTACCTGCGAACTCATCAAACAGGTCTTGAGGTTTCTTACCAAGTACGTTCACCAGCATGTTCAAACGACCGCGGTGAGCCATACCGATAACCACTTCACGCATTCCACTTGTACCCGCATGACGGATCAACTCTTTCGTCATCGGAATCAGCGCATCACCACCTTCTAAAGAGAAACGTTTTGCACCTGGGAATTTCGCCCCGAGGTAACGCTCCAAACCTTCAGCGGCTGTTAGCTCTTCTAGGAATGTGCGCTTCTCATCTTTGTTGAATGATGGCTGGCCTACGACAGACTCAAGGCGTTGCTGAATCCAACGCTTTTGCTCTGTGTCAGTCATGTGCATGTATTCAGCACCGATGGAACCGCAATAAGTTTTGTTGAGGGCTTCATAGATATCTTTCAACTTCATGGTTTCTTGCCCAACAGCAAAAGAACCTACGTTGAAAGTTTCTTCGAAGTCATCTTCGGTAAGATTATGAAAAGCAGGGTCTAACTCCGCCACTGTTGGGCGTTGCCATAGACCTAGTGGGTCTAATTCTGCAGCTTCATGCCCGCGGAAACGGTATGCGTTGATTAGCTGTAGAACTTTTACTTGTTTTGCATCGACATCTGGGTCACTAACTTGGACATTGTAATGCTTTGTTTCTCTAGCGAGTCGTCGGAAGTAGTCACGGACACGTGAATGTGGTTGTTCTGCCACTTCTTCTGATGGCTTAGGCAAGCCTTCAAAAACACGTTTCCACTCCTCACTTACCAGATCGGGATCACTTAGATACAGTTCGTAGAGGTCCTCTACATACGTTGCATTGGCGCCAGCCAAGTGTGAAGACTCGAGCCATGCCTTCATCACGCCGTTGTGCATATTTTCCCTTAACCAGTAGTTTTCACGTTTGCTTCGGTCTTTGCCGAGCTATAAGAGCCGACTAAAAATACGGTCGGCAATTTTTGTATTCTTTACTCGAATATTACTGAAGCAGTGAAGCGGTCATATCGGGTGATCCGCAACACTGCGACATTCCTAAGAGCGAGTAAATTAAACCGAACGATTAACCAACATCGACTTAATGTGACCGATGGCTTTCGTCGGATTTAATCCCTTAGGACAAACACTTACACAATTCATGATGCCATGGCAACGAAAAACGCTAAATGCATCATCAAGATCAGACAAACGTTCATCTGTTGCCGTATCGCGGCTATCAATTAGCCAACGGTACGCTGCGAGAAGACCAGCTGGGCCGATGAATTTATCAGGGTTCCACCAGAATGATGGGCAAGACGTTGTACAACATGCACACATGATACATTCGTACAATCCATCTAAATGCGCACGATCATCAGGCGATTGTAGGTTCTCACGTGATGGTGGTAATGCACCATCATCAATCAAGAATGGTTTAACTTTCGCATAGTTATCATAGAACTGCGTCATGTCAACGATAAGATCGCGCACGACAGGTAACCCTGGTAGTGGACGAATAACTATCTTATCGCCTTGTAGAGCAGATAACGGTGTGATACACGCTAGGCCGTTTTTACCATTCATATTCAAACCATCAGAACCACATACCCCTTCACGGCATGAGCGACGGAACGCGATGCTTGGATCTTGCTCTTTTAGCAGAATCAATGCATCAAGCACCATCATGTCTGAGCCTTCGTCTACCTCAAGGGTATACTCTTTCATGTAAGGCTTGGTATCCACATCCGGATTGTAACGGTATAAAGAGAAGTTTAATTTCATAGTCGTATCCTCCCTTTAGTATGTACGTACTTTCGGCGGGAAAGCTTCACGATGCGTTGGCGTCATGTTCACATCACGCTTAGTCATCGCTTCTGTTTCCGGATTGTAGATAGAGTGGCATAGCCAGTTCTCATCATCACGCTCAGGGAAATCGAAACGAGCATGTGCGCCACGACTCTCTGTACGGTAGTTCGCTGCAACGGCAGTTGAAAACGCGGTTTCCATCAGGTTATCAAGTTCTAGACACTCGATACGCTGCGTGTTGAACTCTGAAGACTTGTCCGCTAGATGCGCATCTTTCAAACGTTCGCGAATCACTTTCAACTCTTCTAGACCGGTTGCCATCGCATCGCCTTCACGGAATACCGAGAAGCTGTTTTGCATGCATGCTTGTAGGTCTTTACGAATCTGAACTGGATCTTCACCACCAGTGCTGTTTTCCCAACGCATAGTACGCGCTAGAGACGCTTCAATATCAGATTCTGTTGCAGGACGAGCTTCTGCTTGCGCTGCTAGCGTTTCGCCAAGGTGCAAGCCAGTAGCACGACCAAATACGACCAAGTCTAGTAATGAGTTGCCGCCCAGACGGTTAGCACCGTGTACCGATACAGAAGCAATCTCACCACATGCGTAAAGGCCTTGTACTTCCATCTCGCTACCGTCGGCCTTCTGCTTAATTGCTTGGCCAGAGACTTGAGTAGGTACACCACCCATCATGTAGTGACAAGTTGGAATTACTGGAATTGGCTCTTTCACAGGGTCAACGTGTGCAAATGTACGAGACAGTTCACAGATACCTGGTAGACGTGATTCAAGTACTTCTTTACCAAGGTGATCAAGTTTCAACTTGATATGTGGACCCCAAGGACCATCACAGCCGCGGCCTTCACGGATTTCAATCATCATTGAACGAGCAACCACGTCACGACCAGCAAGGTCTTTCGCGTTTGGTGCGTAGCGCTCCATGAAGCGTTCACCATCTTTATTTAGAAGGTAACCACCTTCACCACGACAACCTTCCGTCACTAGAACACCCGCGCCAGCAATACCTGTTGGGTGGAACTGCCACATTTCCATGTCTTGCATTGGAACGCCTGCGCGAAGTGCCATACCAACGCCATCACCCGTGTTGATGTGCGCGTTAGTGGTCGATGCGTAAATACGACCTGCACCACCTGTAGCTAGAATGGTTGCTTTTGATTTGAAGTAACAGATTTCACCCGTTTCCATACAAATCGCAGTACAACCCATGATTGCGCCGTCTTGGTTTTTCACAAGATCCAAAGCGTACCACTCCGAGAAGATGGTTGTTTTGTGTTTTACGTTTTGCTGGTAAAGCGTGTGAAGAAGTGCGTGACCAGTACGGTCTGCTGCAGCGGCTGTACGAGCAGCCTGCTCACCACCAAACTCTTTAGATTGACCACCGAATGGACGTTGGTAGATGGTACCATTATCAAAACGAGAGAATGGCAGACCCATTTTTTCAAGCTCGATAACTGACTCAGGACCATTTTTACACATGTATTCAATCGCGTTCTGGTCACCGATGTAGTCGGAACCTTTAACGGTATCGTACATGTGCCATTGCCAATCGTCTTTGTGCGAGTTACCCAGAGCAACAGTAATGCCACCCTGTGCAGACACAGTATGAGAACGTGTTGGAAATACTTTTGACAACAAAGCACATGATAGGCCTTGTTCTGAAATTTGTAGTGCAGCGCGCATACCTGCACCACCAGCGCCGATTACTACGGCATCAAACTCACGAACTGGAATAGACACTTACGCACCCCACAGAATAAATAGACCAGAGAAGACATAGCCGAATAGCACGGCAATAACACCAAGTTGTAGTGCGCCACGTAGTTTCGCGCACTTAATGTAATCAGTTAATACCTGCCACAAACCAACCCATGCGTGAATCAGGATCGAGACAAGTGCCAACATGGTGAATACTTTAGTGAAGGTACCACCAAAGAATTGGGTCCAAGATGCGTAAGAGATATCTGAAAATGCACAGAAGCTAATCAGATAAATCGTGTATAGCGTCATAATGATTGCAGTTGCACGAATTAGTAGGAAATCGTGTACACCATTACGACCAAATGAAGATACGTGTTTTACCATACCAAGATCCCCGCCAATAATGATAATACTGCTGTTGCACCAAACGCGACTTTAGCGCTCATCGTGCCTGAATCTAGTTCTTCAAAGTGACCTAGATCCATCAATAAGTGACGGATACCACCTGCGATGTGGTAGGCAAGTGCAGTAAGAATTCCCCACAGGATGAATTTTACGAAGAAACTATCGACGATGTCAGCGGCTTCCATAAAACCCATTGGGGATGACAGAGAAATGGATAGTAACCACAGTAATATACCCACCGCAACAAACGTAATTACCCCAGACACACGGTGTAGGATGGATGCGATTGCTGTGATAGGAAAGTGGATGGTCTGTAAATCTAAATTAACAGGTCTTGACTTTCTTTCTTTCACGGGCTTGCTCACTCAGCTCCATTGAGCATTTATTGTTATAACCAATTTCAGCTTCCAAACGTACAAAAGTTAACATCTATTTAACAAATATCGCGAGTAACAACCCAGATAATTGTAAACGCTTTGTTAACAAACGGAATCCAGCAACAAACCTCACTCTTTGTTTCTAGCCCCGAATTTATAAGGATTTAACTAAAATTTTCTTTGCCAATATACGGCGAGCAACATTCTAATACAATTGGTGTAACAAATTATGCTACATAGAACAGATTTTTAACGATTTTCATGAGAAAAATCATAACAAGTGCACACAAAGATGGAGAAAAATTGACTTTAAGCTTTAACAACAGTACAAAAATGGCACATAAACATCCTGGACGGATTAAATAATAAACAAAGGAGATTGTTATGGCGGATAAGAAAGCGACCCTTCATGTTGAAGGTCAAGCGCCAATCGAACTGCCAATTATGGACGGTACGCTAGGTACACCTGTAATTGACGTTCGTAAGCTGGGAGCCAATGGTTACTTTACTTTTGACCCAGGTTTTCTTGCCACTGCATCTTGTGAATCATCAATCACGTACATCGATGGCGGCAAAGGTATTCTTTTGCACCGCGGTTTCCCGATTGATCAATTAGCCAATAACGCAGATTACTTAGAAGTATGTTACATCCTTCTTTATGGTGAAGCCCCTACCCGAGAACAATACGAGCAATTCAAAACGACCGTTACTCGTCACACGATGGTACACGAGCAAATCGCAAGCTTTTTCCATGGCTTCCGACGCGATGCTCACCCAATGGCGGTAATGTGTGGTGTAGTTGGAGCACTTGCAGCCTTCTATCACGACTCTCTTGACATTAACAACGACGAACACCGCGAAATTGCAGCGTACCGTCTGCTGTCAAAAATGCCAACACTGGCGGCGATGTGTTACAAATACTCTATCGGTCAGCCATTTATTTACCCTCGTAACGACCTTAGCTACGCAGAGAACTTCTTGCATATGATGTTCGCAAACCCTTGCGAAGAGTATGAAGTGAATCCTGTGGTTGCCCGTGCGATGGATAAGATTTTCACTCTACACGCGGATCACGAACAGAATGCGTCGACATCAACTGTTCGTCTAGCTGGCTCTTCTGGTGCGAACCCATTTGCATGTATTGCCGCTGGTATTGCATCCCTTTGGGGACCCGCTCACGGTGGTGCAAACGAAGCCTGCTTGAGAATGCTAGAAGAGATTGGCAGCGTCGATAACATCCCTGAATATGTGGACCGCGCGAAAGACAAAGATGACCCATTCCGCTTAATGGGCTTTGGTCACCGCGTTTACAAGAACTACGACCCACGTGCGACAGTAATGCGCGAAACGTGTCATGAAGTTCTCAAAGAGCTAAACATTCAAGACCCTCTGCTAGACGTTGCAATGGAACTTGAGCGCATTGCACTTTCTGATGAGTACTTCGTGTCTAAGAAGCTGTACCCGAACGTAGACTTCTACTCAGGTATCATTCTTAAAGCGATTGGTATTCCAGTTTCTATGTTTACGGTTATCTTCGCGATTTCTCGTACCATCGGCTGGATTGCTCACTGGAACGAAATGCACAGCGATCCACTGAACCGCATCGGTCGTCCTCGTCAGCTATACACTGGCGAAACACAACGTGAGTTTTCTCCACTTCACGAACGTGAATGATCTTTTAGTACGAAGATAGACAAACAAAAGGGTTGAGATTTTCGTCTCAACCCTTTTTTCTTTTTTGCGTTTAACGTTATTAATGGAGAACGCTAAACCGGATTATCAATATCGATAAACTCCACATGTAGGCCATATTCATCCGCTAGCCATTTGCCTAAGGCCTGAACACCATAACGCTCAGTAGCATGATGACCTGCAGCAAAGTAATGAATGTCCATTTCACGAGCAGTATAAGTGGTGCGCTCTGAAATTTCTCCAGAGATAAATGCATCCAGCCCGTGCTGTACAGCAAGTTCAATGAAATCTTGCCCTCCACCAGTGCACCAACCGACTGTCTCAATCATCTTATCGGTATTCTCTGGAGCAATATGCAGTGGTTCTCTATCAAGAACTTGATTGATCTTGCTCGCAAACTCAGCACCAGACATCGGTTTTTTCAAGCGTCCAAACATGGCTACTGATTGAGGGTGTCCTTCAAGTCCACCTTCTACTTCGATTTCAAGTAAGCGAGCTAATTCAGCGTTGTTGCCTAGCTCTGGATGAATATCTAGAGGAAGGTGATAACCATATAAGTTGATATCATTTTTGATCAGGCTACGAATTCGTTTACCTTTCATGCCACGAATTGGCTCAGGCTCACCTTTCCAAAAATAGCCATGATGAACAAGTAATGCGTCTGCATTAAGCTCAATCGCTTTATCGATTAAGGCTTGAGAGGCGGTTACGCCAGTGATAACACGCTTTACCGCTGATTTCCCTTCTACCTGTAACCCATTTGGTGCGTAATCTTTAATTAACTGCGGTGACAGTTTGTCATTAAGAATCTGTTCTAGCTTTAAGTTATTCATTATTACTTCCAATTTCTAGCGCATGTAAACCTAAATAACCTCTCGATGAAATCAGACCGAGAGTGTGCAACCTAGTTGATACAACAACGTTTTGACATCTGGCACCTTGATATCATTTAGGTATTTAAAGTGTATCTCGAACCCTAATATCGATGCTAGCCACCCTACCCTCAAAAGCAAATTTAGTTACAATAACAAAGCTTGTCGCCTCACCATACATTTAGGGATACGGATGAACCAACTGCAACGCTTTTACCAATGGATCGCCACTTCACCTCCTCTTTTCAAGTTACGCCCTCCGTTTGCAACCTTAGAGGATCTTACGGTAACGCCTTTAAAGAACACTGAGCAATACAATGGTAATCCAAGATTGGGCTTTTTATATCAGCACTTATGCACTGCGGCTCTTTCTAATTCAGAACGATATCAGATTATTGCCGAAGAAATTCAGTTAAACGACGCTGAAGGTAAGACCATTGGTGCTGTCGATTTGGTGTTGAGGAATACAGAATCAAATCAGATAGAACATTGGGAAGTGGCGATTAAGTTTTATCTTCTTTACAACGGCATTTGGTATGGCCCGAATGCTCACGACCAGTTACATGCGAAATTGGATAGAATGCTCACGCATCAACTGAAAATGAGCGATCGCCCGGAATTTCAAAAAATAATTCCTTTAAACGACTCTCCAGAAGAGCGCCTAATGATGCAAGGACGACTCTATATTAATCCGTTTACTCCAGAGCCAACTCCTAAGGAGTGCTTGGGTTATGAATTAAATCCAAGTCAGATTAGTGGTTACTGGTGCTATCAAAGTCAATGGGATTTAATTAGTAAACCCCTTTATCATTTACATAAACCATGCTGGGCGACCGGTACAGACGATTTCTCTCAACCTATTGAAAAGCCTTTAGATCGATTCATACACGCACAAACGGAAGACGGTCAATTCTGGTTTGTGGTACCAGATTCATGGCCCGGAGATAAAGCTGTTCGGGGCACTTAAACATGAAAGGGTTGATGTTTTCACATCAACCCTTTGCTAGATACATTGACCATTGGATGTTTTACAAACCAGCGGCTGCAAACACTTGATTAACGATCTCTTGTGCTTCTGCTTCGATTTGTTTTAGGTGCTCTTCACCTTTGAAGCTTTCACAGTAAATCTTGTAGATGTCCTCTGTGCCTGATGGACGAGCAGCGAACCAACCGTTAGCTGTCGTTACTTTAAGGCCACCAATCGCAGCACCATTGCCTGGTGCATGCGTTAGACGAGCAGTGATCTCATCACCTGCTAGAGTTTCAGCCGCAACCATTTCTGGTGACAACTTCTTCAATACGTCTTTTTGTGGGCCATTTGCTACAGCTTGAATACGGTTGTACTTCGACTCACCGTGCTTCGCCGCTAGCTCTTCATAGTAATCTTGAGGGTTCTTACCCGTTACCGCAGTGATCTCTGCTGCTAGAAGGCATAGCAAGATGCCATCTTTGTCTGTTGACCAAGGCGTGCCATCTTTACGAAGGAATGACGCACCAGCACTTTCTTCGCCGCCGAAACCAAACTTACCAGTGTAAAGGCCATCGACAAACCACTTGAAGCCGACAGGCACTTCACACAGTTCACGACCCAAATCGGCTACTACTCGGTCGATAAGTGCACTTGAAACTAGTGTTTTACCAACAGCGACATCTTTACCCCACTCGTCACGATGACGGTACAAGTAGTCAATACAAACGGCTAAGAAATGGTTCGGGTTCATCAAACCTTTCGGCGTCACGATACCATGACGGTCATAGTCTGGGTCGTTACCAAACGCAAGATCGTATTCATCTTTCAGGGCTAGCAGACCAGCCATTGCGTATGGAGAAGAACAGTCCATACGCACAACGCCGTCTTTATCTAGCGACATGAATTGGAAAGAAGGATCGATCGATTCACTTACTAGCGTTAGGTCTAGGTTGTATGCCTGACCAATTTGACGCCAGTAATCGATACCGCTGCCACCCAATGGATCTACACCAATCTTCAGGTTCGCTTTTTGGATTGCTTCCATATCGATAACGTTCACCAGGTCATCAATGTATGGCTTCACCAAGTCCATCTCTACAAACAGATCCGATGCTTTTGCTTCTGCTAGTGGTAGACGTTTAACACCTTGTAAACCTTCAGCAATCAATTCGTTCGCACGATCTTCGATAGCTTGAGTCAACTCAGCTTCTGCAGGACCGCCATGTGTCGGATTGTATTTGATACCGCCGTCTTGTGGTGGGTTATGTGATGGGGTAATAACGATACCGTCTGCTTTTTCCTCGTGTTTGATGTTGTAAGTCAGAATCGCGTGTGAAATACCCGGTGTTGGCGTGTAACCGTTGTCTTGCTGGACAATCACTTTCACACCATTTGCAATCAATACTTCAATCACACTTGAAAAAGCAGGCTCAGATAGCGCATGCGTGTCTTTACCCACAAACAACGGGCCAATTGTGCCTTGCTCAGCACGAACTTCTGCTACCGCTTGAGCGATCGCTAAAATGTGGTTTTCGTTAAAAGTGTGCTTGTCTGAAGTACCGCGGTGGCCAGAAGTACCAAATTGAACTTTGTGTTCTGCGTTTGCCGCGTCTGGTTGAAGTAAGAAGTAGTTAGCAACGAGTGCTGGGATATTGTGAAGATCTTCCTGCTGCGCTTTTTGCCCAGCACGAGGGTGCATAGCCATGTTTGACATCCTTTCTTTAAATACAAATAAAATTAAAAAAGCCTCATAATATCCGCTCACTGCGACGCATTATGAGGCTTCTATCAGGTTTCTTAGATTGAACCTGTTACTTTTTCTATTAAGTCAGGTTGGAACCCCATGTGTGCCATCACTTGTTCAACCATCTGTCTTTTACGACTTGTATTGTTATTCGTGATAACCCAAAACGGTGTGCCAGGAATGGCTTTTGGCTTGGTCGTATTACCGTTTGCTAGCAAGGTTTCTTCATTATCTGCAAAGTACACGCGTTTGCGTCCTTTTACATTCGTAGCCTGGGCGAAACCTTCTGGATTCAATTTATGTAAGGTCGATAATACCAACATAAAGCGATCAATCGCTTTTTTTAGACCGGCAAACTCATCAGAAATAAGCAGCGAACGCATTTCTTTCACTACATCAACAGATTCCGTTTTACCCGCATCTTTACTTACTACAATCCCTTGTGGCTTCTCTACTACAGGCGCGGCTTTAGCTTCCTGCAACTGACCATCAAGGTTTAAAAGGCGTCGCAAAATATCCGAGGCGCTTTCACCGATATGCTTAGTTTGACTAGCTATATAACGGTATAGATCCTCATCAACCTCAATTGTTTTCATTCGCTTTTCACATTCTCAATGTTTAAACTCTGGGGGATTATAACGAGATCCACGCGGATACTCCACGTTAAACCCATCACGAATAAGATAAAATGTCAGCATTACTCAACTATAAGCAGGAAGGCCAAGGCCAAACAGTTGTTTTGATTCACGGATTGTTTGGTAGTTTAAGTAATCTGGGTCTACTCGCCCGCGATCTTATTAAAGATCACACGGTGATCAGTATTGATCTGAGAAATCACGGCCTCTCTTTCCACTCCGAAGTCCATAACTATACCGATATGGCAAAAGATGTGGCTCAGCTCCTTCAGCACTTAAACGTTGAGCCATCTATTGTTATTGGTCACTCCATGGGCGGAAAAGTCGCGATGGCTCTTGTGGACATTGCGCCAAATGTAGTCAAGCAGTTAGTCGTTCTCGACATGGCGCCTGTTGCCTACACTACGAACCGTCACGATAATGTTTTTAACGGCTTACATGCTGTTATTAATGAAAAACCAGCAAATCGACAGCAAGCCATGGATATCCTAGCTCAACATATTGAACTCGATGGTGTAAGACAATTTCTCTCTAAATCACTGTACAAAAATGGCGATAAGATGGATTGGCGGTTTAACGTACCGAGCCTTTTTGAGAATTATGACCAAATTATTGGCTGGCAAGAAATCACACCAACAGATATCCCAACTTTGTTTATCAAAGGCGGCGACTCTGACTACTTAATGCCAGAACATCAGCCAGCAGTGAAGCGACAATTTAACCATGCTAAAGCACACATTATCGCTGGCACTGGTCACTGGTTACACGCCGAGAAACCGACAGAAGTAATGAGAGTCATTCGAAAATACATTTCGAGTTAACAAATTCGAAAAGCAACACTAGATTATTGAAATAACCCTTCTTGTAGTGCATTAACTTTACCGTTTAACAGTGGTATAGTGCGCCCAAGATTTTTCGGCATGAAGGGCTAAAATGCTTTACGACTATATGGATATGCTCGAGTCTATTGGACTCGATCTTCTTTTTGCTGCTATCTTTTTTTTCATCGGGATGGCGATAAAAGATGTGCTAAAGCAAGGCAATGTACCTGTTTTTGGTCGTCGTATTGTGTGGTTAGTCCTTTTCCTAGGCTGTGCTGGCTTTATTGCAAAAGGTGTAATTCAGCTAACTTGGGAAGGCTCAGGGTTAGGTTAAACCCTTAGTAGCATCGCCAATAACAAACAATGTAAAGGTATAGACTCTATGGCAAGTGTAGGTATCTTCTTCGGTAGCGACACAGGTAATACTGAAGCCGTTGCAAAGATGATTCAAAAGCAACTAGGTAAACATCTAGTTCACGTTCAAGACATCGCGAAAAGCAGCAAAGAAGACATTGATAACTTCGATCTTCTTCTTCTAGGTATCCCAACTTGGTACTACGGCGAAGCACAATGTGATTGGGATGACTTCTTCCCTGAGCTTGAGCAAATCGACTTCTCTACTAAGCTAGTGGCTATCTTTGGCTGTGGCGACCAAGAAGACTACGCAGAATACTTCTGTGACGCGATGGGCACAGTCCGTGATATCGTTGAGTCTAAAGGCGGCACAATTCTTGGCCATACCTCGACAGAAGGCTACGAATTTGAAGCGTCTAAAGCACTTGTTGAAGGTGACGAAAGCCAATTCGTAGGTCTATGTATTGATGAAGACCGCCAACCAGAATTGACTGACGAGCGTGTTGAAAGCTGGGTTAAACAGATCTATGAAGAGATGTGTTTAGCTGAGCTAGAAGGCTAATCAAATTGAATGATGCAAAGACCTCCACTTGGAGGTCTTTTTGTATGTATTGTCACACAGCATCGGTAAGTACTTCCTCTTCGCGATACTGAGGTTTCTTTCTTACATAAAGCTTGCGTTGAACCTCTGAAACCACATTCCCCTGTTTATCTTTTACATGAGTAATAAACTCAGGAAAACACTTTTCTCCATTCCGTGTCATTTGATAAATGCTTTCCAGCATCCCTTCAGTGACCTCAAATTCTGCAAACAAATCACTTTGCCCCGGCTTAATAAAGTTAATGCTTGCCTCTTTATCCCACACATAATATTCCTCTCGTAGAATCCCCATCAGCATCAACGAGTAAATTGGATCAGTTAAAGAGAAAATACTGCCGCCATATTGGGTGCGATTGGCATTTTTATTCCACCAGCGAAGCTTTAAACGTACCTTTACAGTACGGAAGTCTTGAGAAATATGTAAGATTTTAATACCCGCCCCCCAAAAAGGAGGCCAAATATTGAGTGCGAACTTTACAATTCCTGGTTTGTATATCTTCGCTAGTCGCCTATTCATCGCTATCCATGCCCTCTCCAAGCTTAATGTTACATAATTGTAACTGGTCAGAGCTGTAATATAATAGACCTGTTTCTAATTTACAAAAAGATTCTATTAACCCTTTGAAGTTCGTGGTTTAATGTTCCGAACGCTTATCCTATAATGGTAGGAAGATTGAATTCTGTTAAATCGCTGCAGATGATCCAACGGGAAAGTATATGTCAGATAATAATCAGGCGCTGAAGGATGCGGGTTTAAAAGTAACCCTTCCGAGGCTAAAAATTCTAGAAGTACTTCAGCAGCCAGACTGCCAGCACATCAGTGCTGAAGATTTGTACAAAAAGTTGATTGATCTAGGTGAAGAAATTGGCCTAGCAACTGTTTACCGAGTTCTAAACCAGTTCGACGATGCTGGTATTGTAACTCGTCACCACTTTGAAGGTGGAAAGTCAGTCTTCGAATTATCGACTCAACATCACCACGACCACCTAGTGTGCCTAGACTGTGGTGAGGTAATTGAATTTTCTGACGATCTTATTGAAGAACGTCAAAAAGAGATTGCAGCTAAGTACAATGTCACACTAACAAACCACAGCTTATACTTGTACGGCAAGTGTAGCGATGGTGGTTGTAAAGACAATCCAGATGCACACAAACCGAAAAAATAAGGGTTTGTTAATTTAAAAAGTAAACGTCAGCACATGCTGGCGTTTTTTGTTTTTAGAAGTCAGTACCTTAGACGTCAGTACTTTGGTTACAGAACAAAAGCTACTAAACACCCATCTTTTTTATCCACAGTTTTGCACATCTGTATAGCACTCTGTGGGATTAGGTATAAAAAATGCCAGCGTTTGCTGGCATTTTTTCATCGTTCTCAGCATTAATTGAGATTATTGATTCTCAATTTTTGCCCAGGTATCACGTAGACCAACCGTGCGGTTGAATACTAGATTATCTGCTGAAGAGTCTTTCGAGTCTGCACAGAAGTAACCCATACGTTCAAACTGGTAACCTTTTTCTGCTTCTGCGGAAGCTAGGCTAGGCTCGACGAAGCCATTGATCACAACTAATGATTCAGGGTTGATAGTAGAAGCAAAATCTTCCGCTGCGCCTGGGTTTGGCACCGTAAATAAACGATCGTACAGACGAATTTCCGCTGGAAGAGCTTTATCAGCTGACACCCAATGAATAACGCCTTTCACTTTACGACCATCTGCTGGGTTTTTACCTAGCGTATCTGCATCGTAAGAACAGAAGATCGTTGTGATGTTGCCTTCGGCATCTTTTTCAACGCGCTCAGCTTTGATCACGTAAGCACCACGTAAACGAACTTCTTTACCTAGCACTAAACGCTTGTACTTTTTGTTCGCTTCTTCACGGAAGTCTTCACGCTCAATCCACAATTCACGCGTGAATGGCACTTCACGCACGCCCATTTCAGGTTTATTTGGGTGGTTGGCAACTGTCAAGTTTTCTACTGCGCCTGCTTCAAAGTTTTCGATAACAACTTTAACAGGATCCAGTACAGCCATTGCACGCGGAGCGTTCTCGTTTAGGTCATCACGAATACAAGATTCTAATGAACTAAACTCGATCATATTTTCTTGCTTCGTTACACCAATACGCTTACAAAACTCACGAATAGATGCAGGTGTGAAGCCACGACGACGCAGACCTGAGACAGTCGGCATACGTGGATCATCCCAACCATTAACCAGTTTTTCAGTAACTAGCTGGTTAAGCTTACGCTTAGACATCACTGTGTATTCAAGGTTTAAACGACTGAACTCGTATTGATGTGGACGGCTTTCGATCGTGATGTTGTCTAGAACCCAATCGTACAGACGACGGTTATCCATGAATTCAAGCGTACAAATAGAGTGCGTAATGCCTTCTAATGCATCAGAAATACAGTGCGTAAAGTCGTACATTGGGTAAATGCACCACTTATCACCAGTTTGGTGGTGCGTAGCAAAACGCACTCGGTATAAAACTGGATCGCGCATGACCATGAATGAAGAACCCATGTCGATTTTAGCACGAAGACACGCTTTACCTTCTTCAAATTCACCAGCGCGCATTTTTTCAAACAACGCCAAGTTCTCTTCAACAGAACGGTCACGGTATGGACTTGGTTTACCTGGCGCCTTTAGTGTGCCGCGGTATTCACGAATTTGCTCTGGACTTAGCTCATCTACGTACGCTAAGCCTTTGTTAATCAATTCAATTGCATATTCGTAAAGCTTATCGAAGTAGTTTGATGAGTAACATACTTCACCACTCCACTCAAAGCCCAACCAGTTTACATCTTTCTTGATAGACTCAACGTATTCGATGTCTTCTTTTTCAGGGTTTGTATCGTCGAAACGCAGATTACATTGACCCTGGTAGTCCTGAGCAATACCGAAGTTCAAACAGATAGACTTAGCATGACCGATATGCAGGTAGCCATTTGGCTCCGGCGGGAATCGAGTATGCACGCTAGTGTGTTTACCATCCGCTAGATCTTTATCAATGATCTGGCGAATAAAGTTTGATGGACGAGCATCAGCTTCACTCATCTATAGCACCTCAAAAATATTAGTATTGTCAGAGAAAACGGAACCCTGTATCCAAGTATGGTTTCACAGAGTACATTGTTACTAATGATCCACAATTCTAAGCAATTAGACAACAAGAACTCGCTCTAAAACGACAATATTTATCGAGTTAGCGTGAAAGCAAAGCAGATTCAAAGGGCCTAAACGAAAAAAGGCCTCCTGCGGAGGCCTTTTGCGATGTTGTAGTATCAATTGTTTGCAATACCAATAACAAACAATCACACCACTATTAAACAGTTAAGCTGGTAGCTGAACACCACTTAAGTCTTCATCTTTAGATACATTCTTCATCTCACCAGCAACAATCTCTGCTAGTGGACCAAGGATAACTTGTAGGTTGTTTGTACCTAGCTTCACAACTCCCATAGCTCCAAGATCTTTCAGAGTTTTCTCATTGATAACGCTCATATCTTTCACAGAAAGGCGCAAACGAGTAATACAGGCATCGATAGAACTTAGGTTGTCATGACCGCCAAGTGCTTTCAAGTACTGACGAGCAAGCTCTGAAGAATTGCTTGATCCAGCCACGTTAGATGAAGCTTCTTCATCATCTTCACGTCCCGGTGTTTTAAGGCCAAACTTAACAATCACGGTACGGAACACGAAGTAGTAAACCGCAAAGAAACCAAGACCTTGTACAATGAGCATGTACCAGTTTACCGCTAGCGGGTTACGAGTCGACAATACTAAGTCGACTAAACCAGCAGAGAAACCGAAACCTGCAATCCACTGCATTGATGCCGCGATATAAACTGATAGACCAGTCAGCGCTGCGTGAAGAACGTACAGTCCTGGAGCAAGGAACATGAATGCAAATTCAAGTGGTTCTGTTACACCTGTAAAGAATGAAGCAAACGCAGCTGCAATCATGATAGATGCCACTTTCTCTTTATTCTTTGATTTCGCAGTATGGTACATCGCTAGAGCAGCGCCTGGTAAACCAAACATCATGATTGGGAAGAAGCCCGCTTGGTACATCCCCGTAACACCTACCGTTGCCGTGCCTTCAGCTAATGATTTCGCACCGCCAAGGAAGTTTGGAATGTCATTAATACCAGCAACATCAAACCAGAACACTGAGTTTAGTGCATGGTGCAGACCAACAGGAATTAGAAGACGGTTGAAGAATGCGTAAACACCTGCACCTGCTTCACCCATACCTTGAATGCTTTCACCAAAACTTACCAGACCGCCGTAAACTGATGGCCAAACGTACATCAGGATGAACGCAATAACGATACCAGCAAAAGACGTTAGGATCGGTACAAGACGCTTGCCAGAGAAAAACGCCAGTGCTTTGTGCAGCTCTACGTGAGAAAAACGGTTGTACAACTCAGCAGAAACAATACCAACCAAGATACCGACGAACTGGTTATTGATTTTACCAAATGCAGCAGGTACTTCACTTGGGTCAATGCCTTGAATTTGTGATACTGCACCAGGGGCCAAAAGCGTTGTGACAACTAAGAAGCCCACGAAACCTGAAAGTGCAGCGGCGCCATCTTTGTCTTTAGACATTCCGTAAGCAACACCAACAGCGAACAATACTGACATATTGTCAATGATCGCTGCACCAGCTTTAATAAGAAATGCAGCAAGTGCACTGTTTGCGCCCCAGCCATTTGGGTCGATCCAGTAGCCAATACCCATGAGTATTGCTGCTGCAGGAAGTGTGGCAACCGGCACCATAAGCGCCTTACCCACCTTCTGGAAGTATCCGAGAATGTTCACCTTAAGTTCCCCCTATAGGATTAGATGTTATGTTGAATGACTTATTTCAGCCGTCCAATTTAGTCATCCTAAGTTTATGATATTAATTTTGCTCCGCAAATTAAAAGCTCACCGTTTGTGATCATAATCACCACAATTTGCCCTTTCGGAAGGTTTTTGCTAGCGAGATCATAAAACTTATTTTATTATACGAAAAAATGGCGTTTTAAAGATAATATTCTCGCACTTTATGCAAGGCAGAATCAGTGTTATTTTGGTATCTAGGCGGGTAAATCACTGTAACTTTGCTCTGAAAAAGAATCATAAAAAACCATACAATTATTACTTTTCAGTTAGTTACTATGACAATAACATCGATAAAACGCGACTTGCTGTATGTGACTCGTTATCTAATTCAGTGATACAAACTAAGTACCCATATGACTGAAGCAGTCTCTACTTAGATAACGATATAGAAATTGAATTCTCATCTATAAGGACTAGCTGACTATGTACGCGCTAAGTAACTGTAAAATTTATACCGGTAGTGATGTTCTTACCGATCATGCGGTCATCATCGAAAACGATCTTATTCAATCTATTGTGCCGGTTTCTGAGCTACCTCAAAGCATCGAAGTAAAAGACCTTGCAGGCGCTAATCTAAGTCCAGGCTTTATCGATCTGCAGTTGAACGGTTGTGGCGGTGTAATGCTAAACGATGCAATTACCCCTGAAACCATGCAAATCATGCACCAGGCAAACCTCAAATCTGGCTGTACTAGCTTCCTGCCAACACTCATTACATCATCTGATGAAGATATGCGAACTGCAATTGCCGCAGCTCGTGAGTACCACAACAAATATCAAAATCAATCGCTTGGTTTACACCTCGAAGGTCCTTACCTTAACGTCGCGAAAAAAGGCATCCATAACGTCGATTTTATTCGCCCATCAGACGAAAGCATGATCGACCTTATCTGCGCAAACGCCGATATCGTAGCGAAAGTAACACTAGCACCTGAGCATAACGACCCAGAGCATATTGCGCGATTAAAGGCTGCTGGCATCGTGGTTTCAATTGGCCACACAAATGCAACCTACGCCGAAGCACGTAAAAGCTTTGAAGCAGGCATTACTTTTGCTACACACCTCTTTAATGCAATGACACCAATGGTTGGTCGTGAACCAGGAGTTGTTGGTGCAATTTACGATACTCCTGACGTTTATGCTGGCATTATTGCTGATGGTTTTCACGTCGACTACGCAAACATCCGAATTGCTCATAAAATCAAAGGTGAAAAGCTTGTTTTGGTGACGGATGCCACAGCTCCAGCAGGTGCTAACATTGATCACTTTATTTTTGTCGGTAAGAAAGTATATTACCGAGATGGTAAGTGTGTTGATGAAAATGGCACGCTAGGCGGCTCAGCTTTGACAATGATTGAAGCAGTTCAGAATTCAGTTGAGCACGCGGGGATCGCTTTAGACGAAGCTCTACGAATGGCCACGTTATACCCAGCAACAGCAATTGGTGTTGAGGATCGCCTTGGCCGAGTTCGAAAAGGGATGGTTGCAAACCTGACTATTTTCGATCGTGACTTTAAAGTAAAAGCGACGGTTGTTAACGGACAATACGAGCAAAATTAAGCATGAATGGCGGACAGATTGGTAATGTAGATTTAGTAAAACAGCTTAACAGCGCTGCGGTATATAGGCTGATTGATCAGCAAGGTCCTATCTCCCGTATTCAAGTCGCGGACGTGAGTCAGCTCGCGCCTGCTAGTGTTACCAAAATAACCCGCCAACTTTTAGAGCGCGGCCTTATTAAGGAGGTCGCCCAACAAGCTTCAACTGGTGGTCGTCGTGCGATCTCTTTGACTACTGAAGTCAAACCTTTTCATTCGATTGCCGTTCGCTTAGGTCGAGATTACGTACAGTTCAGTTTATACGATTTAGGTGGTACCGCGCTGGCAGAAGATCAGCATGAACTGCACTACACTAACCAAGCAGACTTAATCGCAGGACTTATCGATTTATTAAAAGATTTCGTAAGCCGTTGCGAAGACAAAATTGATCAACTCATCGCTATCGGCATCACTTTACCGGGCCTTGTTAACCCAACAACTGGCGTGGTCGAATACATGCCTAATACCGATATCGATAATCTTGCTCTCGGTGAAATTGTTGGAGAGAAGTTTAATACAGCATGCTTTGTTGGCAACGACGTACGTGGCATGGCGTTGGCTGAGCACTACTTTGGAGCAAGCCAAGACTGCCAGGATTCTATTTTGGTTAGCGTCCACCGCGGTACTGGCGCAGGTATTATCGTTAACGGCCAGGTTTTTCTTGGTTTTAACCGCAACGTCGGTGAAATTGGTCATATCCAAATTGACCCGCTTGGTGAGCAATGCCAATGTGGAAACTTTGGCTGTTTAGAAACCGTAGCTGCAAACCCAGCGATTATTCAACGAGTGAAGCAACTGATTACTCAAGGATACGAATCAAGCTTAACCGACCTTGAAAACATCACAATTGAAGCGGTATGTCAGCACGCAATGAATGGTGATGAACTTGCGAAACAGAGTTTAGTGCGAGTGGGCAACCAGCTAGGTAAAGCGATTGCGATTACGGTTAACTTATTTAATCCACAGAAAATTGTAATTGCTGGCGATATTACTGCAGCACAAGATATTGTTTTCCCTGCAATTCAACGCAACGTAGAGAATCAATCTCTTAAAACTTTCCATAACGACCTCCCTATCGTGGCTTCTCACATTGATAAGCAGCCAACGATGGGCGCATTTGCGATGATTAAACGCGCTATGCTAAACGGAGTTTTGTTACAAAAGTTACTGGAAGACTAAGTTTATACAACCAATTGAGTTACAATCTCGGGCTGTGTTTTCACAGCCCGTTTTTGTATATCAGGAATACAGCTCAACAGTATGGAAATTATTCTAATTACAGCCGCTTTTTTAGCTGGTTTTATTGCGCTTAAATGCAGCCTCCCTCCCCTCGTTGGTTTTCTACTAGCTGGATTTGGCTTGCATGCATTTGGTTACCAAAGCAATGACGTTATTGTCACTCTCGCAGATCTTGGTGTTACTCTTCTTCTGTTTACTATTGGACTCAAACTCGATGTAAAAACCCTGCTGTCCAAAGAAATATGGGGAGGGGCAACCGCCCACAACATACTCTCTACCGCTTTTTTTGCCCTAGCGTTATCCGGCTTAAAACTACTGGGCTTGACTTCGCTAGCCAGTATGGACGGCAGCCAAATCCTGCTTTTAGCTTTTGCACTATCGTTCTCTAGTACCGTTTTTGCCGTAAAAGCATTGCAAGAAAAGGGCGAAATGAACGCGACCTACGGCACACTCGCGATCGGTATCTTGGTTATGCAAGATATTTTTGCCGTAGTATTCCTGACTGCTTCAACCGGAAAAGTCCCAGAATGGTATGCCATCGGTTTGTTCGCACTGCCTTTCCTTCGTTCCCTATTCTATAAGCTGCTCGATAAAGTTGGCCACGGCGAAATGCTGGTGCTATTCGGTATTTTCTTCGCGCTTGTTGTCGGTGCTGGGCTATTCGAGTTGGTCGGGATGAAACCAGACTTGGGCGCGCTAATTTTAGGCATGCTACTCACAGGTCACCCAAAAGCCTCAGAACTATCCAAGTCATTATTCAATATGAAGGAGCTCTTTTTAGTCTGCTTCTTTTTGAACATTGGTTTATCCGCCTCATTGAGCGTGAATGGCGTCGTTCTCGCCCTGCTATTTATCTTACTGCTACCAATCAAAGGACTCTTGTACTTCGTCACTATTAATCATTTTAAGTTTCGAGTACGTACCTCTTTGCTCGCCTCTTTATCACTATTTAACTACAGTGAGTTTGGTCTTATTGTTGCTGGGTTGGCCTATAAAATGGGCTGGATGCCAAGTGATATGCTTGCTGCGATTGCGGTTGCGGTGTCGGTATCCTTTGTAATTTCCGCGCCACTTAACCGCCTTAGCCATAAAATTTATCAACATTCAGGTAAGTGGCTGCAAGAGACAGCGGTAGAAAAGCTCAATCAACGCGACCAACTCATCAACCCAGGTCATGCCCAAGTATTGATCTTAGGTATGGGGCGTATTGGAACGGGCGCTTATGATGAGCTACGTTCACGCTATGGCAAAATTTCATTGGGTATAGAAATTCGTGAAGACGCTGCACATCATCATCGTTCAGAAGGAAGAAATGTGATTTCTGGTGATGCCACCGACCCGGATTTCTGGGAGCGAATTTTAGATACAGGTCATGTAAAACTGGTTCTGCTTGCAATGCCACATCATCAAGGTAACCAAACAGCACTTGAGCAGCTTAAACGCAGAAAATATAAGGGGCAAATTGCCGCTATCGCCGAATACCCAGATCAATTGGAAGGCTTACTTGAAAATGGCGTTGACGCAGCATTCAATATTTATAGTGAAGCTGGTAGCGGTTTTGCTCGACACGTCTGTAAACAACTTCAACCTAAATTCACACCAATTAAATAAGCAACAGCACTGATATTTTTCGGAAGGCTTTCTATTGATAGAAAGCCTTTTTTGTATAGTTTTTATACCAAACCTTGATCTCATTCACCAAAACAACGGTTGAGTTAAATATTTTCCATACAACAAGGCCTTTTATCATTTTTTTAATCACAAAACGTTGCTTTTTTTATTAGTAATGGCAAATTTAAACCATACCGATTAGAAATTGTTTAGTTTAGTAAGGATGTAGTATGTGTTCAGTATTTGGCATTTTAGACATTAAAAGCGATGCAGCCGCATTGCGCCCTATCGCATTAGAGATGTCGAAAAAACTTCGTCACCGTGGCCCAGACTGGTCTGGGATTTACTCTTCAGAGCGTGCTATTTTAGCGCACGAGCGCTTGGCGATTGTTGGTCTAAATAGTGGTGCACAGCCGCTATACAGCCCTGATAAGAAGCTCATCCTTGCCGTCAATGGTGAAATCTACAACCATAAAGAAATTCGTGCTCGTTACGAAGGAAAGTACGAATTTCAAACCGATTCAGACTGTGAAGTCATTCTTGCACTTTACCAAGATATGGGTGCAGATCTCCTTGAAGAACTAAACGGTATTTTCGCTTTCGTGCTCTACGACGAAGAAAAAGATGAGTATTTAGTCGGCCGTGACCATATTGGTATTATCCCTCTTTATCAAGGTCACGATGAGCATGGTAACTACTATGTGGCATCAGAGATGAAGGCTCTTGTTCCAGTATGTAAAACAGTAAGTGAATTCCCTCCTGGTAGCTACTACAGCTCTAAAGATACTCAGCCAACACGTTACTATGTTCGTGACTGGAACGAGTACGCAGCAGTACAAGGTAACAGCACTAGCAAAGAAGAATTGACGGAAGCGCTAGAAGCGGCTGTTAAACGCCAACTAATGACTGACGTGCCTTACGGTGTGCTTCTTTCAGGTGGTCTAGATTCTTCTATTACATCTGCGGTAGCAAAACGCTTTGCAGCGATGCGTATTGAAGATGATGAAAAGTCTGAAGCTTGGTGGCCTCAACTGCACTCTTTTGCTGTTGGCCTAGAAGGCGCGCCTGACCTGAAAGCAGCTCGCGAAGTTGCCGACCAAATTGGTACCGTTCACCACGAAATGACGTACACGATTCAAGAAGGTTTGGACGCGATTCGTGACGTGATTTACCACATTGAAACGTATGACGTGACGACTATCCGCGCATCAACACCTATGTTCTTAATGGGTCGTAAGATCAAAGCGATGGGTATCAAGATGGTATTGTCTGGTGAGGGCGCTGACGAAATCTTTGGTGGCTACCTTTACTTCCACAAGGCGCCAAACGCGAAAGAGTTCCACGAGGAGACAGTGCGTAAACTGCTTGCTCTGAACATGTTCGACTGTGCTCGTGCTAACAAGTCGCTGGCAGCATGGGGAGTTGAAGGACGCGTACCTTTCCTAGATAAAGAGTTCATAGATGTAGCAATGCGCTTGAACCCAGCAGACAAGATGTGTGGCAACGGTAAAATGGAGAAACACATCCTTCGTGAGTGCTTCGAGCACTACCTGCCAGAATCGATCGCATGGCGTCAAAAAGAGCAATTCTCTGATGGCGTTGGCTACAGCTGGATCGATACGCTGAAAGAAGTAGCAGAACAGAAAGTGACAGACCAGCAGATGGAAACAGCTCAATATCGATTCCCATACAACACACCAACGACAAAAGAAGGCTACGTGTACCGTGAAATCTTTGAAGAGTTATTCCCACTTCCATCAGCAGCAGAGTGTGTACCAGGAGGCCCTTCAGTAGCGTGTTCTTCAGCGAAGGCGATTGAATGGGATGAATCGTTCCAAAACTGTGTTGACCCATCAGGTCGTGCAGTACAGACCGTTCACAACGATTCATACTAATTCTCTACGATAAAGATAAGGGTTGGTTCGTCCAACCCTTTTAAAACAGACAAAAAATTAGATACGATCAATTAGATACGATCAAAAAGAGGTGCTTTTGCACCTCTTTTTATGTTTGATGGAATTAGGCTATTTTAAATCTAAATCACTATTGTCTATGCTGACAGGAACACGCTTGGTGATCATCTGAACTAGCATAATTGAGCGTTTCTCACCATCTTGTTCTTGGAAGATGGCATCTATGCCCGCAAATTGACCGCTTTTAACTCTAATTTGATCGCCTGGTTTTGGCATGCATTCAGAAACGGTATTGTCATTACAACACTTTTCTAGCTGCATCAATTCGAAGACCAAGTCACCTTGAACTTCTTTCGGTTGAGCACCAAAACGCACAAAGTCAACAACACCTCGAGTAGAGCGGACTGAGGTGAAGTTTGGCCCTTGCTCATAATCAAAGTAAGCGAATACGTAACAAGGAAACAGCGGTTCCTCGACTTTTTGTCTTTTCCCGCGCAAAATCTTCTCAACTTCTACAGTTGGATAAAAGCACTCTACACCTTGGTTTTCAAGGTGTTGTTTCGCCCTAACCTGCTCCCCACGTTTACAATAAAGTAGATACCAACGTTTCATCTTTTTACTAGCCAATTCTATTTTGTTTTTATCCTAGCATTAAGCCAAAGTTGAGTCATTGATATTCAGTTTATCTATAAAAGTATGATTATACATCGCTCGCATTAACGAAATTTTTCAGCAACTTACGATAAAGAAGTCCATAGGCAAAAATGGAAATTAAGTTTGTAACACAACCAATACACCATCATATAATCTGCAAATCCAACCAAAAACAGCCACTTAACAAACAAAAATAGTTGAATGGCAAAATTTTATTATTTGTCACTCGTTGAATTGCATTGTATACGTAGAAGTCGTTAAAAAATGTAATAACTATTATTAGAAGAGCTTATGTCAAACCAACATCAATATTTTGGTCATCCACGTGGCCTGTTCTTATTGTTCGGTACTGAACTGTGGGAACGCTTTTCTTACTACGCAATGCGTGCCATTCTCGTGCTTTACCTTACTGATACAACAATGAATGGCGGCCTTGGCTGGTCAACCAAAGACGCATTAGACCTATACGGCATATACACAGGGCTTGTGTATATCACGCCTCTTATCGGTGGTTACCTAGCAGATAACTATTTAGGTCAACGTCGCTCAATTTTGCTTGGTGGCGCGTTAATGGCCATCGGCCAGTTTACTCTTGCACTTCCTGCTGATGCTTTAGGTATTGGTTCGCTACACAGTTTCTATTTAGGTCTTGGCCTACTTATCACTGGTAACGGTCTCTTTAAGCCAAATATCTCAACCATGGTTGGCGACCTTTATCAAGAAGGTGACAACCGTCGTGACGGCGCATTCACTATCTTTTATATGGGTATCAACTTAGGTGCATTACTTGCCGGCGTCGTTTCTGGCTCTGTGACAACCTCTTACGGTTGGAAAGCAGGCTTTGTTGCCGCTGGTGTGGGTATGCTGGTTAGCCTAGTGATGCAAATGGTACTGGCTCAATCATGGCTTGGTGATATTGGTCGCGAACCAGCGGCGAAACGAGATCTAAATAACAAAAACGCCACCACGAAGCAGCCACTCACCAAAGAAGAAGTGAATCGACTAAAAGTAATTCTGGTCATGAGCTTATTCACTATTGTCTTCTGGGCAGGCTTTGAACAAGCAGGTGGCCTGATGAACATCTACACTCAACAATATACTGATCGCATGATTGGTGGTTTCGAAGTTCCTGCTGCGTGGTTCCAATCACTAAACCCATTTTTCATTATTACTCTAGCGCCAGTTCTGGCTGTCCTTTGGGTAAAATTGGGTAAACGTGAACCTACTTCGCCAGTGAAATTTGCGATGGCACTATTTTTCTTGGCGATTGGTTTCCTTTGTATGGTTGGCGCAGTGCTAGAACAAGGTGGAGATACAACAGTAAAAACATCGATGTTATGGTTGGTCGGCGCTTTCTTCTTCCACACATTAGGCGAGCTGTGTTTATCACCAATTGGTCTTTCATTGGTGACTAAATTAGCACCGCTTCGCTTAGCTTCACTTATGATGGGTGCATGGTTTGGCTGTAATGCGATTGCTAACTATGTTGCGGGCTATGTGGGCTCTCACGTAGGCGAGTTAGGCGCTATGGCTATCTTTAGTGGTATTGCGGTCAGCGCAACCGTAAGTGGCGTAATTTTGCTCCTATTCTCTAATACACTCGTTCGCTGGATGCATGGCGCTGAAAATACGCACAGCACGGCAGAGCAAGTAGAAGAGCAGCAAGTACAAGTTGCTTGATCGCTCAACTAAACGTAGAAAGGGTCGCTATTGCGACCCTTTTTTGTATCTAAAGTTTAGATTGAACTAACTCAACCATCATCTCGATATGAAGTTCACTATCGTTCAAACAAGGGATGTAGGTAAAGTTTTCGCCACCAGCTTCAAGGAAAATCTCTTTACACTCTTCCGAGATCTCTTCCAACGTCTCTAAACAATCTGACGAAAATGCAGGGGTCACAACATTAATATTTTTCACACCCTTTGCAGGAAGTGCCTCTAGGGTCTTATCGGTATAAGGTTGAAGCCACTCTTCTCTCCCAAATCGGGACTGATACGTCATGCCAATTTGTTGTTCGCTTAAACCTAACGCTTCCCCAAGCAAGCGAGTCGTCTCTTCACAATGCTGTGGGTAAACATCACCATTGTCAGCATAGCGTTTTGGAATACCATGATAAGAACACAGCAGGTAATCTCCCTGACCATTCTTTTGCCAATGTTCACGAACTGAATGCGCTAACGCTTCAATATATTTCGGGTGATTGTAATAATCACGAATAAAGCTAAAGCCTGGCATCACCGGCAGGTTTTTAAATGCTTTAGTGATTCCGTCAGAAACCGCTGCCGTTGTTGTGCCCGAGTATTGCGGATACAAAGGTAAAACAATGACTTCATCAACGCCTTGCGCCAATAGGGCTTCAAAGCCTGATTGCAAACTTGGGTTACCATACGTCATACCAAGTTCTACAGGTATATCAAGCTTTTGTGCTAACTTTTCCGTTTGGCGTTGAGAGTACACCATCAACGGCGAGCCCTCTTCCATCCATACTGATTGATAGAGTTTGGCAACTTTAGGAGCTCGGATAGGAAGGATAACGCCGTGCAATAGTGGACACCAAAGCCATCGAGTCATGTCTACCACTCGGTGATCATGAAGAAACTGACTTAAAAAGCGCTTTACGGCAGGAGCGGTTGGTGCGTCAGGAGTTCCCAGGTTAACTAGGAGTACACCCTGTTTATTATTCTCTTTCATAACATCCTATTCATGGTAAACGGCTTGGTTCATATATTTAAGTAACCTCGAAGTAACGAATAGCCGAGCTGAAGTTAATTAGATATATGTTTACGAGTAAACTAAAAAAAGCGACCACTTGGGCCGCTTTCAATATATCAAAATATTAAATTTTTGACTTCAGCAAATTAAGATAGTGCTTTCTCGATATCCGCACTAACTTCAGCTACTTGCTTAGTACCATCAAACTTAAGGTACTTAGTCTTGCCTGCTTCAGCTTCTTTGCCGTAGTAGTTGATTAGCGGTGCAGTTTGCTCGTGGTAAACACCTAGACGAGCACGTACTGTTTCTTCTTTGTCGTCATCACGAACAACAAGATCTTCACCAGTTACATCATCTTTACCTTCCACTTTAGGCGGGTTGTAAACCACGTGGTAAGTACGACCAGAAGGAAGGTGAGCACGACGACCAGCCATACGCTCAACAATTACATCGTCTGCAACGTCAAATTCGATAACGTAGTCTACGTCTACGCCCATTTCTTTTAGGCCGTCAGCTTGAGGGATAGTACGTGGGAAACCATCTAGTAGGAAACCGTTTGCACAGTCTTCTTGAGCGATACGCTCTTTGATAAGACCAAGGATGATTTCATCAGAAACTAGCTGACCAGCGTCAATAACAGCTTTAGCTTGTTTACCAAGCTCTGTACCTGCTTTGATAGCAGCACGAAGCATATCACCAGTAGAGATTTGTGGAATACCGTATTTTTCCATGATGAAGTTTGCTTGTGTGCCTTTACCTGCACCTGGAGCACCTAGAAGAATGATGCGCATGATTTATCCTCTTTAATATTTAAGATTTATACCGAAGCTCACAATATCTGACCTCTTAGACATCAAACCTGAGAAGCACCTGCAACGATAAGTTTCGGTATAACGTATATAGGCGAGCAAAAATACACGCCTTATTACTCACATTCAAGTCGCAGATTCTATCACAGGTTCTCTGAGCAAAGAGTGTATTAAGACTAAAGAATGTTAACAGTACCCTCTTTCACGCCCTATTGATTATTAACTCAGCACTTGAGATGCAAAATTTTGCGACAACAAACAAAAAGCTCGCGAAATGCGAGCTTTTTGATTTGCAGAGGTTATTACACCTTAGTCAAAAGTTGATTAACGGCTCCTAAGAACTCTGTTGGATCCTCAATAGAGCCTCGCTCCGCTAGCATTGCCTGACCAAGCAGAACTTCAACCCAGCGACCAAACGCTTCTTCATCGGCTTCGTCAGCCATACGCTTAACCAATTCGTGCTCAGGGTTTAGCTCAAAGATGTATTTCACTTCCGGCACAGCTTGACCAGCTGCCGCAAGAAGCTTCGCCATTTGAGTGCCCATTTCGTAATCGTCCGTTACCACAACAGCAGGCGTAGATGCGAGTTTGAAGGTCGTACGAACTTCTTTCACACGATCGCCTAGGTAAGACTTCGTGCGCTCTACAACCGACTTAAACTCTTCTTCGGTTTCTTTTTGCTTCTCTTTTTCTGCTTCATCTTCAAACTGACTTAGATCAAGCCCAGCTTTAGTGATTGACTGGAACTGTTTACCATCAAACTCAGTTAAGTAGTTCATCAGCCACTCATCAATGCGGTCGTACATCAAAATAACTTCAATGCCTTTCGCTTTGAACTGTTCTAAGTGAGGGCTGTTTTTCGCAGCTGCATAGCTGTCTGCCGTCAAGTAGTAGATCTTATCTTGACCTTCTTTCATGCGCTCAACGTAAGACGCCAAGCCCACAGTTTGCTCAGAAGAGTCCACTTCAGTTGAGGCAAAGCGCAATAAACCTGCAACTTTCTCTTTGTTTGCAAAGTCCTCCGCAGGGCCCTCTTTCATCACAAGACCAAACTCTTTCCAGAATGATTGGTATTTCTCTTCGTCATTCTTGGCCATACGCTCGAGCATCGTTAGCACGCGCTTAGTACAAGCATTACGTAGAGACTGAGTCACTTTATTGTCCTGTAAGATCTCACGCGATACGTTTAGCGGTAAATCGTTTGAGTCTATTAAACCACGTACGAAGCGTAAGTATGACGGCATAAATTGCTCTGCATCGTCCATAATGAATACGCGCTGTACGTACAGTTTCAAGCCTGATTTGTGGTCGCGGTTCATCATATCCCAAGGTGCTTTCGATGGGATGTATAGTAAGCTCGTGTAGTCGTTTTTACCTTCTACACGGTTATGACTCCAGACCAAGGGATCGGCAAAGTCATGTGATACGTGCTTGTAGAACTCTTGATACTCTTCTTCTGAAATATCAGATTTGTTACGCGTCCACAGTGCTTGGGCTTTGTTGATTTGCTCCCACTTCTTCTCATCCGTTTCCTTGCCTTCGTCATCACGAACAACAGTTTGGATTGAAACAGGAATGCCGATGTGATCAGAGTACTTACTGATAACGTCACGTAGACGCCACTCATTCAAAAACTCTTTACCCTCTTCACGCATATGAAGAATGATGTCGGTACCACGTGACTCTTTGGTAATGTTTTCGATGGTGTACTCACCTTCACCCGCTGAGTGCCATTGTACCGCTTCATCAGCGGCTAGACCCGCAGCGCGAGTGCGCACGGTAACGGCGTCAGCAACGATAAATGCCGAGTAGAAACCAACACCAAACTGACCAATAAGCTGAGAGTCTTTGCTCTGCTCTTCAGATAGCTTTGAGAAAAACTCGGCTGTTCCAGATTTTGCGATTGTTCCTAAGTGCTCAATCACATCATCACGGCTCATACCGATACCGTTATCAGAAATGGTTAAGGTATTTGCGCTTTCATCAAACGACAGTTTCACGCAAAGGTCTGCATTACCTTCGTATAGATCTGGGTTAGATAACGCCTGAAAGCGCAGTTTGTCTGATGCATCTGATGCGTTAGAGATCAGCTCGCGCAAAAAGATCTCTTTATTTGAATAAAGAGAATGGATCATTAAATGCAGTAGTTGTTTTACTTCTGATTGAAAACCACGAGTTTCTTTATTTTGAGATACGGTTTCGCTCATGTGTGCTCCATAACATCTAAACTAATTGGCTTTTTCATAGGGACAAGTTTGTGACTTTCCCCTTGAAATCACCTTACCGAGATGTCATTTAACATGTGGCTGACAAATGTAAATTCAAGGTCAATATTGCTAAAAACGGTGTTTTTTTAGAAAATTTTAATTATCCTACCCGTCTAAAAGCATCTAAAATGTCGTGCGCACTCCAAGCGCCCCGGTAATTTTGTGACATAAATCACCATAATTACAACATCATCCATCTAAGAAGAACTAAATGACTAACATTGGCACCAAATTTCTACTTGCTCAAAGGTTCACCTTTGATCCAAATAGTAATTCGCTCGCTGACCAACAAAACGGCAACGACGTTGTACGATTAGGAAGCAACGAAAGCCGTATACTTCTGATGTTGGCAGAGAGACCAAACGAAGTTTTAACCCGTAACGAGCTTCACGAGTTTGTTTGGCGTGAGCAAGGTTTTGAGGTGGATGACTCAAGCCTGACTCAAGCGATTTCTACTCTGCGTAAGATGTTGAAGGATTCAACAAAATCTCCAGAGTTTGTTAAAACGGTACCTAAACGTGGCTACCAACTCATTTGTTCAGTGGAACGCTTGAGCCCATTTTCTACTGACTCTAACACTGACGTTGAAGAAACCGCTTCTGAACACGAAGCGCCAGCAGTGGAGTTAGAAGCGAGCGATACACCACCAACAGAGATAGTGACCGATACTACTGCTGATCTTGAGCCTCAAGTAGAGCCGACTAAAACTCAGCCGAAGCCAGCATCTAACACGATTAACTGGCTACCGCGTGTCATTATCTTTTTGTCTCTGCTGCTTCCTGTTTGCGTATTGTTATTCACGAACCCTGCGGAATCCCAATTCCGTCAGATTGGTGAGTATCAAAATGTACCAGTAATGACACCTGTAAATCACCCTCAAATCAACAACTGGTTGCCTTCAATAGAGCAATGCATTGAGCGCTACGTGAAGCACCATGCAGAAGACTCGTTGCCAGTTGAAGTGATTGCCACTGGTGGACAAAATAACCAGCTGATTCTGAACTACATTCATGACAGTAACCACTCTTACGAGAACGTAACACTGCGTATTTTCGCAGGTCAAAACGATCCAACAGACATCTGCAAATAAAGGAGGCCAATATGAAGATTAAATTAGCATCTGCGGTTTTGGCCGTATCCGTTCTTTTCAGTAGTTGGTTGTATTGGGGAAGTGACCTAAAAGTGGAGCAGCTCCTCACAGCAAACGAATGGCAGTCGACCATGGTGACAGTCATTACAGACAGCTTGCCTGACGATACTGTCGGCCCACTACGCCGAGTTAATGTTGAATCAAACGTGAAATATCTCCCTAATGGTGACTATATTCGCGTAGCAAATATCAAACTATTCGCTCAAGGTTCAACCGCAGAATCAACGATAAATATCTCGGAAAAAGGCCGCTGGGAAGTAAGTGACAACTATTTGTTGGTCTCGCCTTCGGAGTTTAAAGATATTTCATCTTCTCAATCAAAAGACTTTTCCGAAGCACAGCTACGTTTGATTACTCAAATTTTTAAGCTAGATGCGGAGCAAAGTCGTCGTATTGACGTCGTGAACGAAAAAACACTATTGCTCACTAGCTTGAACCACGGTTCTTCGGTACTGTTTAAAAACTAATTTTGATTGGATGATAAGGGGGCAAGACGCCCCCTTTGTTTTGCTTATGGATTGGCTAGATACCCTTACCCTTTTTTTCGGTTCACTAATCGCCAACACGCTGGCTTCACTTTCCGGTGGCGGAGCAGGCTTGCTTCAATTCCCTTTACTCATCTTTCTCGGCTTACCGTTCTCCGTTGCGCTAGGCACACATAAAGTGGCTTCGGTCGCTTTAGGCTTAGGCGCAGCAAGCACGCATTTAAGATCAGGCACTATTAAATGGAAAATCGCGCTCTACCTTATCTTGTCCGGTAGTATTGGCGTGATTTTAGGGGCTAACTTAATTGTACAGATCCCTGATGGTATCGCGGAAAAGATGCTCGGTACGATGATCCTAGCGCTAGGTATCTACTCGCGATTTAAGACATCGCTAGGCCAAGCTGAAGTAATACGCAACCGTCATCCTATTGGTTGGGTTATTGGTGGAATTGGCTTACTGTTTATCGGCATCATCAACGGATCTCTTACCGCAGGTTCTGGTTTGCTCGTGACACTATTTTTGGTGCGCTGGTTTGGTTACAACTACAAACAAGCCGTTGCTTACACCATGATTTGTGTCGGCCTGTTTTGGAATGGCATTGGAGGCATTGCCGTCGTACAGGCAGGGGCCCCTATTCACTGGGCTTGGCTGCCTGTTTTATTGTTAAGCTCATTTCTAGGCGGCAGTTTAGGCGCATGGGCCGCGACTCGATACAGTAACAGAGTGATTAAAGTTGCATTCGAAATTCTCACGTTTGCCGTGGGCATCAAGTTGCTGGTTTAAAAAGATTAAAAGGAAAGTTTCATGGATAAAGCAATCATTGATATTTATTACTGCCGCCAGTGCAACTGGATGTTGCGTTCAACTTGGCTATCGCAAGAATTACTGCATACTTTTAGCGAAGAATTAGAAACAATCAGGTTACACCCAGACACAGGTGGTCGCTTCGAAATTTTCTGTAATGGCCAACAAATTTGGGAACGGAAAAAAGACAGCGGCTTTCCTGAAGCCAAGGTGCTAAAACAGCGCGTTAGAGACATTATCGACCCAGAACGCGATTTAGGACATTCAGACACAAAATAGGGAGCAATTCGCTCCCTATTTTTTTACTTAGTAAAACCGTTAAATCATGGTTTGTGCTAATACTTCGCCTTCTGGCGTTTTTACCGTTAGCTTATTGTCTTCTAGAGTACCAAAGCTTCTCGGTAAGCCATTACGTGGGAATGTCATCGAGCCTGGGTTGAATATAATGGCTCCGTCTTGCATCTCTGCGACGGGAACATGTGTATGACCGTGGGCGATGATATCACCTTCACGCAGTGGCGGCCGTTTTTCAGAGTTGTACAAGTGACCATGAGTCAAAAAGATTCTCTTGCCAGATTCAAGTAGCACCCATGAGTAATCCATCATCATTGGAAACTTCAATAGCATTTGGTCCACTTCACTATCACAGTTGCCACGTACAGAAATAATTTGATCACTGTATTGGTTCAATAAGTCTGCTACCTGTGGAGGGTTGTAGCCTTCTGGAATAGGGTTTCGCGGCCCATGGTTTAGCGTATCTCCTAGCAAAATCAGGTGGTGCGCACCAGAGGCCAAAAATAGATCAATGGTTTCTTTAGTTGCTGGCAAAGAGCCATGCAGGTCTGAGGCAAAAAATAGTTTCACGACATCGTCTCCTCAAAAAGTATGAGGTCATTCTACGGCATTTTTTTAGCAGCTCAACCTACGACGGTTTGAATACTACTGATAGCGCAATGATTCAATGACCATAGGCAAAACATAGAACCATGCTGCATACGCTGTTCCAACCAACACCAGTATCCAAAACACCATCGACATAAATTTTGATTTGGCTAGATGGTGCAGCGGATCGGGCTCTCCGCATCCTGGACATGCATGAGCGCGTTTTGAGATTTGTTTCTCACACACGGGGCAAGAGACTAAAGGCATGATACAGATTCCTCGACATTAGGCTTAGGGCGCAAAGAATAATGGTGAATTAACACATATGCAACCTAACATATATTAAATATTTTAGTTCTTTGTAACAGTCGCTGACTTGAGAAAAAATTCGTTGATTTTTCATTTATATCAACCTATTACACTTCTTCTCGCACCATACCATTGATGACAATATTGTTATAACTCACCATCCCAATGACCTCGCCACTTTCAATGACCGGCGCTCTGCTTATGCCAAATCGCTCAAACAAACGTGCACAATATTTTACGTTCATATCTGGTTCGACACACAAAGCGGGCTTGGTCATGATTTCATAAATATTTGTGCGCTGAGGAGAACGATTATTCGCCAGCACCTTTTTGGCGATATCATTCATCAACACGATGCCATATTCATCATTATCATCTCGCTTTTTCACCACCAGTGCTTTGACTTGGTATTTTTTCGCTAGCGTTATGCCTTCGTATACGGTCATCAGTCCATCAACCATTACATACGTTGCCGCCATAACATCTCGAACTCTAATTATCGTTTGACTGCTCATAATTCATCCTCGACTACTTTGGTCAATGTCTCGACTTGATGCGCGACACCGACTGCATCTTCAATATCGATCTGAATAGCAATCCCCTGTCCCGACTCTCTGTCAAATTCACCAACCTCATTAATGGTCTCTAATATGTGTCGAGATAGATGTTCCTCGACCACAAACAGCAGCACATCTTTTTGCACTTCTAGCGTTAAACCAAAAAACGTTCGCTTTTGATTTAAACCTTGCCCGCGAGCATTGTTAATCACTGTTGCACCGGTCGCACCAGCATCGCGTGCAGCGTCCAACACCTTGTCTGTTTTGCTGTCTTCAACAAACGCAAGTATCAATTTAAAGCGCATTTTCTTCTTCCTCCGAGACGTTTTTATTCAGCCACTGGGTTATTTGCGCATAGCCCATCACAGAGATCATAGGAAATAGACTGGCAAACGCGATCAAGCCAAAGCCATCAATCATTGGGTTTCTTCCAGGGACGGTCGAAGCAAGCCCTAACCCTAATGCAGTTACAAGTGGGACAGTGACGGTAGAAGTTGTTACGCCTCCAGAATCGTAGGCGAGTGGAACAATAAGCTTAGGAGCGTAAAACGTTTGAATCACAACGACGATGTAACCCGCGATGATGTAATAATGAATGGGATCGCCCACGACAATCCGGTAACTCCCTAATGCAATACCAATTGCCACCCCAAACGCAACGGCTACGCGCAAGCCGTTAATACTGATACTGCCTCCAGAGACTTGGTTTGCTTTTATCGCTACAGCGATTAAAGAAGGCTCTGCAATCGTGGTACTAAAGCCTATAAAAAAGGCGAAGGTGTAAACCCAATAATAGTCGACCCACATTAAGGCTTTCCCTACCGATACTTTGAACTCTTGTAAAAACTCCGGCGCCGTTAATTGCACAGCCATCGTCTCCCCAAGTGGAAACAACGCCATTTCTAATCCAAGTAAAAAAAGAGCTAACCCGAAAATCACATAAACGAACCCAAGCAAAACTTTCTTAAGGTTGCTAACAGGACGCCTTAACACCGCTAACTGAAAACCAAAAATAATGCTGGCGATGGGAACGACGTCTCGAACGGTCGATAACAAAGTGTCTAGGAAATGATCAATTGAAATCATGTTACGACCATTCCGTAAACCATCACAAACATCATCGGTAACAGCGAGGCAAAAGCGATTAAACCAAAGCCATCCACCATAGGGTTACGCCCTTTAATAGAAGACGCTAAACCGACGCCCAGTGCAGTGACCAGAGGTACTGTTATGGTGGACGTGGTTACACCTCCGGAATCGTAAGCGACACCAATAATGGCTTCAGGTGCAAACCACGTCAGTATTACAACGCCGACGTAGCCACCAATGATCATGTAATGAATCGGCCACCCTTTTAAGATACGCAAAACACCGATAACGATGGCTATCCCCACTGAGAGAGCTACTGTTACTCGAAGTCCTTCTCCGTAATCCTGCATGGACTGCTCTGAGTTAGCGATCATTCCGCCCTCTGCCGCAACTTTTGAGGCTTCTTCCGCTACCGCGGTTAATGCAGGTTCAGCTATCGTGGTGCCAAACCCCAAACAAAACGCAAAGACTAATAACCAAAACACGCTGCCTTTTTTTGCAAAGGCTTGAGCCATACTCTCTCCGATAGGAAAAAGACCAAGTTCTAGGCCAAAGATAAAAAAGGTTAATCCTAAAACGACAAGCAACAAGCCAAAAAGAATGGAGACCAGGTTGGGCAGCGGCTCTTGCAAAACGACTAATTGGAAAAAAGTGATAACAATGATGATGGGTAATAAGTCACGAGCACTATTGAGGAGCGCTCGAAAAAGCGCAACAAATGCTTCCATGCCTATCCTCCTTGATTGTGCAAACTGATTACGCTCGTTCCAATGAGCGATAACTTCTAGTCTGGCATAGATTTCACTCTTCTACCGTGAATGCACTAGCGCCATCTATAACATTTAGTTACATATTTTCTAATATGTGAAGTTAATAGTATCTCTGCCAGCTTGTCACTATCCCAGAAATAATGGTGTTGAGATGATCAAGCTAAGAACAAAACGACTATAATGTTCTAATACGTGTACATTCAAAGAGATAACATGAAGATATTACTCACAGGTGGCACTGGGTTTATTGGCTCGGAGTTGCTCAAGCTGCTATCAACTCACCAGGTTATGCTACTTACACGCTCTCCAGAGCGAGCAAAACAACGCCTACAGCATGCTGATCTGGGTAATATCGAATACCTTGACTCGCTCGAGTCGTTCGCCGATCTCAATCACGTTGATGCCGTCATTAATCTTGCAGGTGAGCCTATTGCGGATAAAAGGTGGACCAGCGAGCAAAAAGAAAAAGTCTGCAAAAGTCGTTGGAAAATTACCGAACAAATTGTTGAGCTGATCCACGCAAGTACCGAACCTCCCTCTGTTTTTATTAGTGGCTCGGCAGTTGGCTACTATGGTGACCAACAAGATCATCCGTTTGATGAGTGCTTACATGTTAATAGCGACGGCTTTCCTCACGAGGTTTGTGCAAAGTGGGAGAAAATAGCTAAGCGCGCAGAGTCGGAACAAACACGGGTTTGTCTACTGAGAACTGGCGTGGTACTCGGCCTTAATGGTGGTGCGTTGGCAAAGATGCTATTACCTTACAAGCTTGGCGTAGGCGGCCCACTTGGGAACGGTAATCAGTACATGCCTTGGATTCACATCCTAGATATGATCCGCGCTATCATGTACTTGCTTGAAACACCACATGCCCACGGTGCATTCAATATGTGCGCCCCCCATCCTGTGACTAATCGTATATTCAGCGGCACACTAGCTAAAACGCTAAAACGTCCGCATATCTTGTTCACGCCTAAATGGGCGATGGAACTCCTAATGGGAGAATCTTCCTGCTTGTTGTTTGATAGCATGAGAGCCAAACCCAAAAAACTCACCGAACTGGGCTTTAAATTTAGCTACTCCAGAATAGAGCCAGCACTCAAGCACTTGCTTCATGACCGGAGCTGATGAATGATGGCTCCAATCAATGTTTCTGAGTCTTAAATTAAATTATGAAAAAGTCGATTCTTATTACGGGTTGTTCAACCGGCATCGGTTACGTGTGCGCTCACGCCCTACAAAACAAGGGATTTAATGTCATTGCATCTTGTAGGAAAGAACAAGATGTCCAGCGCCTAATTAATGAAGGGCTAACCTGCATCAATCTAGACCTAAATAGCCCAGAAAGCATTTCTTCGGGCGTGAAGCAAGCGCTAGAGTTAGCAGAAGGTAAGCTTTACGCAGTGTTCAATAATGGTGCCTATGGTCAGCCCGGAGCACTGGAAGACTTACCCACCGAGGCTCTTCAAGATCAATTTCAGACCAACTTTTTTGGTTGGCACCAGTTGGTCAGAGAGGTGCTTCCTCATATGCGCCAGCAAGGCGAAGGACGCATCATACAAAACAGCTCTGTTCTTGGTTTTGCCGCAATGAAATACCGTGGTGCCTATAATGCATCAAAATTTGCCTTAGAAGGCTGGACAGATACGCTCAGGCTAGAGCTTGCGGATACGAATATCAAAGTGGCATTGATAGAACCAGGACCGATCGAAACTCAATTTAGAAACAATGCATTACGAGCCTTTGAGAAGTGGGTTGATATTGAATCTAGCCCCCATCGTCATGCTTATGAAGGACAAAGAGAGCGACTCAACAACAACAAGTCTAATAATCGATTTGTTTTGCCTGCAGAGTCTTGCATCGCACCAGTTCTTCATGCATTAACTAGCGTTTCACCGAAAATTCGTTATCGAATTACTACACCGACTAAATTATTCGCAGTCTTGAAAAGACTATTACCAACCCGTGTACTTGATAAAATTTTGCGACAGGCTGCATAAAAAAGTTTTGTCGAAATGTAATTTCACCGTAACAATGTGATGTCATTATGAACATGTAGGTAAAAAAAACCTCAACTAAACGAATCAATTTCTACGCAATTCAGCGGGGATTCTTTCGCCCAAAGTGATTGAGTTGCTTAGATTTGGTATCGCCACCCATTACGTTTTGTAGCAATGTTTATACTACTGCGAGGCAACAATGACATTAAATCAGCTTAACTGGCTTAGTGTGGGTGTAGTGTTGACCATGTTCATCCTATTTTGATACCGCACTAACAAATAGCATTAGAATTGCGCTGCTTCGGCAGCGTTTTCTTTTTATCTAACACCTGAGCAGCAATAACCTCACTCTATTACCTCACGTTTTCTCAAAATAGAATGATTCATTATTGATGGTGAATGTCGCTTGAATTTCACCTAAATCAACTCCATATCTAATATCAACGACAAGACACAAGGCAAGGATACTCTGATGCAATCCCCATTTATCGTTGAGATAACAGAACAGAACTTTCGCGAAACGCTTGAAGGATCAATGAACACGCCCGTTTTGATCCACTTTTGGGCCAACGCTCAGCCAGAAAGCGCACAGATACTCCCTGAGTTGCAATCTCTTGCTCAACAGTACAACTGTGCATTTACGCTTGCTCTACTAAATTGTGAAGATCAGCCAGCTTTAGCGTCTCAATTTGGCGTGCAAGTATTGCCAACTATCGCGCTGTTTATAAATGGTCAAGCCGTCGATGGTCTGGGAGGCCCCCAGCCAATTGATGCCATTGCTACCATGCTACAAAAGCATTTGCCAAGCCCAGATGAACAACTATTAAAACAAGTCAGTGAACTTCTTCAGCAAGGTGAGCATGCTCAGGCTTTGAGTATCATCCACACTTTGCCGCCAGAGCTGCAAGAGCGTGGTGATGTGAAACTCGCGATGGCTGATTGTTTGCTAGAAACCAAACAATTTGATATTGCCCAAGAACTACTGAACGCTATCCCTCTCGAGTATCAAGATAACTACTACAAGAGCCTAATAGCCAAGCTCGAGCTGCATTTGCAGGCTGCAGATAGCCCTGAGTTACAGCGACTAGAACAAGCATACGCAGCAGACATGGCAAACTTCGAACTCGCTTGTGAATTGGCGGTACAATACAACCAAGTTGGTCGGGATGAAGAAGCGTTGGAACTGCTGTGGAATATTCTTAAAAAAGACTTGGGCGCCCAAGACGGTGAAGTGAAGAAGACTTTTATGGATATTCTCAGTGCGCTAGGTCAAGGTAACGCATTAGCAAGCAAATATCGTCGCCAGCTTTACTCAATTTTGTACTAAGCGTCGCATTCTTCTAGGAAGAAGATAACAAAGGCCGGGATTTCCGGCCTTTGTCATATAAAAAACCAATAACCTCTCAAAGGTCTCAGAACTTCAATTGTCTATTGTCTATAAATAGGTAAAAATGGATCGAACATTATGCACTTAAGGGAATAACTCATGCCAATTGATTCACTGATCACCATCGGTATTTTCGTCGTTCTTGCTGTCGTTATCTTATCTTCAGCCATTAAAACGGTTCCGCAAGGAAACAACTGGACAGTTGAACGCTTCGGACGCTACACCCACACATTAAAGCCGGGTTTAAACTTAATCATTCCATTCGTTGATAAAGTTGGTCAAAAAGTAAATATGATGGAGCGCGTTCTCGATATTCCTGCGCAAGAGGTCATTTCAAAAGATAACGCTAACGTGGTTATTGACGCTGTCGGATTTGTTCAAGTGATCGATGCTGCCAAAGCGGCTTATGAAGTCAACGATTTAGAACACGCTATTAGAAACTTGACCCTTACCAATATTCGTACCGTTTTAGGTTCAATGGAACTGGACGAAATGCTGAGCCAACGCGACATGATCAACTCTAAGCTGTTGGCGATTGTTGACCAAGCAACAAACCCTTGGGGCGTAAAAGTCACACGAATTGAGATTAAAGATGTCCAGCCACCAGCCGATCTGACCGCTGCAATGAATGCGCAAATGAAAGCCGAGCGTAATAAGCGTGCGGAAATTCTTGAAGCAGAAGGGGTTCGCCAAGCTGAGATATTAAAGGCCGAAGGTCATAAACAATCAGAGATATTAAAAGCTGAAGGCGAAAAGCAGTCTGCTATTCTCCATGCAGAAGCACGTGAGCGTGCCGCGCAAGCAGAAGCAAAAGCGACTTACATGGTTTCCGAAGCCATTGCAAAAGGTGACATGCAAGCCGTCAATTACTTCATTGCACAGGGTTATACCGAAGCGATCAAGAGCATTGGTCAAGCCGAAAATGGTAAAATCATTATGCTTCCATTAGAAGCAACCGGACTAATGGGCTCGGTTGCAGGGATAGCAGAAATGTTTAAACAGCAAGATAAAGAATAATTTATGGACTTTTTTAGTTTGTTGGAAGGTATCTCTTTCTGGCATTGGCTAGCGTTTGGCTTTGCTCTTTTAGCAGTTGAGCTACTTGGTACCGCAGGGTATTTTCTCTGGCTCGGGATGTCTGCACTTATCGTTGGAGCATTCATGACCGTTTTGCCAATGAGCTGGCAATTGCAATGGCTTTGCTTTGCAAGCTTCAGCTTAATCACCACCTGGCTTTGGTGGCGACGACAATGGTCTAAAGACAAGCAAGAAGACCAAGAAAGAGATCTGAACCAAAAGTACAAGCAGTTAATTGGGCGTACTCTTATCCTTGAAGAAGACTTTTCCGTCGGGCTCAATCGCATCAAGGTAGCCGATACCACATGGTCCGCACAATCGGATCAAGCACTTCCAGCCGGTACCCGCGTAAGAATCACCGATGTGGAAGGTATTATTTTAATCATTGAGCCTGATTCTAATTAATTTATGCCAAAGTAATGGGGCAAATCATGCTCCATTACTTTAATCTAAACAACTGCTTTATTTTCATTACCTTAATTAAAATCGAGAAAAAAATAAGTAGTAGTAATATTATTAATACCCTACCTCCCATTTCCTATCATTTAATTATTCAACACACGACAATCAATAAGATAGAAATATATCTAGGTAAATTATCGCTCTAAATTTATTTTAAAAAATAAAACTTTATTGAATTATTTTTTGATCTTTTTATCCTCGGATACATACTTAACGCATAAGCATTTAAGTTGAGTGCTTTTTATTTGGTAAGTAAGAGGATGTACTATGAATAAGCTTCTCTTTTTAATGTTGTGCGGTATTTTTTCTTTTTCTTCCTTTGCCTACAACAACGGAAACGGCGGTACAACTAATTTGGGACCTATAGTCGAATGTAAGATGCCAAGTGGCGACGTTACGAATATTCCAAGTGAAATGTGTCGATTTAGAGGTGGGGAATGGGAATAGTAAAGAAGTAAGAGCTTAGTTTGATATAAGAGCCCTATTCAACCTTGCCTTTCTGCGTAGTCACGGTTTATACAAGTACGTAGATATTTAAAGTTTATATTAAGGTGATGATTATGAGATTTTTATCTGGTCTATTAGTAATATCTTTTGCCATAATTCCGTTAACCACTCATGCTAATGGTGCATCCGGTGGTCGTACGTTAGGCCCAGAGATAAAGTGTGAGTTGCCAAACGGTAATGTACATATGTTGCCACCGTTATATTGCAAAATATACGACGGCCGAGAAGTGAAATAGAAAAGGAGCCTAGCGGCTCCTTTTATTATTTCACTAAGTATTAGTGGAAGCTGTAAGGGATAAGAACTTGTAGACGTAAGTCTGTCTCATCCGCATCGCCTGCACCTGCGTACTCATCACGTTCTAGGATTGTACCGTGTAAACGAATGGTAGAACCTTTAAGCGCGCCACTTTGTAGTGAGTAAGATACTGTTGCGTTAACTGCGTATTCGCTTTCGTAATCCCAGTCACCTGATGCTCCGCTTGCTGCAGAGTCAGCGCCAGTACCGTAACCAAAGCCTAGGTAGTAGTTCCAGCCGTTACCTTGGTTGTAAGATAGACGGTTGTACCATGCTAGCTCACCCGCTTTGTTCCAGTCAGATAGCGCATCCCACCACTGAGACCAAGTACCATTGTTCATACCATATGTATGAATAGTACGAGGAACGAAGTCCGCACGGTTATCTGTGTCTGTGTAGCGCAACTCAGACATCCAAGCTAGCTTGCCGAAAGATTGGTTCAAAGACAGACCAGTGTGGAAACCTAGACCATCGTATTTCACATCGTCATCAACACCGTAGAAATCAAATGCTAGAGTTGTACGATCGCTCACTGTGTACTTCAAATACGCTTTGTAAGATGTGTTATCAGTCTCGTTGTGGTAGCTAGTCACTTGACCTGCACCCCAGTCAACACCATTTGCATATTGAACGCCAGTTGCTTGGCCTAGGCCAAGTTGCATAAACAGGCTGTCAGTTAGGTTACCATTTAGACCTAGAGAGTGTAGGTAGCTCCATGACGTGTCAGACCAAAGCGCTGGTGCGTAATCATCTTCGTGAAGCAGCCAAGGTGCTGTAAATTGGTCTGCACCAAAGTAGCTTAGGTTGAAATCACCAAGCTTAGCGTTCAGTTCGAAACCACGGTAAGTACCAGGTACAAAGCTCCAAACGTTACCGATTGTACCGTTACCACCAGCCTGTAACATACCGAAACGAGCATTAAAGTTTTCGTTTGCTTTGAATTTCAGCGCTGCTTTGTAAACTTTAAGCTGCTGACCATCACCTGCACCCCAGTCTAGGTTGTTACAAGTTGAGATTTCGTTACATAGGTAGCCTTCGTTTGAATTGTAAAGACTATCGTTGTAAAGATCGCCAGAGTAGTAAGCCGCAACATCTGCGCCCACCCAACCATCGTGGTAGCCAGAAGTGAAGTCTAAAATTGCGTTGTAAGAAGAGTAGTTTAGACGACTCCAACGGTCACCATTTTCACCGCCGGGCTTACCTGTTGTACGAGTTCGTGAACGAGTATCAACTATGAATAATGCATTCAGACTTGAGTCTTGCATAAATTCGTTCACTTTCTCTACGTACTCGCCACCTGCTGCACTTTCAGTAGACGCTGTAGCTGGAGCGACAGCAACAACACCAAACATTGCTGCGGTTAACGCTGAAACCTTAAAAAATTTGTCCATGGAAAAACTCCTAAAAATGGATATAGCTGTATTTTTCTATCTCACCTTTAGTTGGCCGCCGAAGGAGAGAAGTAAATTCCTGATCAAACCTCATTATTTCTAATTTGGCTTTTTTTAGTTCCTGCATACACACCGTGTATCCACGTGATTAAGACTAACTTCGCAGCTAAAAACATCCAAATGGAACTTATTTTTTTCTAAAAAAATATGAGCCACTCCAAAGTTCCATATAACTTATTGATCCAGATCTTATTTTTAACAACACCAACACAACACAACACAATAAAATATCATTTAAAATCAAACACTTAAATTGAACTTAAAAGTATCAACTTGAAGTCACTCGCAGACTAAAAAAGCCAAAAAAACCAATAACCCAAGGTTCGATCTTGATCACTGAAAAGAACAAAGGCATCAATTACTCAATAAAAAAACACTTAATTATGAACAAGAAAAAGCCCCGCATGCTTACCATACGGGGCTTTTAGTTATTTTTTAGCTTTTTTGAGAAGACTTAATTCATCAGTTCGAGTAAGTCTTGTTCTGTTTTAATTTCGATACCCAGTTCTTGTGCCTTTGCGAGCTTCGAACCTGCATTTTCACCAGCAAACAAAATATCGGTTTTCTTAGAAACACTACCCGTCACTTTAGCCCCCAGTGCTTGGAGGGCTTCTTTGGCTTCTGTACGCCCCAGTTGAGAAAGTGTTCCCGTTAATACTACTGTTTTACCTTCTAATGGTAATTCCCCCACCTGCTCAGTAGTATTAATCTCTGGCCAATGAATTCCTTGTTCAAGCAAATCTTTAACCACCGCTTGGTTCTGTTCTTCACTAAAGAAAGTCGTAATATGTTGAGCAACCACAGCACCGATGTCTTGCACTTCAATCAACTGCTCTTCGGTAGCATTTTGGATCGCTCCCAACGTTTTAAAGTGCATTGCTAAGTTTGCTGCGGTTGCCTCGCCAACTTCACGGATCCCCAGTGAATACAAAAACCGAGGTAACGTTGTCTCTTTGGATTTTTCTAACGCATTCACAATATTCTGCGCAGACTTTGGCCCCATGCGATCTAGTACGGTTAAAATCCCCGCTGATAACTTAAATAAGTCAGCAGGAGTTTTCACCATCTCACGATCAACAAGCTGCTCGATCACTTTATCGCCTAAACCGTCAACGTCTAACGCTTTACGAGAAACAAAGTGTTTTAGCGCTTGTTTGCGCTGGGCTTGGCAAACTAAGCCCCCCATACAACGTGTTACCGCTTCTCCTTCGATCCGCTCAACATGCGAACCACAAACAGGACACTGAGTTGGGAAAACAATATCTCGAGCTGTTTCTGGTCGACGCTCTTTGATGACAGATACGACTTGGGGAATAACATCGCCAGCACGGCGGATCACAACGTGATCACCAATCTTGACCTGCAGACGTTCTATCTCATCTGCGTTATGAAGCGTCGCATTACTTACCGTTACCCCGCCAACAAATACAGGCTCTAGCTTAGCAACAGGTGTAATCGCACCAGTGCGACCGACTTGGAACTCCACTTCATTCAGTGTCGTCATTTCTTCCTGAGCTGGAAATTTGTAGGCAATCGCCCAACGTGGAGCGCGAGCAACAAACCCCAGACGCTCTTGCACGGCAATATCGTCAATTTTAATAACGACACCATCGATCTCATAAGGGAGGGCATCACGACGCTGCAATATATCTTGGTAGTAAGCTTTTACATCCGCCAAGCTTTCAACTCGCTTAGTTTCCGGGCACATTGGCAGTCCCCAAGATTTGATTTGCAAAAAGCGTTCGTAATGACTTGCTGCCAATTCTGCGCCTTGCACCACGCCTACACTGTATGCATAGAAGCTAAGCGGACGAGAAGCCGTAATACGTGAATCCAATTGTCGTAAGCTACCTGCCGCAGCGTTACGTGGATTCACAAAGATTTTCTCGCCTTTCTTCCTTGCTAATTCATTGAGCTTTTCAAACCCAGCTTTCGGCATAAAGACTTCACCACGAACTTCAAGACGATTTGGCCAGTCATTACCCCTGAGTTTTAAAGGAATAGCTTTAATCGTACGCACATTCTCTGTGATGTTTTCACCCGTAGTACCATCGCCTCGAGTGGCCGCCTGAACTAACACGCCATTCTCATATAACAAACTTACGGCGAGTCCATCCAATTTAGGCTCACAACAGTATTCTTTCACACTCTGGCTGCCCACGCGCTCTTGTGCGCGCTTGTGGAAACTATCGAGTTCACTATCATCAAACGCGTTATCAAGCGAAAGCATCGGTACTTCATGTGTCACTTGGCTAAACGCAGAGAGAGGCTGTCCACCGACACGTTGGCTTGGCGAGTCTACGGTTATTAAGTCAGGGTTCTCAGCTTCAATATCCAGTAACTCTCGCATTAAACGGTCGTACTCGGCATCAGGGATCTCTGGGTTATCTTCCACGTAGTAACGCACAGCGTGGTAATGCAACGACTCTTTTAGTTCTTCTAGTCGCTGAAGTACTGATTCAGACATAGTAAAGCCCCGTGTATTTTCAATCGGTGAGGTTGGGAAATCCAAGAAAAAGGGCTCCATCCGGAGCCCTATTATTATTTGCTGTTAAGATTATGCGTTAGCGGCATTAAACTCAACTATTTGACGTCGATAAGATGCTAAACGATCTGGCGTCATTAAGTTGCGTTGGTCATCAAGTACGTTACCACCTAAATCATCAGCAATTTGCTGCGCAGTTCGGAGCATTAAGTTGAAGTTCTGTTCAGCCTCGCCATAACAAGGCAATGTCATGAAGAATGAAATACCCTTCGTTGTAAACTCAGCAGGATCAGCATGCTCAAACGTACCAGGGTGCATCATATTAGCGACGCTAAACAGCACTTTGCCGTTACCGGACAAGTCGACATGACGATGGAAAATATCCATCTCGCCATAAATTAGACCGTTTTGTTGCATACTTTCAAATAAAGCAGTACCAACAAATGGCTCTTCACCAGCACAGTGCACATTCAATACAATCACTTGCATTTCAGGTTCTGGCTTTGGCTCTTCCTTAGGCTCTGCAACGACAGGCTCACTAACCGTTTCGACTTGCTGTTCTTTCTCCGTAATATCAAACGCGGCGGGAATAACGTCTTCTTCCACAGCAGGCTGGAATGGCTCTTCAGCTACTGTTGCTTGAACAACAGGCTCAACGTCCTCTTCTTTATCTTTTTCTGCAACAAATGAAGGGATGTCATCCGGCTCCTGCTGCGTCTGTTTGACTTCAGATGGACCACCGAATAACGGGTCAGATTCAAACTTGTTGTCGAAAGAACTCGCCATCCCAAAATCTGGTTCTTTGCGATCTTTGCGAATGATCTCAAAGTCATCTTCAGGAGCGGGAGCGAAGTCTCGTTCTTTCTCAACAAGATCATTTTTGTCTTCTTGGTCAACATCCAGCTTACCAAGTGGCTTGTTACCAAACTTTGCTTTGCCTTCTTTTTTACTGCTCCATAAACCATGAAACAGTAATGCCGCGATGGCTAATGCGCCAACAACAATGAGTACGAATCGCAATTCCTGCATTATTTACTCTCAATATACTTGTTTTTACTACTCGCAGTTCCTTGAGCAGCAACCCAAGTGCAATAAATCTGAATGATACGTTTACTTTACCAAAACTATATGTAGATTTAGAACAACTTAATGCAAGAAGTTCCGTTTTTTGTTGTGATTCTTGCCACGATTCCACTTAACAAGACGTCATTTGTCAGGGCATTGAAAGAAAAGTCCTCACAGGTACAATGAGTTTTCATTTACACGAAGCCAAAATAGACATGAAGCAAAACAATCAGCAGAGAACCGGGTTCGGTTATTTTCTATACGGGATACAATTGGCACTTGCCCCTAAAATCAGGCGCTTTGTCATCTTACCTCTACTTGCAAATATCTTGCTTGTAGGTGGTGCCATCTTCTATCTATTTTCAAACCTTAATATATGGATAGAAGGCTGGATTGGGAAGCTGCCTGAGTTTTTATCCTGGTTAACTTACATTCTTTGGCCTTTACTCGCTCTGACGATACTCGCTACCTTCTCCTATTTTTTCAGCACGCTCGCGAACTTTATCGCCGCGCCATTCAATGGCCTCTTGGCTGAAAAAGTGGAAGAGTACTTAACGGGACAAAAAGTAAATGATGATGGTTTCACTGCCGTCCTGAAAGATGTTCCTCGCGTTTTAGCTCGTGAGTGGAGAAAGCTCCTTTACATTTTACCTAAAGCAATAGGCCTATTCCTATTATTGCTCATCCCTGCCCTTGGACAAACAGTAGGCCCATTTTTATGGTTTATCTTTACCGCCTGGATGCTCGCGATTCAATATTGTGACTACCCGTTTGATAACCATAAAATCCCATTTAACGACATGCGTTACAAATTGAAACAAAAGCAAGGTAAGGCCTATGGCTTTGGGGTATTGGTGTCTGTGTTTACGACGATCCCAATTTTGAACCTCATTGTCATGCCTGTAGCAATATGTGGTGCAACCGCTATGTGGGTCGCGGAGTTTAAGCACCAACGATAGTCGACTAGAGATTAAGGAAAGGGATCAGCGCCAGCTTTTCCCTTTTCTTTTATCAAGTTCTGGGCCAACCTAATAAGATATAACTTTTTAATCCTTTTCCCTTTTTTTCATACCGCATATTCTTCTATCCATATTCACACAACGTGTAATGAAGGAACATCACTATGAGCAAAATCTACGAAGATAACTCTCTTACTATTGGTAATACACCTCTCGTTCGTCTAAACAAAGTAAGTAAAGGCAAAGTTCTCGCAAAAATTGAAGCGCGTAACCCTAGCTTCAGTGTTAAGTGCCGTATCGGTGCAAACATGATTTGGGAAGCAGAGAAAGCGGGCCTTCTTAAGCCAGGTGTAGAGCTTGTAGAACCTACCAGTGGTAACACTGGTGTTGCTCTAGCATTCGTAGCGGCTGCTCGCGGTTACAAGCTAACATTGACCATGCCTGAATCAATGAGCCTAGAACGCCGTAAGCTACTAAAAGCACTAGGCGCGAACCTTGAGCTGACTGAAGCGGCGAAAGGCATGAAAGGGGCGATTGCTAAAGCAGAAGAAATCGTAGCAAGCAACCCTGAGAAGTACCTACTTCTTCAACAATTTGACAACCCAGCGAACCCAGAAATCCACGAAAAGACTACGGGCCCTGAGATTTGGGAAGCGACAGACGGTGAAATCGACGTATTCGTTGCTGGTGTTGGTACGGGCGGTACTATTACAGGTACTAGCCGTTACATCAAAGGTGAAAAAGGCAAAGCCATCACTTCTGTTGCAGTTGAGCCAGCAGAGTCTCCGGTTATTGCACAAGCACTTGCTGGCGAAGAAATCCAGCCTGCCCCACACAAAATTCAAGGTATCGGTGCTGGTTTCATCCCTGGTAACCTCGATTTAGACATTATTGACCGTGTTGAGCAAGTTACCTCAGAAGAAGCGATTGAGATGGCTCGTCGCCTAATGGAAGAGGAAGGTATCCTAGCTGGTATCTCATCTGGCGCAGCGGTTGTTGCAGCGAACCGACTTGCGGAACTACCTGAATTTGAAGGAAAAACAATTGTAACTGTCTTGCCAAGTTCCGGTGAGCGTTACCTAAGTACAGCACTCTTTGCAGGTATCTTTACCGAAAAAGAGAACCAACAATAATATGTGTTCAAATCAATTTTTAGTTTAAAAAAGCCCCGTTTAGGGGCTTTTTTGTTGATCCCTGCCCTACCTTTGGTAATATCAGGGTGTTTTATTTCTAGCTTCAAAATAAAGAAGCAGAACACAAAAAGGTTTCAAAGTGATTACGCACGCAAACAGTTGCGTAGTTACCAAACTTTTGACTAGTATCAGAACTGACGCGCTTTGAACTCTTCCCGTGCTAGCGCACAAGATGTAAAGCAGTTAAGCTAAAATCTGGTCACAAACTAACAAAAAAATACATTTATTGGGGTATATCACATGTACGAGAAGCAAGTAGAAATCACAGCAGAAAACGGCCTTCACACTCGTCCAGCTGCACAGTTTGTTAAAGAAGCAAAAGCATTCGACGCAGACATCACTGTGACTTCTAACGGTAAAAGCGCTAGCGCTAAGAGCCTGTTCAAACTACAAACACTAGGCCTAGTAAAAGGTACTCAAGTTACTATTTCTGCTGAAGGCCCACAAGCTCAGCAAGCAGTTGACCACCTAGTTGCTCTAATGGACCAACTACACTAATCCGGTCTCCTACTCCAGAAGCCATTTTGTGAAAGCAAAATGGCTTCGTTGGAAATAGGCTCAAAACTAAGCTAAAACTATTCGTTAGCGCACCCATTATTCTCCCGTTTTATAAAGTTGACCAAACTTAAGGTAAGGCTATGATTTCAGGCATCCTAGCATCTCCTGGTATTGCAATCGGTAAAGCACTACTACTTCAAGAAGATGAAATTGTCCTAAACACAAACACTATTTCTGACGATCAAGTAGAAGCTGAAGTTCAGCGTTTCTTTGACGCTCGTAACAAATCTGCAGCTCAGCTAGAAACTATCAAGCAAAAAGCGCTTGAAACGTTTGGCGAAGAAAAAGAAGCGATCTTTGAAGGTCACATCATGCTTCTTGAAGACGAAGAGCTAGAAGAGGAAATCCTAGCACTTATCAAAAACGACAAGATGACTGCTGATCACGCTATCCACTCAGTGATCGAAGAGCAAGCATGTGCTCTTGAGTCTCTAGACGACGAATACTTAAAAGAGCGTGCAACTGACATCCGCGATATCGGTTCTCGTTTTGTTAAGAACGCACTAGGCATCAACATTGTTTCGCTTAGCGATATCAACGAAGAAGTAATTCTTGTTGCTTACGACCTAACGCCATCTGAAACTGCACAAATCAACCTAGACTACGTGCTTGGTTTTGCTTGTGATATCGGCGGTCGTACATCTCACACTTCAATCATGGCTCGCTCACTTGAGCTTCCAGCTATCGTTGGTACTAACGACATCACGAAGAAAGTTAAGAATGGCGACATGCTGATTCTTGACGCAATGAACAACAAGATTGTTGTTAACCCATCAGAAGCTGAGCTAGAAGAAGCGAAAGCGGTTAAAGCAGCATTCCTAGCTGAAAAAGAAGAGCTAGCGAAACTGAAAGACCTACACGCAGAAACGACTGACGGTCACCGTGTAGAAGTTTGCGGTAACATCGGTACAGTGAAAGACTGTGACGGTATCCTTCGTAACGGCGGTGAAGGTGTTGGTCTGTACCGTACTGAATTCCTATTTATGGACCGTACTGCGCTACCAACTGAAGAAGAACAGTACCAAGCGTACAAAGAAGTTGCGGAAGCAATGAACGGTCAAGCTGTGATCATCCGTACTATGGATATCGGCGGCGATAAAGATCTCCCATACATGGATCTTCCAAAAGAGATGAACCCATTCCTAGGCTGGCGCGCTGTACGTATCAGTCTGGATCGTCGTGAAATCCTTCGTGATCAGCTACGTGGCATTCTACGTGCTTCTGCACACGGCAAACTGCGTATCATGTTCCCAATGATCATCTCTGTCGAAGAAATCCGTGAGCTTAAGAAAGCGATCGAAGAGTACAAAGAAGAGCTACGCGCTGAAGGCCACGCGTTCGACGAAAACATCGAAATCGGTGTTATGGTTGAAACTCCTGCTGCTGCTGCGATCGCACACCACTTAGCGAAGGAAGTGTCTTTCTTCTCTATCGGTACAAACGACCTAACTCAGTACACGCTAGCAGTTGACCGTGGTAACGAGATGATTTCTCACCTATACAACCCACTATCACCAGCTGTACTTACAGTGATCAAGCAAGTTATCGACGCATCTCACGCAGAAGGTAAATGGACTGGTATGTGTGGTGAACTTGCAGGTGACGAGCGTGCAACACTTCTACTTCTAGGTATGGGTCTGGACGAGTTCTCAATGAGCGGTATTTCAATCCCTAAAGTGAAGAAAGTAGTTCGTAACTCTAACTTCGCAGAAGTGAAAGCAATGGCTGAAGAAGCCCTTTCTCTACCGACAGCAGAAGAAATCGAAGCCGTGGTAGAAAAGTTTATTGCTGAGAAAGCTCAGTAATCGGTAGTACCAAGTAATTCAATACTTAATGGCCATTAGACGGCGAAAAAAGTCGTCTAATGAGCTATATTGGTATACTATAATTCGACAGAATAAAACCAAACCTTAGGAGCATGACACAATGGGTCTGTTTGACAAACTTAAGAAGCTTGTATCTGATGACAGCGCTGACGCTGGTGCTATCGAAATCATCGCGCCACTTTCTGGTGAGATTGTAAACATCGAAGACGTGCCAGATGTTGTTTTCGCTGAGAAAATCGTTGGTGACGGTATTGCTATCAAGCCAGCAGGCAACAAAATGGTAGCTCCTGTAAACGGTACTATCGGTAAGATCTTCGAAACTAACCATGCGTTCTCTATCGAGTCTGACGACGGTGTTGAGCTTTTCGTTCACTTCGGTATCGACACAGTTGAACTAAAAGGCGAAGGCTTCACGCGTATCGCTGAAGAAGGTCAAACTGTTAAAGCTGGCGACACTGTAATTGAATTCGATCTAGCTCTTCTAGAAGAGAAAGCGAAGTCAACGCTAACTCCAGTTGTTATCTCTAACATGGACGAAATCAAAGAGCTAAACAAGCTTTCTGGTTCTGTAACTGTTGGTGAAACTCCAGTTCTACGTGTAACTAAGTAATTTTTACTTAATCGAACACGAAAAAAACGCTGCCAATGGCAGCGTTTTTTATTATCTGACTTTTTTCTGAGCGATGTGCATCGCTGAAACACGTTCAACTGAGCAAGCCTAGTGCTGAGCTCGGCCTTTGCTTCGCTTGAGCGAGTAATGCAGTTGTCGCATCTTGGAGCACTTGAGAACGCACCATTTCCGTAGATTCTCTTGCGAAGTCTGTATCTCTTATTCGACTCTTGGATTCTGTAACACTCCGATTCACAGTATTTAAGTTATCCATCGAGCCGTTTACACGGTTCTGAAAGCTGCCAATTTCACTCCGGTGCGAATCAACATACTTAATTGCTGCATCAATCACCCCAATTGAAAGCTGCGCCTTACCTGCCGTCGACATATCGATGTCATCCATTGTGACTAATTGACCAGCGCTCACATCAAGCTCATCCGCTAAACTCCCATCGAGAACCACACCCTCTGGCGCCTTCATCGTAGAAGCGAAGAATTGCAGTTCGTTGTTTTCCGTTACTGAAGCATTCACTATCGATTGTTGAGCATTGATGTAAGTGGCGACCTGTTCTATGCGGTCACCCAATTTGAGTCCAATGGATTCCGTTTGGGTTTGCCCTTTACTGTCTTGGTATTCGACTTTTAGGGTTTGGTTATCTTTAGTGACTCGCCAATCTTTATCGACCGCATCACCAACATAATGCTGCCCTCCCATCTCTGGGATATGGCTACGCATGTTACGTAACGTCAAAGAGATTGAATTAGCGTTCGCGCCAATATGGAAACTTTGTGAACCGTAAGATCCATCAAACAGGTTTTTATCCGCAAATGTTGTCGTGATCGCGACACGATCAAGCTCATCTTGCAGCGCTACGACCTCATATTGAATACTTTGCCGATCACTTGAGTCATAACTGCCGTTTGCTGCTTGAAGCCCCAGAGAGCGTAAGCGTTGCAATATGTCACTGCTTTCGTGCAATGCTCCCTCCGCTGTTTGAGCAACAGAAAAAGCGTCGTGCGCATTTCTTAAGGCGACATCAAGCCCTCTCGTTTGTACATGGAGAGTATTCGATATCTGTAAACCTGCCGCATCATCGCTCGCCGAGTTGATTCGAAACCCCGAAGTTAGGTTGCGTTGTGACTCAACATTTTGCGCAGCTGCTTGACTCAGGTGTCTCTGCGCCACCATCGCAGAAACATTGGAATTTAAAGAGATCATCTAATCGATATGAATGCCTTATCGAACATACTGTCAGGACACATCTGAATCGTTATAGCCAATAAGCAAAAAGCCAGGGATGAGCCTGGCTTTGGTTTCTTGCTTTGTTAAATTGATTAACCTAGCAGACTTAGCGCTGAGTTAGGCGCTTGTTTCGCTTGCGCAAGGATTGAGCTTGACGCTTGCGATAGAATTTGTGATTTGGTCATTGCCGTCGTTTCTTTCGCGAAATCTGTATCTTTGATACGGCTCTTCGACGCATTCACGTTCTCGTTAATGTTGTCCAAGTTGCTGATTGCGTGGTTGAAACGGTTCTGGAATGCACCTAGCTCTGCGCGGTGGCTGTCTACGTATTTCAGTGCCGCATCGATGATAGCAACAGATTCTTGTGCGCCACCAACTGAGGTTACGTCGATAGTATCTACTGTTACTTTTTTGCCTTCGCCTAAGCCTAGTTCACCAGATAGACCGCCTGAAAACTCGACCTCGCCCTCAACTTTGTTGTTGCCAGCGAAGATTTGCAGTTTACCGTCTTGGTCTACTGAGGCTTTCACTAGGTCAGTTTGGCCGTTAATGTAAGTCGCAAGCTCTTCGATATCGTCACCCGCCTTTGCGCTGATGTTGATTTCTTGCTCTTGGCCGTAGCTGTCCGTTAGGTTGATTTTTAGGTCGTTCTTACCTTCAGC